>NZ_JASPEP010000030.1:0-33542 GCF_031292835.1 Actinomyces stomatis
AGGTCCTCCGTCCCGGCCGCGCCCGCCCCGCCCCACGCCGCCCCTGGACCGGGCAGGACTTCGTGTGGTGGCACACCGCCGCCGTCCTGACCGCCACCCGCCAGGGTCGGCGCCCCAACCCGGTCTCACCGACCATCGACCCCGTGCGCCCGGCCCTGGGGTCCGGTGAGGTCATGCTGGCCACCTGCGACGCCGAGCTGCTCCTGTGGCGGCGCGGGGACGCCACCTACAACCCCTCCCGAGGCTTCTTCCTGGCCGGAGGCCCCGTCGGCCTGGCCCTGACGGCCGCCTTCTTCGGTGGACAGGCCTATCTCAACCACCGGCGCCGACGCTCCGCCGAGGCCGACGCCGTCGAGAAGTGGCGCCACCTGGCCGGCGCCCGCCTGACCGTGTCCACCCACGGCATCTACCTGGGCACGGGGGAGGGCGTCATGCCCATCTCCTACGCCGACATCCAGGAGGTCCAGCTCACCGCCACCGGAGAGATCATCATCGCCGCAGCCAACTCCTCCGGCTCCGTGCGGCTCAAGATCCGGGCCCAGTGGGCCGAGCTCGTCCTCATCCTGTGGTCGGTGCGCTACATGCCCGAGCACCCCCAGCTCATCGGGCGAACCTGGATCCCCGGCGACTGGCTCATCCACGCCGCCGCCCACGGATACGACGTCGACACCACCCCCTGGCCCCAGGCGCGCCCCGCCCTGCCCTGAGGGCGCAGCGACACGGCCGGCCGGCGCGTCCCCGGTCAGTGCTGGTCGGTCCCGGACCGGTCGGTCCCGCCGGCGTCAGGACCCTCGTCAGTCCCGTCATTGCTGCCGTCGTGACCGCCGGCCGGCTCCTGCGGGTGGTGCTTGCGACGGCGGATGTCCTGCTCCAGGCCCCTGAGGAACTCCGGATCGTCGTCGGGCGCCGTGGGCCGGGCGCGCTGCGGGCGACGGAAGCTCGTGCCCTCCCGGGAGGACCACACGGTGGGCTCGACGTAACCGCCGCGCTCCTCGGCGGCCTTGACCCGCGAGACGATGATCCAGGCGATCGGGCCGATGGTCGGGAACAGGACGACCAGGGTGATCCACAGGTACTTCGGCATCCTGGCCGGCATGCCCTCATCCGGCGTGCGTGCGCAGTCCAGCAGGGCGTACAGCGTCAGAGCGAACACCAGGACGATGAGGACGATACGCATGGACCAACCCTAACCGAGCCGGACGGTCCCGCAGACCCCTCACCTGCCCGGACCCTCCCGTCCACGCCGGCTCGTCCCCATCCGGCCGGGGCCGTGGCACGATCATGCCGTGCCCGCCCCGCCCGCCCTCCGCCTCCTGACTGGCGGAACCGCCCCCGACGACGTCGCCGCCCTGCGCACCGCCCTCGCCGAGCGCCTGGCCCTGCGCGGCCTGCTCGCCAGCCGCGATGGCCGTCCAGCGTCCACCGCCGTGGACGGAGCCGACCGGACGGACGCGCCTCCTCCGCCGCTCGTACCCATCGGTCCCGAGGAGGACCCCTCCCAGGTCCGCGCCGACCTGACCCGCCGCATCACCCGCATCCCTGCGCGCACCGACCTCATCCTGCGCACCTCCGGCTCCACCACCGGCACCGGCAGGCTCATCGCCATGAGCGCCGCCGCCCTGGTGGCCTCCGCCCGCGCCACCCACGCGCGCCTCGGCGGCCCGGGAACCTGGCTCCTGCCCCTGCCCGCCCACCACGTCGCCGGCCTGCAGATCCTCATCCGCTCCCTGGAGGCCGGAACCGAGCCCGTCGTGGTCGACACGAGCGCAGGATTCAGCCCGACGGCGCTCGCGGACGCCCTGAGCTCGGCGCACCCGCTCACCGGTCCGGCCGCCTCCCGGCTCTATGTCTCCCTGGTCCCCACCCAGCTGGTGCGCATCCTGCAGGACCCGGCGGCCGGCCGGGCCCTGTCCACGGTCGACGCCGTCCTCCTGGGTGGTGCCGCCGCCGACCCCGGGCTGCTGGCCCGGGCTCGAAGCTCCGGCATCACCGTGGTCACCACCTACGGCATGAGCGAGACCGGCGGCGGCTGCGTCTACGACGGCCGTCCCCTGGAGGGGGTCGAGATCGCCATCCAGGAGCCCGATGCCGAGGGCGCCGGCCGCATCCTCATCTCCGGTCCGGTCCTGGCCGAGGACTACCTCCAACCCTCCGGCCGCACGCCCGACGACGCAGGCGAGGGCTTTCACCGCAGCGGCGGCAAACGCGTCCTGGCCACCTCCGACCGCGGCCGACTGCACCCCGACGGGCGCCTGGAGGTCCTGGGACGCCTGGACGACGTCATCATCACCGGGGGCGTCAAAGTCGAGCCCCGCCACGTGGAGGAGGCCCTCGCCGGCATCGAGGGCGTTGCCGAGGCCTGCGTCGTCGGCCTGCCCGACGAGCAGTGGGGAAGCCGCGTGGTCGCCGCCGTCGCGCTCGAGCCGAGTGGGCACCGGGACCGCTCGCACCGGTGGGACGGCGCCGCCCTGCGCGAGGCGGTCCGCGCCCGGCTGGACGGTGCGCACGCCCCCAAACGGGTTGTTGTCCTGGAGTCCCTGCCGCTGCGCCCCAGTGGGAAGGTCGACCGGCGCGAGGTCGCCCGACGCCTCGCCGTAGCCACGACAGACGTGACGGCGGGGCCTCCTACGCCAGGGCCCTGATCTCCGCCTCACTCGGGCAGGTGGCCGGACCGAAGCGCGTCGTGGTCAAGGCGCCGGCCACATTCGCCCAGCGCAGCGCCGTCGTCAGATCGACGCCCCGGGCCAGGGCCGCGGCCAGGACACCGGAGTGCGCGTCCCCGGCCCCATTGGTGTCCACCGGTGTCACCGGGATGCTCGGGGTGTGGCGTGCCCGACCCCCATCGGAGAACCAGGAGCCCTGCGCCCCGGCCCGTACCAGGACGATGCCGAGCCTGGACGCCAGCGTCTCGCAGACAGCACCGTGGTCGCCGATCTCCGCCCGCAGCCCCAGGCGGCCGGCGAGCAGCCCGGCCTCACGCTCGTTGAGGGACCAGATGGGCGCCAGTCCACCGATGCGCTCCAACGCGCTCATGGGGACCGAACCGACCATGGGGGAGACGTCGAACAGTGCCGTGCACCCCGCCCGGGCCTCGATCAACCTCCCGGCCAGCCGCTCCAGCGCCGTCCTGGAGGCATCATCGGCCAGGGAGTAGCCGGAGAGGTAGACGATGTCGTCGTCGCTCACCTCCAGGTGGTCGAAGGCATCCGCCGGGCCACGAGTCTCGGCCCCGCAGGTGGAGATGAAGGTGCGCTCGGCTCTCGCATCGGTCATGGCCACGCAGTAGCCCTGGTCGCCGGGTGCGACCGGGCCGACATGGTCCACCCCGATCGTCTCCAAGGCCTCGCGGGCTGCATCGGCGAAGGGCCCCTCACCCAGTGGTCCGGCGTACAGGGTCTCGACACCCAGCCTGCGGGCGGCGGCCAGCACGTTGAAGCCACCGCCGACGGCCATGGAGGACTCGTCGGCGAACACGTCGCCACCGGGCTCGGGAATCGCCTCGATGCGCAAGGTGAGGTCGATGACGACCTGGCCGGTGTGAATGACCCGTCCCATCATGGCCGCCTCTGCTCCGGAGCGGCCTTCCGGGAGCGCCCGATGCCACCACGGAGCGTCAGCAGCGCCTCGCAGACCGGGGCGAGCCTCAGGCTGGAGCGCGCCAGTACCTGACGGACCGGCTCGGTGGGAAGAAGACGGGGTGAGCTCGCCCCCAGGACCGCGCCGGCCATCGCGGCAATGGTGTCGGTATCTCCCCCGAGCTCAGCGGCGAAGCACAGCCCGTCCAGGGGCTGCTGCGCGAACTCCCGCACAATCACCAGAGCGCAGGGGACCGACTCGGCCGACTCCACCGACGTTCCGACGTAGGTGCGCAGATGCTCGGCCAGGGCGTCCCCGTGCAGGTCGCGACTCGTCGCCAGGGCCAGGCGGGTGCGGGCGGCGACAGAGGCCTTCTCCGTCCAGTGACCCTCCCCGGGGTGGGCGGCCACGAAGTCCAGCGCCGCCTCCAGCGCACCCGCCGCGTCGACGCCGTCGATGGCCGCGCTGACCGCTGCGGCCAGGAGCCCAGCGGCCTCGAAGCCCTGCCGGGTGTCGTGGGTGACCAGGCAGGACTCGTGAACGGCCTGGGCCAGCGCGTCGCCGTCGGTGCTCAGGGAGAAGGCGATGCCCACCGGAGCCACCCGCATCGCGGCGCCGTTGGTGGTGCCCTCCCTGCCGGTGCAGTGCGGGTCGGCCCCGGCGCGCACCCGCTCCAGAGCGAGCTTGGTGGAGGGGCCCAGCAGGTCCAGGGAACCGCGGGCGCGCATGTCATCCTCCCAGCTCAGGAGGGCAGCGGCGAGCTGGTGGGGGTCGATGCGGCCGCCACCTTCGGTGAGGAGTCCGGCCAGGATGAGAGCCTGCTCGGTGTCATCCGTGACGCTGCCCGCAGGCATTGAGGGGGCGATGGGCTGCTCGGCGACGGCGTCGCGCAGCCCGGTGATCGCGCCGTAGCACCGGCGGATCTGTGTCGGGCTCATGGACTGGGTGGGCATCCCCAATGCGTCGCCGAGGGCCAGCCCGGTCAGCGCTCCCAGGGCGCGTTCGCCCACCGAGGGCTCAGACGCGGCAGGCTCAGACCCGGGTGAAGGAGTACGAGGACGGGGATCGGGGTGTCTCACGGAGGTCCTTCTGGCGATCAGGGTGCCGGCTGCATCACCGGTCGAGGTGTGGCTCATGCGCTCGCACCGGTGAGGGCCACGGCGCTGGTAGGGTCACTGCCGCCTACCCTAGAGGATCGGAGGAAGCCGTGAGCGGCGAGAACGGCGAACACGCGCAGGACAACGGCCCCCGCGCCACCAGCTGGGGGGAGGTGGTGCGTCTGCGCACCCTGCCGGCCGCTGTCGCCCCCGTCATCCTGGGTGCCGGGGCGGCCGCCGCGGTGGGGGAGCTCTCAGTGCTGCGGAGCCTGCTGGCCGCGGGCGTGGCCCTGGCGCTGCAGATCGGCTGCAACCTGGCCAATGACTACTCCGACGGCGTGCGCGGCACCGACGACGATCGCACCGGGCCGCCGCGACTGACCGCCTCCGGGCAGGTCGCCCCGGGCGCCGTCAAGCTCGCCGCCTTCGGCTGCTTCGGGATCGGAGGTCTCCTGGGCCTGGGTCTGGTGGTGCTGACCGGCCAGTGGTGGCTGCTGGTCATCGGGGCCGCGGCGATCGCGGCTGCCTGGTTCTACACCGGCGGCTCCCACCCCTACGGCTACGCCGGCCTGGGGGAGGTCTTCGTCTTCGTCTTCTTCGGCCTGGTGGCCACGGTGGGAACCGCCTATGTCCAGGCCGGCACGGTGCCGGGGTGGCTGTGGCCCTCGGCCTGCGGGATCGGCCTACTCGCCTGCTCCCTGCTCATGGTCAACAACTTGCGCGACATCGACGCCGATCCCGCCCACGGCAAGATGACCCTGGCGGTCCGTCTGGGGGAGGGGGGCGCTCGGCGCGCCTTCTCAGTCATGCTCTACCTGCCTCTCCTGCTGGGGGCCGTCGCCCTGGTGTGGGCGCGTGAGACCGGATCAGCCAGTCCCGTCGACGGCGGGGGCCACATCAGCCCGCTGCTGACCCTGGTCATCGCGCTGGCGGCGCCGCTCCTGCTCCTGCCGCTGGTCCGACGGGCCACCGCGCCTGTGCGTGCCGGCGCCAGGGGGCGCGATCTCATCGCCTCCCTGCGTGACGCCGGCCTGCTGGAGCTGGCCTACGGCGTCGTCTTCGCCGCCGCCACTGTCATCATCACCCTGTGAGCCCGGGCTCGGGAGAGCGTCAATCTCATGCGGGGAGATCTCAGGGCGTCAACGAAGTACATCGACTGGGCGCTGGTTCCATCCCGCTGGATTGAGCGGCGATTCCTCATCTTCACGGCACTGCGCAGCCCGGGGTACATCCTGCTGCATCTCGTTGCTGGCCTGCCTCTGGCGGCTATCGTGGGAATCACTGTTGGGGTGCTTCTGGAGCTGGTGGGAGTGCCTGAGGTGAACGGGGCGTGGGCCTTTGTGCTGGGGGCCCTGCTCGTGGCCTCTCTCATGGGGTACCGGCTGCTGAGCTTCACCGTGTTCAACGCCTCGGGCGTGCACATCTTCCGGTTCATCGGATGCTGGTGGTGGCGCAAGGACATCCCGTGGGTGGCCTTTCGCGAAACGGCGCGTGTGGACCTCCAGGAGGCGCCCTATGACATCCACGGCTTCACACCTCCCGATACCCACAATCTGGCGCTGCATCTGACGACCATGGAGCAGTGGGCAGGGTTCGTCGGGGCCTGGGCGGCACAGGGGGATCGCTCTGATCCGGTGGCGGGACGTCCTCCGAGGGACCGCATGGCGCTGGTCAAGGCATTCGATAAGCAGGGCACGTTCTGGAAGCTGGACAGTACTTCGACGATCGTCCCCGGATTCGTACGCCTGTCTCGACCTGACGACCGGCGTCAGGGGGCTCAGGAGCGCATCGCCCGCGACTGGCGCGCCCTCATCGAGTGGGCGGAGCAGAAGCAGTACCTGCCCAGACGGCTCTACCCCTTCGAGTCCTACCCGGGCTTTCTTCCCTGGTAGCCCGAAGCTCCAGACTCGCCTGCGGGCTAAGCAGTCGGAGTCGGCGTTCGCCCCGCGATTGGTACTGCATCAGTGTGGGCAGAGGGGGGAGAGGTCTGGAGGGCCGCTGGTGACCATGGTGCTGACATCACCCCCCTCATCGGCGTTGCACGCCGAGGAGGAATCCCGTAATTCCAACGATTCTTGGGGAGGGCTTTCGCGGTGGGCTCGTTGATGTCAGCGCTGTGGACACTGAGCCGTGGGGCTGAACGACTCTGCGGGGTCTAGGTGGCGGGGTCGGGCTCCCTTACCCGCGCTGGCCGAGCCTTCCTCTGCCTGTCCCCTTTCGGCTCCTGCGCAGGAGCCTGGACGCCATGGTTCGACGTCGGCCCCGGCCTACTCCACGAGGATGGGGGTGCACTGGCCGAAGTTTGTGCGTACTGCACGAGCCCCCGCCCCTGGTGGAGTACACCCGAGGCTCACGCAGTAGCCCCCGGCCCTCGTGGAGTACTGGCGGACGCCGACCGCCGCACCGATGGAGACGCACCAAGCCCTGAGGACTCAGCGGGTCGGTTCGGTATCGAGCGGAACCCACGGGTCGGGCTGGTGGGTGATGCGGTTGCGCACGTCCCGGCGAACGAGCTCGATCGACCACAGCCAGATGACGTGCCCCAGCGCCTCGGAGAAGTGCTCCGCCCAGGTCTGCCCACCGGCGACCCACGGGAAGGGCGAGGGGACCGTGCCCGTCAGCGGCATGAGCACCAGGTGCGCCCCCACCCACACGAGCAGACCGAAGGCGGCCCCCTGCCACAGCGTGATCGACTTGTAGTACTCCGCCATGACGCAGTAGAAGACGGCGAAGACGATCGCGAAGCTGAAGTGGATGATGAAGGAGTAGATCGGCAGCCCCTCGTTGCCGTTGAAAGTGATGCCGGTGTGCGACTGCTCCGGGCTCATCCCCAGCTGCTCAAGGAGCTGCTGAGGCGGGTTGGTGGCGTTGCGCTCCGGGGTACGGGGCGGGAAGGGAACCTCCCAGCCGAACTTGACGATGGCGGAGAAGAAGCCTCCGATGATGCCGACGACGATCGCGGTTCCGACTCGTCGCCGCGCGGGGTCGGTCTTCTTCAGCAGGGTGGACAGCATGGGTGTCTCCAGGTGGTGGGAGTAGTCATGGTGACCGAGTCGGTGGACGGCTTGCAGATCGAACGGTGTCCTAGTCGTCCGTTGTCCACCGACCCGGCCTCCCGGAAGCCTGGCATGGGAGGCGGCCGGGCCGCAACGTTATCGTGACCTAATCCGGTTGCGTCCCGTGAGCCGTGGCGAGGTCGAAGCGCTGAATCGGGAACGGAAACCGGCGAGGGCCTCGCCGCAGCTGGTGCTGCAACGAGGCCCTCGCCAGATTGATGGTGCAGGTCTGTCGGCTCAGTTGCCGCCGCCCTGCTGGCCCGGCTGCTGGGCGCCGGCGCTGCTGTCAGCACCGCCCTGCTGCTGGCCACCCTGCTGGCCCGGCTGCTGACCGCCCTGCTGGTTGTCGCCCTGAATGGAACCGCCCTGCTGTTGGTCGCCCTGCTGCTGGCCCGGTTGCTGGCCCGGCTGCTGACCATCCTGCTGGGTGCCGGCGCTGCCGCCTGCACCGCCCGGCTGCTGACCGCCCTGCTGACTGTCGCCGCCCTGCTGGCCCTGGGGAGCGGTGGGCTGGCTGCCTCCTCCGGTGGCGCCACCGGTCGCCTTGCTGTCAGCACTGGGCGTAGCGGCACCGCCGTCACTGGTCTTACCCGCGGTCTGCTTGGTGGCGGGTGTGGTCGAGTCGCTCGAGCCGGAACCCGAGCAGGCTGCCAGACCGAGTCCGGCGGTGACGATGAGGAGCGAGGTGGCGAGGGTCTTGGCACGTGTAGCGGTGAATCGCATGAGATCTCCTATGCGGTTGCTGGTGCAGTGTCAGTGCGGGATGGCCCGCTCTTGCCGATCCGGAGTCGCCGTCGTCCATGGTGCTTAAGGAAGAGCCCACCGACACCCGTTGCGAGTGACGATCGTCATAGACGGCTATGTGGTTGTTCGACAATCCCCGTTGCCGATGGCTCCGAACCTCTTTCGAGACTAGCAACAAGAAACGGACCGAAAGGGTGAATTATCGTGACAACCGTCTCGAGTCTGGTGGCCATCGGGCTGCTGGGAGGTCTCATCACGGGTATCTCCCCGTGCGTCCTGCCCGTGCTCCCCGTCATCCTCCTCTCCGCAGGAGCGCAGGGTGTACGTAGTGATGACGAGGAGGACAGCGGCGGCTTCGCCTCCCGCTTCCACCCCTACCTCGTGGTGACCGGCCTTGTGGTCAGTTTCACGGTCTTCACGCTCCTGGGATCGACTCTCCTGAGCCTGCTCCATCTGCCGCAGGACCTCATCCGTTGGATCGGCATCGTCATGCTCGCCCTGATCGGCCTGGGCATGATGGTCCCGAAGGTCATGGAGACCCTGGAGCGTCCCTTCGCGCGCTTCCAGCGCTTCGGTGGTTCGAAGAATCCCTCCAACGGCTTCCTCCTGGGCCTGGTGCTGGGAGCCGCGTACGTGCCCTGCGCCGGACCGGTCCTGGCTGCTGTCGCTGTCGCGGGCGCCACCGGACGGATCGGCGTCGACACCGTTGCGCTGGCCGTGTCCTTCGCCGTCGGCACGGCGATCCCGCTGCTGGCCTTCGCCCTGGCCGGACGTGGCATCACGGAGAGGATTCGCGCCTTCCGCACCCGCCAGCGCGCCATCCGCGTCACCGCCGGTGTCGTCATGCTCGGGCTGGCCGTGGCGCTCGTCCTGGACGCCCCGGCCGCGCTCCAGCGCCGCCTGCCCGACTACACGGCCTCCCTTCAGGCCCGCACCGACAGTCTCCTTCACGGTGACTCCACCGGGGCCTGCCGTCCCGGGGCCACCGCTCTCGGCGACTGCGGCCCCCTGCCCGCCATCGACGGCGCGGTGGCCTGGATCAACACGCCCGGTAACCAGCCCCTGACCCAGCATGACCGCGCCGGCAAGGTCACTCTGGTCGACTTCTTCGCATACTCCTGCATCAACTGCCAGCGCTCGATCCCCGGCATCGAGAAGCTGCACGAGACCTACGCCGCCTCCGGCCTGCAGGTGATCGGCGTCCACTCCCCGGAGTACGCCTTCGAGAAGGAGGTGGACAACGTGCGCGGCGGCGTCGAGAGCCTCGGCATCACCTACCCCGTGGCCGTCGACTCCAACCTGGTCACCTGGACCAACTTCGACAACCACTACTGGCCCGCCCACTACCTGGCCGACGCCCAGGGCAACGTCCGCCAGACCCACATCGGTGAGGGCGGGGAGGCCGCCACGGAGAAGCTCGTCCGTGAGCTGCTCACGCAGGCCAACCCGAAGGCGACCCTCCCCGCCCCCGTCTTCTCCGAGGCGAACGACGACGCGGGCACGAACAGCCCCCGCACCCCCGAGACCTACCTGGGCTCGGACCGGGCCTCCGGCTTCGCGCAGGGCACCCTGCACAAGGGCCGGCACTCCTTCTCCTTCCCCTCCCGTCTTCAGGCCGACACCTTCGCCCTGGACGGCACGTGGAAGGTGGAGCCGCAGTCCATCACCCCGGCCGAGGGCAAGGGACGTCTGCGCCTGTCCTACCGCGGCAAGCAGGTCAACCTCGTCGTCTCCGGAGAGGGGGACCTGACCTGGACGGTCAACGGGAAGACCCGCACCACCCACGTCTCCGGCGTGCCCAACGGGATGGAGCTGGTCCGTACCGACGAGGTGGGATCGGGCGAGCTCGAGCTGGAGGCCTCGCCCGGGCTGCAGCTCTACTCCTTCACCTTCGGGTGATCCGGCGGTGAGAGCAGGGATGACTGAGGAAACGGTGCGATGAGCCTGGCGACGATGGAGGCACAGCCCCGGGCGCGCACCGTCTCCTCCCGCGCACTCGCCTACCATTCCCCTGTGACAAGCAGCAGCTCCAGCAGCTCTGAGGGGGAATGGATCGCACAGGTGGCCGACGGTGACGCCGACGCCTTCGCCCGCCTCTACGACGCCTGGTCCTCCCGGCTGTTCGCGCTGATCCTGCAGATCGTCGTCGACCGCGCCCAGAGCGAGGAGGTACTCCAGGAGGTCTTCCTCGAGGTGTGGCGCACGGCCGGTTCCTTCTCCCAGGCGCGAGGCAGCGCCCGCGCCTGGCTGGTGACCATGGCCAGGCGCCGGGCCATCGACCGGGTCCGCTCCTCCCAGTCCTCCCGGGACCGGGAGAGCCGGTGGCATGACTACATGCCCGACGTCGACCTGACGGTCCAGCAGGTCGAGGACAGACTCGTGGGCGAGCAGGTGCACCGGGCTCTCGAGGCCGTGGGGGAGCCCTACCGCTCCACCATCGAGCTGGCCTACTTCACGGGCCTGACTCACCGCGAGATCGCCCGCCGCACGGGCACGCCGCTGGGGACGGTCAAGACACGCATCAGGGACGGAATGGCACGGTTACGACGAGAGCTGGGGGTGCAGTCATGAGCGACCGCGACAAGACTCACGAGGACACCATCAACGGCGACGCCGATACGCCGGACGCCGAGGGGCTCGACGGTGCGCAGGACCTCGACGGCGTCGGGCTCCTCGACGACGATCTCGACTCGGAGACGGCCGCCCTGCTGGGGTCCTCGCTCAGGCCCGTGCCCCCGCCGGCCGCGATCCGCTCCTCCCTTCTGGAGGCCATTGCGCGCGAGCCTCAGACGGGCCAGGCCGGCGAGGCCACCGGCACCATTGAGGAGGACGCGAGCGCCGCCGCCGGCGGCAGCGATGGTGGCAGTGACCGCGACTCGGTGGACTCCTCCGTCGTCAGCCTCGGTGCGCGCCGCCGACGCCGCTCCGCCTGGCGCACCGGCCTGTTGCGGGCGGCCGCAGCCGTGGTCCTGCTCGGCGTCGGCATCGGTGTGGGGCGCTGGAGCGCGCGGGGGGCGGTCGATGAGGCCATGGACTCCATGGCGCCGACCCAGCACTACGCCCACCTCAACCAGGCCCAGGACGTCCAGCGCGTGACCGACACGATGCCCGACGGGCATGTTGCGACCCTCACCTGGTCCCGGGACATGAGCATGACCGCGCTGACACTGCCGGCCGCCATGAAGGAGTCGGCAGGTGAGCGCAGCCTCCAGGTCTGGCTCAAGGAGGGGGAGACGACCACCTCGCTGGGCGTCTACGACCCCCGCGGCGGGGCCGGCTTCTCCTTCCTCGACTTCATGCCCAAGCCCGGCCAGCAGATCGTCATCACCATGGAGCCGGCCGGCGGATCGGACCAGCCGACGACGCCGCCCCTGGTCACCCTGCGAGTGAGTGAGGACGCCGGCCAGGCCGGCACCGCGACCGGCTCGCCGGCCCCCGCACCCTCGGCCGGCCCCACCGGGGACTCCGCCTAGCGGGGGCCGCGGCGGGGAGGAACGACATGAGCACCCGAATTGTGATGTAAATAACACTCAAATCATCTTGAGGAGTCCGACCTCGATGCTGACGGACGTCAGTGCCTCTGAGGTGATTTCCTGTCATTCCGCGGTTTTCTGAGGGTTGATGGAAGCGGCGGGCGACGAGGGCGGTCGTTGTCGCTGTGAGCGGAAGACAATGAGTACTTCTTTTCCATCTTCGGCATGAATGCACAGAGAATTCTGAGGGCGTGAATTCTCTTTCAGAATATTCGCTCCATTCCGGTACGCACCACGATTCTGAATGTCCTCGATATGTCGACCCTGAGCTCTCTTAGGCGGTCGTGACGATGCCTCAGAGTCAGAAGTAGTACGGGAAGGGCGACCAATCGGGGGTGCGGCGCTGGAGGAATGCGTCGCGCCCCTCAACGGCCTCATCGGTCATGTAGGCCAAACGCGTGGCCTCGCCGGCGAAGACCTGCTGGCCGGCCAGGCCGTCGTCGGCCAGGTTGAAGGCGAGCTTGAGCATGCGGATGGCCTGCGGGGACTTGCCCGCCACGGTGGCCGCGTACTCCAGGGCCCGTTCTTCGAGCTCGGCGTGGGGGACCGCCTCATTGACGACGCCCCAGCGTTCGGCGGTGACGGCGTCGTAGGTGCGGGCCAGGAAGAAGATCTCGCGGGCGCGCTTGTCCCCGACCTGGCGGGCCAGGAGCGCGGAGCCGTAGCCGGCGTCGAAGCTGCCGACATCGGCGTCGGTCTGCTTGAAGCGCGCGTGCTCGATCGAGGCCAGCGACAGGTCGCACACGACGTTGAGGCTGTGACCGCCGCCGGCGGCCCAGCCCGGGACGGCGGCGATGACGGCCTTGGGCATGGTGCGGATGAGACGCTGAACCTCCAGGATGTGGAGTCGGCCTGCCCTCGCGGTGTCGAGGCGGGCCTGGGCGGCGGCGACATCGGCGTCATGGCTGTAGGTGCGGTCGTCGGTCTCGCCGGCGGCAGTCGGGCGTTCCTGCGAAGCGCCCGGCGAGGTCTCTCGCTCGTAGCGGTAGCCGTCCCGGCCGCGGATGCGCTGGTCGCCGCCGGAGGAGAAGGCCCAGCCGCCGTCGCGTGGGGAGGGGCCGTTGCCGGTGAGGATGACGGCGCCGACGTCGCCGCTCATACGCGCATGGTCCAGGACCCGGTAGAGCTCGTCGACGGTGCGGGGGCGGAAGGCGTTGCGCACCTCGGGCCGGTTGAAAGCCACGCGGACCACCGGCAGGTCCTGAAGCCAGGTGCCGTCCTCGTCCCGGACGCAGCCCCTGTGGTAGGTGATGTCCGTAAGGGCCTCCGCCTGCTGCTGGGGGGCGTCCGTGCCGGCCTCGGCGTGGGGGAAGCCGGACACCTCCCGCCAGTGGGCGGGGGCGAAGATCTCTGAGACTCGGCGCGGCAGCGGATGGGCGGTGGTGGCGTTCATGGCCTCAGCGTAGGGCCGCCGGGGCTTGTCCCGCCCCAGGGGGTGTGGTCGTCGTGGCTCCTAGTTTCCCAGGGCTGCGGCGATGAGCTCGGTGCGCGAGGTGTGGCCGAGGCGGTGGAGGACCTCGGAGACGTAGATGCGCACGGTGTTCTCGGAGATGCCGAGCTTGCGGGCGATGCGCCGGTTGGTCAGTCCCTCCAGGAGACAGGTGTAGATGTCCTGGAGGCGGGGCGGCAGCTCGTTGACCAGCTCCTGAATGCGGGCCTCCGCGGTGGCGCGCTTCTGCTCGGACTGGTAGGCGCTTACGAGCATCTTCGTGGGGCGTGAGGACATGACGGGCTCGCCGCGGCTGGCGCGCAGTAGCGCCGCGGCGACATTCTCCGTGCTCTCATCCTTGGTGATGAAGCCGTTGACGCCCTCGGCCAGGGCCTCGGTGAGCATCTCGTCACGACTGAAGACGGTGAACATGACAATGGGCATCCTGGGGAAGCGCTCATAGATCGCTCTGGCCGTCTGGGCGCCATCCATATCCGGCATGTCGCTGTCCAGCAGGACGACATCGACGGGCTGCTGCCCGGTCATGAGCAGGCTGATGGCCTGCCGTCCACCGGAGGCGGCGGCGACGACGGTAATGGCCCGCTGCGAGTCGAGCTGTTCGGCGAAGGTGGTGCGGATGAGCGGGTCGTCATCGACAATGAGGACTCGCAGGGAACGCAGGGTGTGACTAGGCATAAGCGGCTCCGTCCGGTGGCGACATGAGGGATCTCGCATTAGTGGTTGGTGTGACGATCTCGTTCCAGGGGAGGCTGGCGAGAACGGTCCAGGAGGCTCCGATCCGGTTCGAGCTCAAGGAGCCCCCGGCATTCTCGAACCGGTCCTGGAGGGCCCATAAACCGTATCCTCCGTGCATCTCCTCAGGCACTTTCTGATCATGCCAGGGCGAGCTGAAGCTGATGAAGAGGGTGTCCTGCTCCTGCTCCACAAAGAGGGAGACAAGATCGTGGGGAAAGTTGTACTTGAGGGCGTTGAGGGTGTTCTCGCGGATGAAGGCGACCAGGAGCCGACCGAGCTCGGAGCGGTGCAGCGCCGGAATCCTCTCGATGCCGTCGAGGTCGGCGTCCAGGACGATCTCTCGCTGAGCCAGCGTGGAGACGCTGGAGTCGACGATCTCCTGAAGGGTGGGCTCCTCCTTGGGAGGCCCCTGGGAGACGGCTAGGTTGTGGATGAGCAGGCGCAGGTGTGCGAGGGCCCGCTGGGTCCGGTCCTGCAGATCGAGGACGCGGTCGCGGTCATCGCCGTTGGGGAGCCTGATGGAGCGGGAGATGATGAGCATGCGGGTGAGGTCGGCGGCCAGGTCGTCATGGAGGCTGTCGGCAATGTCACGGCGCAGCTGCTGAATGAGCTCGGCGGCAATCTCCTTGGAACGCTCCGCCTCCCGCTGCATCTCCTCCAGTCGGTCTTTGGTGTTGCGGATCAGGACTCCGAAGGAAGCGGATAGGACTCCCCAGAATATTGTCCAGACTGTCACGGGAAGGAGGGGGAGTCCAGATATGAGCTGCGCCAGAAAGAATGCGGAGAGTGAAATGAGAGTGAGCTTGGCTTTCTTGGCTGCCGTGAGGTCGGCAACTATGGCGTATACAAGAATCCATCCCCATGATAAGTGTGATCCCGGTATGGAGAAGATGATGAGGAGTGCGGTAGAAAAGGTGGCTACTCCAAGTCGTCGATCTTTTGTGTAGACGTAGGGGAGGAAGGAGAGTATTTGAAAAATTTCCCCAAATATAGTCGAACGTATGTCCTCTTTAAGGGTGAGGTAGGTGTAGATGTCTAGGAGGATTAGGGGGGCGATAATTGAAGTGAGGATGGCTCGCCTCAGGTGTGGCAAAAGCCTCTGGTGTCGCATCCAGAGTCTTGATAGGAAACTATCGTCTCGCATGATCCTTGAGGTGAGTACTGAATCCGTGGGTGAATTATTTTCTATATCGTGTGTTCGGTGTTGAAAAGGTGTAGCCACCCCTAAGGGGTGAGCTTAAGGGTGGCTGGGGTGGTGCTTCTCAGTCGAACCAGCGGTTCTTCTTCCGGTTACACAATGGTGAGGGAGGGAAGATGCACAAGTCGTAGAGAGGCTTCCCGAAGGCGCCTGCTGAGTCGTCGTGCCGTGCGGGGGCGGCGGCCGGTGCTGCACTGGCCGGCGCGGCGAAGCCCGCCATGAGGAGGGCGACGAGGGAGATGCGGACAACGGATTTCATTGGAGAGAGCTCCTGTCTCATGGGGAGGTTACGAACAATTTATATTACCATTCCACTGGTTTGCGACAACTGCGTTCTTCGCCGCCCTGATTGATTCTTCGCTCAACAAAACTGTTGATGGCGGGGCTCTGCCAACTCCATACCCCTGGAGCCGCGCCGGCGTGAGGCCGTCGGCTACGAGGCCGCCTACCGCACTACCCGGCCTTTGCTCCGCGCCCGGCCGAGCTCGCCGACTCCGACGACCCGGTCGCCCGCCTGCGGCGCGAGCAGGGACGGGGCTTGGCTGCCTCGACCATCGAGGGCGGAGGCTTCGAGATCCTGGGCAACCTGACCCTCGTCATGGGACTCGCTCACCACTCCACTGCCTGCCGGTCGGGGCGCTCAGGACAGCCGGCAGGCCCTCGGCCCCGGCCTGGTCACGATCACCGCGGCCCGCTCAGCGCCTTGCTCTCGGTCCCGGTAGGCCCGGAGCCACTGCGAGGCGAAGGCCTCAGCGTCATCGGCCCGAACCAAGGCGTACACCGACCCGCCCCACCCGGCTCCGAAGGAGGAGGCGCCGATGGCGCCCGCCTCACGGGCCAGTGACACCATGAGTCGGGTCTGCGGCACCTGGTTGCACAGGCCGCGGTCGGCCAGCTCCTGGGAGCGCTCAAGGACCTCGCCCACGCCGGGGTCGGCCGCAGCGATCAGCCGGGCGCCGTCGGGAACCAGGATGAGGGACTCGATGAGGAACTGCTCGATCCGCTGCCTCTCGTAGCCGGGGCCGCACAGCCTCAGCAGGTCCTTCAGCGCCGGGTCGCCGGCCGCCTGCTCACCGGTGGCGTCCCCGACCAGGTGCCTGACCGCGCCGGCCAGGGAGGCATCGGTGCGCCCAGTGGCCTCGTTCCACCTGGCCAGTACCGCCTGGACGGTGTTCGGCCCGCGGTTGTAGTCCTTCAGGGCCGCACCGGTCTTGTGGGCCAGCACCCCGCTCACGCCGACGACGAGCGCCCACTGGGCGGGGAAGGAGATGGTCCGCTCGATGCGCATCGGATCGAATCCGGCCAGCAGCAGCCGGTCCTGGGCGCCGCACAGCATGCCGGTGTGGTCCTCGCTCCCGCCGCGGGTGCCCACTCCGCTGGTCCCCGGCAGGTCCCGCCACGCCCGTCCGCCCTCCACGGCGGCGAGGTAACCGGCCAGGGACAGGCGGTCGGGCATCGACTCGATCCACCGGGGATCCTTGTCCCAGCCGTTGAGGGAGGCCAGGGCCAGCGCCGTGGCGCACACCAGTGCGGAGGACGAGCTCATCCCGGAGGCCGGCGGAAGGTCCGAGGAGATGGACAGGTGGGCCGCGGTGCCTGCCCCGAAGTTGAGGGTGAGGCGGTCCAGCACCGTCTGAAGGTAACGGCCCCAGTGGCCCGGCTCCAGGCCCGGGTCCACCCCGGCGAGCAGGGTGACCGGCTCGCCGCCGTCCGTGGTGGCGGTCAGGGAGGCGGGAGGCCCCGCCACGCGACGCGCCCGCGCCGTGATCGCTCGGTCGACGGCGCCGACCAGGACCGAGCCGCCGGCGTAGTCGGTGTGCTTACCCAGGACCTCGACGCGTCCGGGCACCCGCCACGCGGTCTCCCCGGGCCTCTCACTCATCGCCCGGTGCGTTCCCTGGTTCACAGCGACACCTTCGTCCCGGACAGGCGGGCTTCGACCTCACGGATGTCCTCACGCCGCGACAGGTCCAGGACCCCTCCGGTCGCGGGGAGGACCGAGACCGGACCGGGCAGGGCGCGCACGGCGTCGACGATCTCCAGCTCGCCGCGCGGCGAGGGAGTGATCCGGCGGCAGGCGGAGAAGATCTCAGGGGTGAATCGGAAGGCGTTCATCGACACCGGGGCGTGGGCTCCGGCGGCCCGGATCGCCTCTGCTGAAGGCTTCTCCACGATCTCCTCCAGCGCCCTGTCGCGGGCGCGCACGAGAGCGAAGGCGGCGATTCGCTCGGCGGGGATGTTGGACTCGGCCACCAGGGCGGCGCGATCGAAACCGGCCAGGGCGTTGCCCCGGTGGCGAGCCAGGTCTCGCAGTACCTGACGGGGGTAGTAGTTGTCCCCGTTGACCATGAGGAAGGACTCCTCTCCCACGGCCGCCTCGGCGGACAGGACGGCGTCGGCCGTCCCCAAGGGGTTGACCTGGACGGCCAGGTCGATCGTGAGTCGGGCGCACTCCAGGGAGTCGACGTGGCGGCGGAAGTCCTCGTGCTCGGGCCCCACGACCAGGACGGCCCGCTCGATCCCGGCGTCGGCCAGGGCTGAGAGGCTGTAGTCGATGAGCCGGTGCTCGCCGATGGGCATGAGGGCCTTGTAGCCGCTGGCCGCGGCCGTGGCCTGCTGGGAGGTCAGGCCGGAGCCGGCTGTGCTGCTCGCCCGCATGCGTGTGCCCAGTCCCCGGGCCAGGACGACGGCGACACGGGTGCGGTCCGCCGCATCACTCACCGTCTCAGTACCCGTCTCCGTCATAGGGCCGGTCATCGCGTCAGCCATCGTGTCAGTGTTCGCGTCTGTCATGGGATCCTTCCTCCTGCCCGTCTCAGGCGTCCAGGCCGTAGTGGCTCGCGACGGCGGCCGCGGTCTCCCGGGCCTCGTCACCGGTGGGCATCTCGGCGAAGACCCGCAGGAGCGGCTCGGTGCCCGAGAAGCGAATCGTCACCCAGCCGCCGCAGGTGAAGTAGACCTTGCAGCCGTCCTCCCAGGAGATACGCTCGACGTCGTGGGCGAAGGCGGGCAGGTCGTGGGCGCTGAAGATGCGCTGCTCCAGCTCGGTGCGCCGCTCGGAGGTGAAGCCGTAGGCGTTCTCCACCATGACGAGCTCACCGTACCGGGCCACGATGTCGGCGTAGAGCTCGGAGAGCCTCTTGCCCGAGGCCGCCACCGCCTCGACCAGCAGGGAGCCGGCGTAGACCCCGTCCTTGCCGGGGATGTGACCGCGCACGGTCAGGCCCCCGGAGGACTCGCCCCCGATGACGGCCCCGGTCTCGGCCATCTTGGCGCTGATCCACTTGAAGCCGACGGGCACCTCGTGGCAGACCTGCCCGTGGGCGGCCGCGACCCGGTCCAGCAGGTGGGTGGTGGACATGTTGCGCACGGCCGGTCCTGTCCACCCCTTGTGGGTCAGCAGGTAGTCGTAGAGCAGGACCAGGACCTGGTTGGGGGTGAGGTAGGCGCCGGTGTCGTCGATGATTCCCAGGCGGTCCGCGTCCCCGTCGGTGGCGATGCCCAGGTCCGCGCCGGACTCGACGACGGCGTTGCGCAGCGTGGTGACGGTCCCCTCGGTGGGTGAGGGCATGCGGCCCCCGAACAGGGGGTCGTGGCGGTCGTGGATGACGTCCACCTGGCAGCGGGCGGTCAGCAGGATCGTCTGCAGGCTCGTCTCGGAGACCCCGAACATCGGGTCCAGCACGATGTGCATGTGGGCGTGGCGGATGGTCTCGGCGTCGAGCTTGTCGATGATCGCGTCCAGGTACCAGTTGATGGACCGCTGAACGGTGACGAGCTCGCAGGAACGGGCCTCATGGGGCTCGACGCTGCGCACGTCCGCGTCCGTCAGGCCCTGCACGGAAGCGGCGAGCTCGTCGGTGACCCCCAGGTCGGCGTCGCGGCCGCCGGGCAGGAAGATCTTGATGCCGTTGTACAGGGCCGGGTTGTGGGAGGCGGTCACGGCCATCCCGTAGGCGGCCCCCAGGCGGCGCACCGTCCACATGGTGGTGGGGGTCGGGGAGGGGCGGTCGATGACGGTGACCCGGATACCGTTGCCGACGAGTACCTCGACGGCCCACCAGGCGGCGGTGTCGGATAGGAATCGGCGGTCATAGCCGATGACGACGCCCTGCTCGGCCGTGCCCTCCTTCACGATGCGGTTGGCCAGCCCCTGGGTCAGGAGCCTGACGTTGGCGCGGGTGAACTCGTCGCCGATCACGGCTCTCCAGCCGCCGGTGCCGAAGTGGATCATGGTGGTTCCTCTGCTGAGGCGCCGTTGCCCGGGACGGGGCGGCGAGGTGGGTATGGGTGTGGAGGGGGGAGGTCTCTGGGGGCGGGGGTGGGGCTCAGCCCTTGACGGCGCCGGCGGCCAGGCCGGACTGCCAGAAGCGCTGCAGGCCCAGGAACAGCACGATCAGGGGTATGACGCCCAGGAGAGCGCCCTGGAGGAGCGCCCCGTACTGGGGGTTGAAGTAGGTCGACATCCCGTAGAGCCCCAGGGTGACGGGTTTGAGCGTGGCGGAGTTGATGGTCATCAGGGGCAGGAAGAAGTTGTTCCAGGTCACCACGAAGATGAACAGGAAGATGGTGACCATCGCCGGCGCGAGCAGCCGCAGCACGATGGTGAAGAAGATGCGGATCTCGCTGGCCCCGTCAATGCGGGCGGAGTCGATGATCTCGTTGGGCACCGAGGAGTCGGCGTAGACGCGGCCCAGGAAAACCCCGAAGGGGCTGACCGAGCACGGCAGGATGATCGACCAGACGGTGTTGGTCAGGTGAACGGCGTCGAGGACCAGGTACAGCGGGATGGTCAGCAGCGCGATGGGCATGAGCAGGCCGGAGAGGATGACGACCTGGACGGCGCCCCGGCCCGCGAACTCGAACTTCGCCAGACCGTAGCCGGCGGCGACCGACAGGAGCGTGCCCAGCACCCCGGCGACGCACGAGTAGAGCAGGGAGTTGAGGATCCAGCGCCAGAAGAGCCCCTGGGTCCAGCTCATGAGCGCGCTGTAGTTGGCGGAGAAGTTGTTGTGGCCGGAGAACCACCATCCGGAGGAGGTCAGCAGGTCGGAGTTGGACTTGGTGGAGGAGACGATGAGCCAGTAGACCGGGCCGAGCATGTAGGCCAGGACGATGACCAGGACCGCGATGGTCAGGGCCCGTGCGGGGACCGACGGACGCAGCGAGCGAGGAGTGTCGGTGGGCTTCACTTGTCGATCCTGTTCTGCACGAGGGCGTAGAGGGCGGCCAGGACACCGGCCACCAGGGCGATGAGGACGGAGACCGCGGAGGCCGGGCCCGAGCCGGACGGCGAGAGCGCACCGGTCATCGAGTTGTAGGCCATCATCATTGGCGTGTAGTCCAGCCCCATCCACTGGTTCTGGCTGTACAGGACGGTGGGCTCGTTGAACAGCTGCACGGTCCCGATGATGGAGAGCAGAACCGCGAGCAGCGAGGCGGAACGGACCATGGGGATCCTGATGCGTCGGACGATCTGCCACCCGCTGGCCCCGTCGATGCGGGCGGCCTCGTAGAGCTCGCGGGGCACGGACTGCAGCGCCGCCAGGAAGATGAGCATGTTGTACCCGGTGAAGGTCCACGTCGTGATGTTGGCCATGGACCACAAGATGATGCTCCTGCCGAAGAAGTCCATCTTCAGGCCCGCCAGTCCCAGCAGCTCATTGATGGGGGAGAAGCTGGGGTTGTACATGTAGAGCCACATGATCGCGGCCACGATCCCGGGGATCGCGTAGGGCAGGAAGAAGCCCAGGCGGAAGACTGTCACTCGCCTGACCAGGAGGGAGTCGAGCACCAGAGCCAGGGCGAGGGCCGCCAGGATCATGACCGGGACCTGGACCACGCCGAACAGCAGGACCCGTCCCAGTCCCCTCCAGAAGGCGGGCTGCCCCGCGGCCTGGACGTAGTTGTCCAGGCCGACGAAGGTGCTCACCTTCTCCCCGCCGCCGTAGAGGTCCGAGCCCGAGGCGACGTCGCGGAAGAAGGACCGGTAGACCGACACCACGATCGGAATGAGGAAGACGACGGCGAACATGGCCAGGAACGGAGCCACGAACCCGATGCCCGCCCGGGCCTCCCTGCGCTTTCGCAGCGAGGTGGTGCGGATGGCGGGAGAGGTCCGTGGCCGGGCCGGTGACGAGGGGGAGGAGGAACCGCCCGTTGCCGTTGTCGTCGTACTCATGATGCTCTCACTTCGATCGTGGTGCCGGTGGCTGCCCGTGGGCCGTGCTCGACCGCCTACTCGGCGACGGGCAGGTTGGCGTCCTTCAGGGAGCTGACGGAGGTCTTCTGGGCCGCCTGGAAGATGTCATCGACCTTGCCGGTTCCCTTCCCGGCCGCCTCGGCGGCCTTGGTCATGGGGTCCGCCAGGGAGGGCCAGGTCGGCATGAAGCCGAACTTGGAGTTCACGGCCGTGTTGGCCTTGGTGAACTCGGCGTAGACGTCCTGGCCCCCGAAGAAGGTGGAGATGGCCTGCGGGGTCTTCACCGGGGCCTTCGCGGTCAGGACGAGTCCCTGGGTGGCCAGGTCATCGACCTGGGTGTTGAACCAGTCGTTGAAGGCCATGGCCCCCTCGGGGTTGGAGCAGCCCTTGAGGACGGCCACACCGGAGCCGCCGTCGGGGCCGGACATGGGCTTCTCCCCGAATGCGGGCAGCTGGGCGACCGCCCAGGACCCGGCATTGGGGGAGTCCTTCATGGTGTCGGCCAGGAGCGCGCCCTCCCACGCGGCGCCAATGGTGCCGATGAGCTGCTGGTCGACCAGCGCCTTGCCGAAGGCGTCGTCCCAGCGGTTGGCCACGAGGGCCGTCTTGGAGTCCAGGACCCCCTGCCAGAAGGAGGAGACCTTGGCGGTCTCCGGGCTGGAGACGTTGACCTTCCACTTGTCGTTCTCAGCGCTGAACCACTGGGCGCCGGCCGCGGCCGACTGGCCCGCCAGGGTGTTGGGGGCCTCATCGGGCTCGAAGGCCAGGGCGTACTTGCCCTGCTCCGCCGCCTTCTTGGCGACCTCGGCCAGCTCGGCGCTCGTCGTGGGCACCTTCAGCCCGAGCTTGTCGAAGGCGGCCTTGTTGTAGAAGTAGACCAGCGGGCCGGAGTCCTGCGGCAGGCCGACGACGGTCTTGCCCACGGTCATCAGCGACATCGACCCCTCGGAGAAGTGCTCCTTGTACTTCTCGGCCTGGGCGGACACGTCGGTGAGCAGGCCGGAGGTGTAGAGCTTGGGAATCTCGGCGTAGCCGACCTGCGCCAGGCAGGGGCCGGTCCCGGCCTTGACGTCGTTCTCCAGCTTGACGTTCATGTCCGCGGCCTTGCCGTCGAACTTGGTGGCCTCGACCTTCATGTCGGGGTGCTCGGAGTTCCAGCGGGCCACGATGTCGTTGACCTTCGTCATCCCCTCGCCGTCGGGCAGGCGGTGCAGGTAGTGGATGACGCCGCCGGAGGCGGACGAGCCGGACGAGCCGGTCGTGCCCGAGCAGCCCGCGGTGAGCATTGCGAAGGCGAGCAATGAGGCGGCCAGTGCGTGTTTCTTCATGGGATTTTCCTTCTTCGTCATTGAAAAGGCCCGGCGTCTGCCGGAAGGAGTGGGGGCGCGGCGGGGAGGTGACGTGGAGCTGTCGGCGTTGTCGGTGCGCGCCCGTGTGAGGATCGTGGACATGGAAAGGGGGTGCTCACTGCGAGGCAGCGGTGAGCCACTGGTGTCCTCCTTCCTCCAGACGGACCGTCCGGGGGCCCTGGGGCGTCGGCACCGTCGTGGTGACGGGCTCCAGGGAGTTGTTGATGGCGAGGGTGGTGCGGCCATCGGGGTAGGCGGCCACCTCCACCCTGGGGTCGAGGGCCGCCCAGGCGGAGAACTCCTCCTGGCGGCCCGCGGCCCAGAAGATGGCCCGGTGCAGCAGCCGGGAGTTCTGGGCGCTGTAGGGCAGTCCCGTGGCGTACACCGCCCTGCCCCTGCCCAGCTCGTGGACAGCGAGGCGGACCTGGCCGTCCGCGGCGTCGAGCACCTGGGTGCCGGGGCTGGTGACGACGATGTCGGGAGTGCCCTCGCCGTCGTCAAGGCCGCCGGTCAGGTCCCGGGTGATGAAGTGCTCCTGCACCTCGGGAGGACGACGGCGCGTGCTCAGTCCCCAGCCGATCTCCCGGTCGACGCCCAGGACGTCGGCGAGTTGGAAGGTGACCCCGTGGGCGGGGTGGGCGCTGGGAGCCCCCACCCCGATGAGGCCGCCGCCGGCGGCGACGAAGGAGCTGACCGCGGCCACCAGCTCCGCATCCGCCCACTGCTCGCCCCCGGAGAAGGCGGTGCCCTCGGCGCCTGCGCAGATGAGGACCTTCACGTCCGGGTTCAGGCCGGCGCGCACGTCGTCGAAGGACAGGAACTCCACGTCCACCGGCAGACCCGACAGCGCCTCGAGAACCCCCAGGTAGGTGTAGGTCTGGCGGTACCACAGCGCGTGCGCGACCATATGCGTCATCCAGGAACGCAGGCGACCCCACGAGTTGACGACCGCGACCTTGAAGCCGGGAGTCAGCGGCCGCAGTCCCGCGGAACGCTCGTGGATGGCGCGGAACTCCGCGACAATCTGCTCGATGCGGTCGATGAAGTCGGGGTGCTCGACGGCCAGGGACAGGTAGCCGCCGTAGCCGATCCGGTCCAGGGGGGAGCGCACGATGGCGCGCCGGGCCTCCAACCAGCTGCGGTTCGCCTCCCTGACGGGGTCACCTCCCGGGTGGAAGACATCGGGGAAGAAGTACGGCAGGAACCGGCCCTCGGTGTACCGGACGTGCGGGATGTCGGCGATCATCCGGCAGGTCGCCCCCGATCCGACCGAGCCGACGACGGCGTCGAGGCCGGTGGTGGCGAAGTGCTCGCCGTAGGGCTCAGTGCCGATCCAGTTGTCACCCAGGAACATCATCGCCTCCTTGCCCTGGGCGTGGACGGCGTCGGTCAGCTCCCGCACCCGGGAGCAGACGAAGCGCTGCTGGAAGTCGATCCAGTCGCGGAAGGCGCGGGTGGGAACCCGGAAGGGGGAGTTGTAGTAGCCGGCGTCGACGAAGTCCTCGGCGGTCAGGCGGTAGCCGTACTCCTCCTCGAAGGCCTCCAGGGCAGGGACGCTCACAGAGGCGGAGTAGCCGAACCAGTCGACGTAGCGCTCGGTGGCGTCGGCGCCGTAGACGAGGGTGAAGTGGTAGAAGAAGGTGGTGAAGCGGACCACGTCCACCTCGGGGTGCTCAGTGAGCCAGGCGCTCAGGTGGGAGCGCACGTGGGACCACGTGGCCTTGTGACGCACGTCGAAGGGCTTCTCCTTGACGCGCGTGGGGTCATCGTCCCAGCCGTTGGTGAGGTAGTTGTACATCTGGGTGGGGTCCCAGGTCTGGATCGCCAGGAAGCTGACGGTGTAGACGTGCCCGGCGAGAGCCTCGTGCACGATGACCGTGCGCCCGTCGGCCTCGATGCTCCACGCCGCAGCGGGCAGCTCCTGTCCGGTGGTGCGGTCGTGGGCCTGCCACCAGCGCGAGACGTCGCAGCCGGTGTCGGGGCGGATCTGGTCGGCGAACCAGGAGGCCAGAAGGTCGATGCTCACGGCGCCGTCGGCGGTGGCGGTGACCCGGTCGGACATGAGGAAGATCCGGGTGGCCTCCTGCGGATGGGCGTCGGCCCAGGTGTTGTCGCCGCGTCCCACGAAGTAGGTGGAGTAGACCTTGGCGGCCAGTTCCGAGACGATGCCGGGCAGTTCGGTGCCGTCGGAGTTCCGCACGGCGTCGGCGCCCAGGCGAGCGATGAGGCGGCGGATCTCCTCATCCATGCCGGTCTGGATCGGCAGGGTGAGGCGTCCTCCCACCTGGGAGGGGAGCGGTGAGGCGGGCTGGGTCTGGAGAGCCATCAGCACTCCTTCGGGCTGAATAGTCTGAACTCCGAACAAAATACAGCATGCGCTGTCCGCCTGCTACTGGCGAGATGGTCGATATATCGGGCGGCGCCTAGGAGCCGGGCCCGCGATCCACCAGTGAGGGGTTGTCGAGCACGGATTCCAGTGCCACCAGAGCCGCCCCTTGTGACGAGGCCCACTGACCCAGGTGGGAGGTCTCCAGTCTCACAGTGGCGCGCTGGTCCAGCAGCCGGGCCTTCAGGGCGGCGGCGGTGGGGTCGAGGAACACGTCGGCGAAGGCGGCCAGGTATCCCGACAGCACGATCACCTGAGGGTTGAGGACGTCCTCCAGGATCGCCAGGGCGCGTGCGAGCGCCTGCTGGGAGAGCTCCAGCCTCCGGGCGAGCCCGGTGTCCCCTGCGTCGAAGCGCTGACGCAGGATCTCGATGCGCGCGTTCAGGGAGGTGGTCTCGTCGCGCACCTCGTCACCTGGCGGGTACGCCGCCGTCAGGGCCTGCAGGCCGGAGCGGGTCTCCCAGCAGCCGCGCCGCCCGCACCGGCACGTCAGGCCCTCGGGCTCCACGGGCATATGGCCGACCTCGCCGGTCAGGCCCAGCCAGCCGCGCAGGAGGTGGCCGTCGGAGATGATGCCGGCGCCGATCCCCTCGCCTCCCGACAGGTAGAGCAGGTTGCGCACCCCGGTCTGCGCGTAGCGCTCATAGGTGGCCAGTGCGGCGAGCTTGGCGTCGTTCTCCAGCGTGATGGTGGGGACGCTCTTTGTGGGGCCCATGCGGTGGGCGACTGCGTCGCGGACCCGGTCCGCCACGGCGATGTCGTGCCACTCCAGGGTGGAGGAGTAGCGCACGGTGTTGTTGGCGTAGTCGATGATCCCGGGCTGGGCCAGGACGATTCCCGGAACCGTCGTCCCCTGCCGTGTCAGCTGGTCCAGGGCCTGGGACAGCATGGCCGCTACGTGCTCGATCATTCTGTCGGGATGGTGCCCGGCGTCGCCGACGAGCTCCGAACGGCGCAGGACGACCTCTCCGGTCAGGTCCGCAATGGACAGGAGCAGCGAGGCTCCACTGATCTCCAGACCTATTCCGGCCGCTGCGCGTGGAGCCGTGCGCAGGCCTGTGCTCGGTCTGCCGACGTTGCCGGACAGGTCCGGCTCCTCCTCGATGAGCAGTCCTCGGGAGCACAGCTCGGCCACCAGCGTCGACACTGTTGCCTTGGACAGCCCCGTCTCACGGGCCAGTCGCGTGCGCGACAGTGCGGGACTCGTCTGAAGGTGGCGCAGGATGAGCGACATGTTCGAGATGCGCACGTCGGCGTGGGCCTTGGGTCCGTGTGTGCCCGGACCTCCGAGGGGCCCCCAGGGGGCTGGGCCATCCGCCGGGATCCATCCTGCAGCCGGCACGGCAGCCTCCTCCCGCATCGGTACTCTGGTGGCCCTCTGGGCCGTGGTCGCGTCTCTCAAGCCTAGTGATGCGGGCCGCTCTCCGGGGCCGCACGGGGCGGGCGGTCCGTGGTGTCGGTGGTACTCCCGTCTCCGTCCTCCGGCGGCACGTCAGTGCGGGGGAGGCGGTCCACGAGCCGCCTGCTATCCCGGCTCCGAGCACAACCCAGACAATAATGTGATGTTATTCACTTCAAATGAGTTCACGGAGGTCCGGTTGCAGATGTGCGAGTTATTGGTTATGTGACGTTCCTGTGATGTTGATGAGGGTGGTTCATGTGAGCCCTCGTTATCCGTAGTCTTTCCAACCGTTTCTAGGGTTTCGGACGGTGAGGATCGCTTCGGCGGGTGCGATGATCCTCGTCCTGTTCTCAAGCCGTGTCCTCAACCACGCCCATATGTGTGTCAAGGCCCAAAGACCCGTGAATCCGCGGGTTCTGGGGCGCCTCTCAATTGACCGTTTGACTGCATCGCATCACCATAAAACGGGGCTCGCGGCCGTCTTAAGGCCCCGGAAGCGGCTTTCACAACTTCGTCTTCCGGGCCGTGTAGCGGGTTAGGCCCAGGAGCGAGATCGTGAGGAGTGCTGTGAAAGTCATTGAAGCCAGTCATGTCTACAAGGTCTTCGGGCGGCGACCGTCCGACGGCGTCAAGAAGCTCAAGGCCGGAAGGACGCGGGACGAGCTGAGGAAGTCGGGGCAGACGGCCGCCGTCATCGATACCTCCTTCGACGTCGATAAGGGCGAGATCTTCGTTGTCATGGGTCTGTCGGGCTCCGGCAAGTCCACGCTCATCCGTATGGTCAATGGCCTGCTGCCCATGACCGCGGGCAGCATGACTCTCTACGGGGACGACCTGGCCGACATCTCCAAGTCGAAGCTGCGCGACCTGCGCCGCAAGCGTGTGTCCATGGTCTTCCAGAACTTCGCCCTCCTGCCGCACCGCACGGTGGGTGAGAATGTCGCCTACGGCCTGGAGATCCAGGGAGTGGGGCGCTCCGAGCGCGAGCGCCGGGCCGAGGAGTCCCTTTCCATGGTGGGCCTGGAGGGTTGGGGCGGCTACAAACCCGGCGAGCTCTCCGGAGGGATGCGCCAGCGCGTGGGCCTGGCCCGGGCGCTGGCCGCCGAGACCGACATCCTGCTCATGGACGAGGCCTTCTCCGCACTCGACCCGCTGATCCGTCGCGAGATGCAGGACCAGCTCATCGACCTGCAGGGCAAGCTCGGCAAGACGATCCTGTTCATCACCCACGACCTCAACGAGGCCATGCGGCTGGGGGACCGGATCGCGATGATGCGCGACGGGCGCGTCGAGCAGGTCGGCACGGCCGAGGAGATCCTGCGCGATCCCGCCTCCGACTACGTATCGCGGTTCGTGGCAGACGTCGACCGCACCCGGGTCCTGACGGCGGGCTCGATCGCGGAGCCGCCCTACGCGATCCTGGGCTCGGACCGCAGCCCGCGCGCTGCCCACAAGCTCCTGCGGGAGAACCAGCCCCCGTGGCTGCTGGTGCAGAACCGGGACCGCACTCCCTTCGGATACGTCTGGGAGGACGACGTCGCCCGTGCGGTCAAGGAGGGCTCCGACATCCTGCCGCTGTCCACGGTCCACGAGATGCCGGTCGTGTCGCACACGACCCCTGTCAACGAGCTGTTCTCCTACGCCGCGCAGCACGCCGCCCCCATCGTCGTCGTCGACGACGACGGACGGGTCTCCGGCGTCATCCCGCGCGTCACGCTGCTGGCGGCCATCAGTGAGCAGGCCGTTGAGGCCAGTGAGACCAACGAGTCCGAAGGAGCCGACGCCTGATGATTCCCTCACAGACCCCTCTTCCCAAGATCCCTCTGGGCTCCTGGGTCGAGACCCTTATCAACTGGATCCAGACGCATCTGCACGGCTTCTTGGGTCTGATCTCCCAGAGTGGGACCTCGGTCAATGACGCCCTCGTCGACGTCCTGCTGGCCATCCCACCGCTCGTCATGGTGGTGGTCTTCGTCCTGATCGCCTGGCTGGCGAAGTCCTGGAGGCTGGCCGTGGGGACCGCCGTCACCTTCCTGCTCATTATCTCGATGGGCCAGTGGACCAACGCGATGGAGACTCTGGTCCTCGTCACCCTGGCCACGGTCACCGCCCTCATCTTCGCCATCCCCTTGGGGATCTGGGCCGCCCGGAACAAGTACGTCAGCGCGCTCGTCCGCCCGGTCCTTGACCTCATGCAGACCATGCCGGCCTTCGTCTACCTCATTCCCTCGGTGCTGTTCTTCTCCATCGGTGTGGTTCCCGGCATGTTCGCCACGCTCATCTTCGCGATGCCCCCCGGTGTGCGCATGACCGAGCTGGGCATCAAGCAGGTGGATAAGGAGACCGTTGAGGCGGGGCGTTCCTTCGGAGCGACCGACTGGCAGATCCTGCGGGGCATTCAGCTGCCCCTGGCCGTTCCCACGATCATGGCGGGTGTCAACCAGGTCATCATGCTGGCGCTGTCGATGGCCGTCATCGCGGGCATGGTTGGTGCCGACGGCCTCGGGAAGGAGGTCGTCAAGGCGCTCGCGACGATCGATATCGCCAAGGGCACCGAGGCGGGTCTGTCCATCGTGTTCCTGGCGATCTTCCTGGACCGGGTGACCGCGGCCCTCGGGGCACCGCGGGAGGAGGGCTCGCTGCTCTCGTTCCTCAAGAAGCGGTGACCCATGACTCGACGACGCTTTTCCGCTCCGCCCTCGCAGGCGGCAGGCGCACACCGAAGGAATGCTATGCAGGCCTCCCGTCGTACCTTCACCATGGCTCTCGCCTCCCTCATGGCAGGGGGTGCGCTCGCCGCCTGCGGCCGGGGCTCGGGTGGCGGTAAGACACTCCGACTCGGCTTCATCCCCTCCTGGAGTGACGGTCTGTCCATGACGCATCTGGTCAAGACCCAGCTCGAGAAGGCCGGGTACCGGATCAAGCTGACCGACCTGAGTGAGGCGGGGCCCCTCTACGCCGGGCTCAGCCAGGGGGCGGTCGACATCTATCCGTCGGCCTGGCCGGACGTCACTCACAAGGAGTACATGGACAAGTACCGCAAGTACATCGAGGACCTGGGGACCTACTACGACGCCGCCAAGCTGACCTGGGCGGTTCCCTCCTACTCCTCAATGAAATCGATCGAGGACATCAAGCCCCACGCCTCGCAGATCGGCAACAAGATCATCGGTATCGAGCCGGGCGCCGGCCTGACCAAGGTGTCGCAGGAGGACGTGATCCCCGCCTACGGTCTGGGGGACATGAAGTTCCTGACCTCCTCCACCACCGGGATGCTGGCCGAGCTCAAGAAGGCGGTCGACGCCAAGAACGAGATCGTGGTCACCCTGTGGCACCCCTTCTGGGCGAACACCACCTATGACATGCGGGACCTGGAGGATCCCAAGGGTGCACTCGGCAAGGGGGAGGGGCTTCACTTCCTGGGGCGAGAGGGATTTGCGCAGGAGTACCCCGAGATCGCGAAGTGGCTCGGCTCCATCAAGATGGATGAGCCCACCTACGGCAGCCTCGAGGACCTTGTCGTCAACACCTACGGCGAGGGGAAAGAGGACGAGGCCGCCATCGCCTGGTCCAAGGAGCACCCGCAGTACGACTTCAAGAAGTCCTGACGTCGGGTGCTGCCCCCGCCCTCGAGAGCCTGCGAAAGGCGGGGCCGGGGAGGGCGGCTGCAGGGCTTGGGCGAAACACTCCGAGCGGCGCGGGTGAGAAGACCCCTCGGCGGGGACGTTCTGCGCGGCCGGGTGCGTCCCGCCCCGGGCGGGGGCATTCGACGCCGTCGGGGACAGGCAACCGGTCCCTGCACGCGCAGAACGTCCCCGGTCGGAGGAAAGAGCACCCGCACGCGAGAAATGTCCCCGGTCGGGGCCGGCTCCACCACGACTCGCAGGCCGGGCACAGTGACCGCGGGGTATCTCAGTCCTCCATGCGGTTGCCGTCCTCGTCGAGGTAGGAGCCCTCGTCATCGATGGGGCGGAAGGTCATCCGGCCGTCGGCGAGCTCCTCGGCGAAGTGCTCCCGGGTCGTCAGCCGGGTCTGGCGGCCGCGTTCCTTCATCTCCTCGTAGGACATCGGTGTCTTCCACGGCTGATCCAGCGTGCAAGAGATGAGCAGGCAGGTCGCCCAGGTGAGAAGAGTCAGGTGAGTGGAGGGGGCGCGGTGCGAAGATCAAGGCCGCCAGTTCCGGTCTGATGCGCGGGTGACGTCGCGAGCGCTCATATGCCCTTCCCCTGATGCTCCCAGCTCACGGATGACGCCTTCTCACCCTAACAAGGCTGCGATCGTCGCCGCAGTTGACCTCCATCGAGGTGGCTCGGCGCCGTGGGGCCTACAGCGCCGCGTGCGCCAGTGCGATGCGGCGGAGCTCGGGGAGGTGCTTGCGGGCGTCGCGGAAGTCAGCGGTGACGTACTCCGGTGGGATCGGTTGGGGCTGGTGGATGCGCTCCTGAAGGGCGTCGTATCCGAGGGAGGTGTCCCACGGCCTCTCAATGAGGGCGACGAAGGCCATGAACGGCAGCCACGTGAGAACCGTCAGCGCCGTCGTCGCCGCCGGGGCGAGGAGCCGCGCAGCCAAGAATCCCGCAACCGCGGGGCAGGTGGCGGCGATGAACGTCAGCAGCAGGCCGTGAGGGTCCCTCGAGCGCCAGGCCCGCATGATGAGCCGATGGGCCGAGGCGTCGATCAGCTCTCGAATCGTCACCGCCACCAGGGAGAACAGGCACGCCCTGCCGAATCCCAGCCCGGCGCGGGTCAGTGAGGACCAGACCAGCACGATGATCGTCAGACCGAACGCGCTGGGCAGTCCGAGAACGAGGCGGCCCACGACCATCGCGGATACGGGCATGACGGGCCTCCAGTGATGATGCCCTGTATCGCCCCGCCCCATGCTGCCCTGGTTCATGACGTCCCTTCGATCTGATCACGAATTCAACCGCGCACGTCATTCTACAAAAGCCCGTGGACGGTGGCTGCGCCCACGGCTGCGGACGGCTCCGGCACAGGGGCGAGCAAGCGAGGCCGGCTGAGGTCGTCGGACAGCGTTCTGCGGAGCTCGGCGGACGTTTGCCGAGGTGGGTCCCGCCACCCTTGTCCCGGTTTTGTCATGTTGATTGAAGATCGTGCGTATTCTGTGCCCGTGAGTCCGGACCATCAGCATGCCAGCGGCGAGATCGACATCGCCTCTCTTCATGCTCAGGACTCCACCGGCCTGCTGGATCGCATCGACCGCGCCATCGTCTGGGACATCCCCCTGACGACGCCGTTTCGCGGCATCACCCGTCGCGACGGCGTCCTGCTCCACGGCCCCGGCGGGTGGGGCGAGGTCGCGCCGTTCTGGGATTACGGTTCGGAGGCCAGTGCTCCCTGGCTCGCCTCCGGGCTGTCCCAGGCCCTGGGCAACTCCTTCCTTCCCCGCTACCGCGAGACCATCTCCGTCAACGTGACTGTTCCCGAGGTCGGCGCCGAGGATGCTGTCGAGCTGGTGCGAGCCTCCGGCGCCAGGACCGCCAAGGTCAAGGTCAGCGGCAGCAGCGACAAGCGCTCGGCGGACCTGGAGCGGCTCGAAGCGGTCCGCTCGGCCCTCGGGCGTTCAGGGAAGGTGCGCATCGACGTCAACGGCGCCTGGGACCTGGACACCGCCCGCGAGAACCTGACCCTCATGGACCGGGCCGCCGGAGGGCTGGAGTACGCCGAACAGCCCTGTGCCACCGTCTACGACCTGGCCGACCTGCGCCGCGCCGTCGACGTGCCCATCGCCGCGGACGAGTCGATCCGGCTGTCGGCCAACCCCCTGGAGATCGTCCACCGGCGCGCCGCCGACGTCGCCATTCTCAAGGTGGCCCCGCTGGGCGGAGTGCACCGAGCCCTGGACATGGCCGAGCGCCTCGGGCTGCCCGCGGTCGTCTCCTCCGCTTTGGACACCTCCGTGGGCATCATGACCGGTGCCACCCTCGCCTTCAGCCTGCCGTCCCTCAGCCACGCCTGCGGCCTGGGGACCGTGCGCCTGCTGACCCAGGACGTCGCCGAGCCCAGCGTTCTTCCCAGCAACGGGACCCTGCGTCTCGACGCCGCCGCCCCCGTCTCCGAGCGCCTCCTGAACGAGGTCAAGGCGGGGCCCTACCTCACCAGGCACTGGCAGACGCGCTTGCTGCACCTGGCCGGTGCCCTTCACGCCCGCCGCCAGCGCGAGGCCCGCGACCCGAGCCGGGCCGTGGCCGGACTGCCGCTGTAACCCCTGCGCGAACCGTGCGGTGGGCTCACCGCACTGTCCGTACTGTGACCAATCGCAGCGCGGCGCAGACGGCACGCTCTCGTATCCTCGCCCCTGTGACCGACTCTCCGGAGCACCCGCAGCTCCCGCCCGCCATGGCCGACGCTCGCAGTCTCGTGGCGGCCCTCCTGGCCGAGGGCGTGCGCGAGGTCGTCCTGTGCCCGGGATCGCGCAGCGCCCCGCTGGCGGACGCCCTGGCGGACGCCGCCGACGCCGGGCGCGTACGTCTGCGCGTCGTCCTGGACGAGCGCAGCGCCGGCTTCATCGCCCTGGGGGCCGCCCGCGCCCACGCCCTGAGCGGGCGCAGCCGCTGCGCCGCCGTCGTGACCACCTCGGGGACGGCCGTCTCCAACCTCCACCCGGCCGTCAGCGAGGCCGACGCCGCCGGCATCCCCCTGCTCGTCATCAGCGCCGACCGGCCCCACGAGCTGGTCGGCACCGGCGCCAGCCAGACCACCGAGCAGACCGGGCTCTTCGCACCGGCCCTGCGCCTGGGCGTCGACCTGCCCGCCGACTTGACCGCCGACCTCGGGGGCTGCGCAGCCAACG
>NZ_JASPEP010000031.1:0-32144 GCF_031292835.1 Actinomyces stomatis
GACCAGCGGCGCTGCCTGGAGGCGCGCGGGACCCGGCCGAGCGTCACCGCCCGCGCCGCCGCACTCCTCGTGCGGGCCAAGGAGGCCGAGGACGCCTCCGAGGACGTCAACACTGCCCGCGCCGCTCTGACCCAGGCTCGCAGTGCCCTGGCCGACCTGGCCACGGCGCTGAAGGAGGAGGGCTTCACCGATACGGCCCAGGCAACAGCGGCCCTCATGGAGCGAGGCGCTATGGAGACCCTGTCGGCAAGCGTGCACGCCGCGGCCACCGCCCGGGAGCGGGTCCGTATGGGGCTGGAGGACCCGCAGATCGCCGCCTTGAGCGGCCAGGAGGAGGACCGCCTCGAGGATGCCTCCGCTGAGCTCGCACGAGCGGACGCCGCCGCCAGGCAGGCCGCCTCCCTCCAGGCGCGCACCGCCGAGTCCCACGAGCACCTGCGCCGGGCGGTCGACGGCGTCGAGCAGGCGGCCGTCGCCTACGAGGAGGCGGCCGGCTCCAGCGCCGACCTCATCCGGGTAGCCTCGCTCGCCCGTGGGGAGAACGAGGCCGGCACACCCCTGGCCACCTGGGTGCTGCAGGCCCGTTTCGAGGAGGTCCTCGTCTTCGCCAACGAGCGCCTGTCCCAGATGTCCTCCGGACGCTACGAGCTCATCCGGGTCGCCGAGGAGGCCGGCCAGCGCCGGCGCCGCAAAGGGCTGGGACTGGCCGTCGTCGACCACCTCGGTGACGAACGCACCCGGGACCCCCGGACCCTCTCGGGCGGGGAGACCTTCTATGTCTCCCTGTCACTGGCCCTCGCCCTGGCCGACGTCGTCTCAGCCGAGTCCGGGGGCGTGAGCCTGGAGACCCTCTTCATCGACGAGGGCTTCGGCACCTTGGACGCCGACACTCTCCAGACGGTCATGGCCGAGATCGACCACCTGCGCGCCGGCGGGCGCACGGTCGGCATCGTCTCCCACGTGGCCGAGCTGCGCGGCCAGATCGCGGAGCGCATCGCAGTGCGGCGCGTCGCCTCGGGTGGGTCCACCCTGAGGGTGACCGCCTGAGACGACGCGCCGCGAACGCGTCCTCCTCACCGGTGCCGTCCCAGCGGCCGGCACCGGTCCGCCGTCCTAGTAGACGCCGGAGGAGGACTCAATCGTGATGGTGGGATCGCCGGAGCCCTCCGGCAGCTCCACCTTCCCCGAGAAGGTGAACTTCGCCTTGCGGGAGCTGGGGTTCTTGTCGAAGGCCGACGGCTTGGGCGAACCGGAGATGTTGATCTCGTCGGACTTGAAGGACAGGTCGGTACTGTCCTCGGAGAACTCCACCTTCGTGGCGTCCTTGTCCACCGACAACGAGGTCATGTCCGTGGAGGTCTCGAAGGGGCAGAGCTTGTCCGTGTTCGTCGGAACCGTCGCGCAGGACTTCGTCTGCTCCTTGACCTTCTCCAAGGCCTTGGTCTTCAGCTCATCGGTAGGAGTGGCCTCCACCTTCTGGCTGCCCGCCGTTTCAAAGGACGAGTTCGCACTCGCGCCTGAGGGAATCAGCGTGAGCGAGGACTCCTTCACGGTCAGATACTTGCTGACGGAGTCCGAGGCCGCCACCGGATAGACACCCGGGTAGGCGTACTGGGCCGAGGTACGAGTCCCACCCCACCCACTGTCGTCCTTAGCCAGGTCGACGGCGACCCCGCCGACCTTCAGCCCGGGAAGCGTGGAGGAGCTGAAATCCGTGGAGACCACGAGGGCCTTGTCCACCTTCCAAGTCTCCAGCCCGAAGGAGCCGGAGCTCTTCGAGGCGGTGAAGCTGTACTCGAAGGCCTTTCCGTTCAGGGACAGGTGAGCCTTGATCGTGGCGGAGTTACCGGAGATCGTGGGCTCGTCGATCTTGGAGACCTTGATCCTCGCCGTGGCGGCCTTCATGGCCTCGTCGGTCAACAGCTTGCGCTGGTCATTGGGAACGCCCGGGTCCACCATCTTGGTGGCCTCGGCGGCCTTGCCCTCCGACAGGAGCGTCAGGTAGCTCTCGACCGCCTTGTCGGGCCCGCGCATGCCGTTGACGACGTTGAGCGCGACGACGCCGACCACGACCAGCGCCACCACGACACCGGCCACAGTCAGCCCCAGGACGACCTTGCGGCGCGAGGCCGCGTTCATCGGGGCGGGCTCGGGCAAGGCGCCCGTCCCGCCCGCAGCGACTGCGCCGTCGACGCCGGGAACTGGGGCCGGGGCCTGTGACGCGGGTATGGTCTCCGTCCACTGGCCGGTCGCCGGATCCACCGAGAAGACCGCACCGGTGGCCGTGTCCGTGGCGGTACTGGCCCCGGTGACCGGGTCGGTGCCGTAAACCCACTGCTGGGCCGACGTCGTCGGCTGACTGCCGGAGGTACCCGCACGCCAGGCCGCGCTGGCCTTCTTCCCACCGGCCAGCTGCAGCACTGCCGGGAAGGTGGAGTAGATCCACATGGGGAGCAGCTCCGCCAGAACGGAGATGATCGCCACCACGATCCCGAACATGAAGAAGGTCAGAGCGTTGGGCTGGATGCCGTAGGAGAGCTGGCGAGCGGCCTCGCCGTCCGAGGAGCGCAGCGGAGCGTCGGTGCCTGAGAAGTGCAGTGGGAGCAGGCCGTAGAAGACGATCGCCCCCAGGACGAGCGACACGAGCGGGAGCGGCCAGACTCGCACCCACTCGGCCCGCCCAGTGCGAGCACGCCTGACGCCCACGCGCACCGCCGCCGCCACGATGGCGATGATCATGGCCACGAACAACAGGATCGACCAGCTGCCGAACCAGGTCCAGGCGTAGGCGTCGCCGCCCTTCTCGCCGCCCAGGGACGGCATGTAGTAGGCCAGGTCCATGGCCTGAGCGGTGTCCGCGGTCAGGCCGCCCAGGGAGCCGAGTCCCAGAGCGATCAGCACCAGGTTGGGCAGCAGAACCGGGAGCAGGAGGATCGAGGCGAACCCCCATCCTCGAGTGAGCGCCGCCGCGATATAGGCGACGATGACGAAGACTCCCAGAACCACACCGAGCGCGACGCTCAAGGCTCCCAGCTCACGGCCGGCCTGCACCACCTGACCCGGCAGGCGCTCGAGCAGGGGCCCGCCGCTGCGGGCCACCACCAGTGCCGCGAAGACCACGACAGTCACCAGCAGGATCGTCATCAGCGGGGAGGACGAGACCACGACCCGCTCCAGCCCCAGCATCTTGATGCTCAGGGAGAAGGGGGCCGTGACCAGGCAGGACAGTAGCGCCACCGCGAAGGCCTCGGCTCCGGCCCTCGCCAGCGTCGGAACGAGCGGGGCCGCCGATCCGTCAACTGCAACGCGACGTCGGGCCAGCACGTAGACCCCGATACCGGCGGCGGTCAGTGCCCCCATCGGAAGTAACGTGAAGGTCAGGGTGACGGTCTCATAGGAGGTTGAGCCCGTCATGGCGAACTGCCCGCCCAGGCTCCAGCCCATGAGCAGCGGCAGCATGGAGAAGGTCGTCGGGAACGTGTCCGTCGTGTCCATGGTCGTGATGGCCACGAGCGTGAGGATCGCGCTGATGGCCGCAGATCCGAGCACGACCGCCAGCGTCAGGCCCGTGGAGGTCAGACCCGGAGCGCGGAGCCACGCGGTGAAGGTCTGTGCCAGGGGCGAGGGCTGCCCGACCTGCTGAGGCGGCCCGACCTGCTGAGGCTGCGCGAACCCGCCTGGTGCCTGGGGCATTGGCTCTCCCGGAGCAGGCGCGGCGACAGGGGCACCCACGGCCTGAGGGGCGGCCACGGGCTCGACGCCAGCGGCCTGTGCCGGGGGCGGAGGAACCTCGGTCACGCCCGGCGGGGCCGCGACCGCACCCGGCGGTGGTGCCGGAGCAGCAGCGGGTGGCGGTGCCGGCGCGGCAACCGGAGGTTCAGACACGGAGGCACCCGGCGGCGGCGGAACCGGAATTGCGGGGAAGCTGCCGGTCTCTGGCCCAGATGTCATCGGGGGTGGAGGCGCAGGAGCGTCACCGGCGCTGTGTGAGGATTCAGGAGGAAAACTACTGTTAGACACAGGGCTGCCTTCGATAGGGATTCGAACAGGGCAGTTCTACCCCATCAAAACCAGCCACACATCTATTTCGTGACCCGGTCTTGACATGAGACCCCGCTGCCCACAGCCGAGCATCGACGCGGCCACGATCAATGCGCCGAACGTCCTACCGCCTTCTGTCTACCCTTCACCGCCGGCCTGCTCACCGTCTCCCTGCTGGCCATCGCCGCCTTCCTGGCCAGTGCCGTCCTGGGAGCCGTCCTGAGTGCCGTCCTGCTGGTCGCCGGGCTGCTGGTCGCCACCCTGCGAGTCAGCTCCCTGCGGGTCGACGCCCTGCTCGGCTGCCTTCTGCTTGACCGTGTTGAGGATGCTGACGAGGTCGTCCCGCCCGGGGAAGGACACTCCTGACTGCAGGGTGTTGAGGACCTGGTCGATGTCGCCGGTCTTGATCTGGCCGGCAAAGTTCTCCGCCTCAGCCATGGTCTGCGTCTTGAGGACACCGGCTCCGTAGTAGACGCCCGCAGCGGTCGCCGCCAGGGGCAGGAACAGCGCGGCCAGAAGCAGCAGTGCCGCCGGAGCCTTCGGCTTCGCCCGGGCCAGGGCCGTGCACGCGACGAAGAAGGCGATGAAGGCCAGTACCGCTCCACCGCCGACCGCGCCGATCGCGGTCCAGTTCGGGGTCCAGGACCGGCTCGAGATGATCTCGAAGACATGAAGCGTGGTCAGCAACGTATACGTGCCCCATCCCAGGAGCCCGGAGGCCGCCAGCACCATGATCGTCCCCACCGGCAGCGCGGCGGTACGACGGCGCTCTGGCGGGCGAGGAAGCGCCACTGGGCGCTCCGGCTCGGGCTCGTTCCAGGTCTCCTGCACCGGGCCCCGCGAGGCCGCCGGCCGAGCGGGCTCGGGGTTGACGTAGACCGGCTGGACCGGCTCAGCCGGGTAGGTAGCCTGCATCGGCATGGCCATCGTCTGCGGCGCCGCCTGCATCGGCTGGAGGACCTGGGTGTACTGGCTGCGCTGGTCGGGTGAGGCGGCCAGCTGCGGGGTCGACGTCGACGGCGGCAGGTAGCCCCAGCCTTCGCCCCCGGGCGGCATGGCGATCGCCTCCGTCGCTCCCGCCTGCGCCTCGGCCTGAGCGAGGTCGATCCGCTCGGTCGGCCGTCCACGGTCAACATGGTCGACGCGGTCGACAGCCGCATCACCCTCGGCGTCGTCGTCGAACTGCGGCCCACGGGAGAGAGGACGGGACACGATGAGGCTCCTTGCCACGGGGGGGGGTATCGATTGGGTCTCTACGCCCCCGAGGCTACGCCACCGACGGCGTAGGCACGAGGAGCCTCAGGTCCTCGTGCGGTGACTCACCGCATGTTGTCTCGCACCACGAGCGCCGAACGAGGGGCCAGGACCACATGGCCCGTACACGCCTCACCGCTCAGCAGGTCGGTGCCCACGATTCCGGCCACCTCGGCGGCCCGGTCACCGTGGTTGAGCAGGAAGAGGATCTCTCCGCGCCGCTGGGCCTCAACGCCGTCGGGCAGGTCGGCCACGACCGGCCGCACCCGGGCGTGCGCGCACACGAGTCTCAGCAGGGCTGCTCGGCTGAGGGCGTCGAGGTCGGCGGCCACGTACCAGCCCGCCCCTGCACCTTCAGCCACCCGCCGGGTGATGGCGGGCCGTCCGACCAGGTCCGTTCCCCCACCACGGCCGTCGAAAACCGCCACGATCTCAACCGTCTCCCGCCTCTGCCCGGCTTGCGCATCCTCGGGTGCGTCGTCGATACGGACCTCCTCGGCCCAGCCGCCGGCGCGCAGATCGGGGGCCGGTGAGCCCATCCGATCCAGGACCCGGCACAGGGACTCGCTGATGGCCTCCAGCCCTGTCCAGGTCTCTGAGCCGGGAGTCCCGACGGCGCGGCTGAGGCGGTTGACGAGCGCGCCCCGGGGATCGGACTGCCCGACCGGGCCGGTCAGGGCGGCGTGATCGGTGACCCGTACCCCGAGCAGCGGTCGCAGGGATCCCAGGTAGCCGCCCAGGACGGCGCCCGCGTTGGGGTCAACGACCCCGGTGGGGCCGGCCACGACGACCTGGGCACCCGCGGCGACCGCCTGCTCCAGGTGCCCGGCGAGCTCGGGACGGTCGATGAACACGGCCGGGACCACGACGAGGCGATAGCCGTCCAGCCTCCGGCCCACCGGGACGATGTCGGTGGTGATCCCGGCCTCCCACAGGCTGCGGTGCCAGGCGCGGGCCGCCTCGAAGCGCTCACCGACCTCGACCGGGCCGATGGCTGTGCTCAGGGCCCACTGGCTCTCCCAGTCCAGGACGACGGCCGCATCGGCCCGCACCGGCTCCCCCAGGACCGGTCCGAGCCGTTTGAGCGCCTGCCCGGTGGCCACGGCCTCCTCCCAGGTGCGGCTGTCGCGCCCGGCGTGGGGGACCATGCCGGAGTGGAAGGTCTCGGCGCCTTGGCGGGACTGGCGCCACTGGAACTGCAGGACGCCGTCGGCGCCGTGGGCCACGCGGGCCAGGGACCACAGGAGGAGCTGGCCGGGGCGCTTGGGCGAGTTGCGCCTGCGCCACTGGACGGCGCTGGGCGCCTGCTCCATGAGGATCCAGGGGCGCCCGCCGGCCAGGCCCCGCATGAGGTCACCGGCCCAGGCGACCTCGTGGGCGGCGGCCGGGTCGGCGGGGTCGGGGTAGGAGTCGTCGGAGACGATGTCGAGGGACTCGGCCCAGCGCCAGTAGTCGGTGGCCGGGAAGTCGCCCATGAAGTTGGTGGTCACCGGCCGCGTCGAGCGCTCCCGCAGGATGCGGGCCTCGGCCTCCATGAGGCTGCGCAGCTGATGGTCGCTGAAGCGCCTCCAGTCCAGCACCTGGGCGGGGTTGGGGAAGGTGGGCATGGCGGCGGGCGGGGCGACCTGCTCCAGGCTCGTGTAGCGCTGGGACCAGAAGTCAGTGCCCCAGGCGGCGTTGAGGCGCTCGACGTCGCCGTAGCGCTCGGCCAGCCAGGCTCTGAAGGCCTGGGCGCAGGCGGGGCAGAAGCACTCGGCGATGTGGCAGCCGTACTCGTTGCCGATGTGCCACATGACGACGCCCGCGTGGTCGCCCAGGCGCTCGGCCAGCGCCGCGGCCAGGGCGGCGGAGCGCTCCCGGTAGACGGTGGAGCTGGGGCAGTACTGCTGGCGCGAGCCCAGGCCCAGGCGCACGCCGTCGGCGTTCATCGGCAGGGACTCGGGGTGGTCGGTGGCCATCCAGGCGGGCGGGGTGGCAGTGGCGGTGGCCAGGTCGACGGCGATACCGGCGTCGCGAAGACGGTCAACGATCTCCACCAGCCAGTCGAGCTCGTAGACGCCCTCGCGCGGCTCGAGGCGCGCCCAGGAGAAGATGCCTAGGGAGACCAGGTTGACGCCGGCCTCGGCCATGAGCTCGAGGTCCGTGGCGAAGGTTGCCTCGTCCCACTGCTCGGGGTTGTAGTCGCCGCCGTAGGCGGGGCTGGTCAGTCCCAGCAGCTCGTGCGGGGCGAGGCGGGGCGTGGCGACACCCGGTGTCTGCTCGGGCCGGGGAGTGGAGGCTGAGGGCGAGGGACTCGTCATGAGGGCGATTCTCCCCCACCTCTCCCCTACCCTGTGCACCGCGGGCGCCCGGGTCGGCGGGTCCGGGTGGGCTCAGCTGATCGTCGAGCGCGAGCTCGTCAGCCAGGCCAGCGGCACCGTGGTGAGGAAGAGCCCCTGCCACTCGCGCTCCCACAGCAGGGCGATGTCGCCGCTGGGCAGCTGGGCCATGCACTGGTAGACATAGTGGCGCGGGTTGATGACCCGGTTGTGGGGCCAGGTGGAGCCGTCGTCCTTGCTGAGCCGTAGGACGCCGCACCCGCGGAAGGGCAGCATCCGGGAGGCGTTGGCGAAGACGATCCCCCGGCCGTCGGCGACGCCGGCGTCTGCCGCTGCGCACTCCAGGCCGGTGACAGCGATGGCGTTGGGCTGGGAGAAGATCTCGGGGAGCTGCTCGTCGTAGTCGACCTCGCCCCAGGTGACGCCCCCGTCGTGGGAGACGGCGTGAGCGACCCTGCCCGAGGGGTGCTGGTTGCGGGCCCACACGTGCACGGCGCCGTCGGATCCTTCGACGAGGACGGACTCGTACAGGCTGGCCCGCTCGTCGGCGAGGTCACGGGAGGAGACGACGGAGCCCAGGACCTCGCGCCCGTCGTTGGGTGAGGCGCCCAGGGTCCAAGTGGCCCCGCCGTCGTCGGAGTAGATGGCGGCGCAGGACAGGTAGCCGGTGCCGCCGGCCTCGTGGCTGTAGTAGACGGGCACGAGGATGCGTCCGGCGTGCTCCGGCGCGGTCAGCTGGATGGCGTTGCCGGGGCCGGTGCCCAGGAAGCACATCCAGTCGGCCTTGACCTGGGCGGTGATGTCGATCGGCTGAGACCAGGTGGCGCCGTCGTCGTCAGAGGTGATCATGAGCAGGTGGGAGCCGCGGTGCTGGAAGAGGCACGCTTCGGGGGCCTGCTCGTGGGCGAGGTAGATGCTGCCGGCCGCCCGGCCGCCGAGGAGCACGTCACCTGCGCGGGCCTCGGCTGCATCGTCGTCACTCAGGACGATGCGGTAGTCGGTGGCCTCACCTGAGGCGGTGAGGACGCTGCCGTCGGGCTCGACGGCGAACAGCTCGCCGTCGCGGTTGTGCAGCACGCGGCGCCCCAGCTCGTCGAAGCCGGTGCCGACGACGGCGTTGGGCTGGCCGATGCCGCCGGGGAACTGGTCGACCAGGCAGATGACGCGTCCGCTGGAGCGGTCCTGGACCAGGACGGAGTCGATGAGGCTGGCGCCCAGCGCCCCGGTGCCCGGGAGGCTGAGCAGGGTGCGCATCTCCTCCCAGGTGGCGCCGCCGTCGAGGCTGCGGCGCATGACGAGGTTGATGTCGTTGGGGGCGTCGTTGGGGATCGAGACGCGCTGGTCGGCGCCGGCCAGGATGACGCCGCTGTCCAGGGCGAGCAGGGAGGGGATCCGGTAGGACTCGGCGCCGTGGTAGCCGGTGTCGAACAGGGCGCGCGTGGGCAGCGGGGCAGCCCCGGCCAGGCGCTTGATCTGGGCGTCGGTGAGGGCGGCGTCGTAGACCATGGCGGTCTGCGCCTCGCCGAAGAGGCGCTTGCCGTCCAGGTCGGCCCCCACCACGACGCGCGTCACCGGCGCGATGTCGGCCAGGAAGGCGCTGCCGGGGGTGAGGGCGACCTGGTAGCCGTCGACGTGGATCTCCACCGCGCCGCGGGCCGAGGTGACCACGACGTCGTGCCAGGTCCCGTCGTCCCAGTGGCCCGGGGCGCACGCCTCGAGGAGGGGCTCGCCCTCGGGCGAGTCCTCACCGGGAAGCACACGGTAGGTCAGGCCTCCCGCGTCGATGTCGAGGTGGAGAGTGCCTCCCTGGCCGTCCGCGGCGATGATGGTGCCGGCCTGGCCGCGGCCACGGGTGCGGAACAACGCCCGGATGGAGCCGTTGGCCAGGGAGCCGGTACGGCGGGCGTCGCGGGCGGAGAGCTCACTGGCCGCGAACTGGACCAGCGGGGTGGCGGCCAGGGACTGGGCCATGACGGCGCGGTCGCTGAGCGGCTCGGCCCAGGCGGCCAGGCGGGTGACCGCGGCGATCCCGTCGGGGTCGATCACAACGTCGGTCAGTCCGATCTGGGTGAGGAAGGCCGGCAGCGTCGTGGAGAAGCACTCGTAGCCGTCGGCGTAGAGGTGGGTGCCGGTCCCGTTGACGGTCAAGGCGATCGTGTGGGGGCGGCCGTCATCGAGACCCAGGGCGTCCTCGGCATCGAGTACCCGCCGCTGGGTCCCTCCCTCGTCCCCCGCTTCGGGGTCGGCCTCCGGAAGGCCGCCGGCACCGAGGACCTGCTCGCCGTCGAGGCGGCCTGCGCGCAGGGACAGCGTGATCCGTCCGTTGGTGCCGGTGAGCACGATGAGGGTGGCGTCGGCCCGGGCGGCGACATCGAGAAGAATCGTGCCGTGCCCGCAGGCGGCCAGGGCGGCGACATCGTGCTCGCTGAGGCTCAGGGGGGAGGTCTCGGATGCGGTGAGATCGAAGATCATGGGGACGTCCTTCATGCCGGCATCAGCTCTCCACCGGCGTTGTGCGACCGGCAGTGCCGTGCGCGACGGTGCGTCACCGCACATCCAGTCATATGATGTCTGATGTATCGCGCACTGTAGCACGATCCCAGAACCTCAAGGAGACCACATGTCCACCACCTCAGAGAATCGGTCTGAGAATCCCGCTGAGCCCCGCACCGTACCCTTCGTTGTCGGCGCCTACCCCATGCTTCCACCGCACGACGAGGACCGCCGCGGAGCCGCCGACCTGTACGCCGCCCTGGGCGACCTCGGTTGGGTCGACGGCATCGAGCTCCCCTTCCGGGAGGCCCTGGACGCACCCGAGCCGTGGCTGGCCGAGCAGCTGGCGGGGCGCTTCCACCAGTGCGTGGTCACGGCGATCCCGGGAACCATGGGGCGCGCCGGGGCCGACCCCGTCTTCGGGCTGGCATCGCCCGACGACGACGGACGCGCTCAGGCGCTGGCCTACACCCGCTCACTGCTGGAGGCCGTCGACCGCCTGCACGAGGCTGCGGGCGAGCAGCTCGTCACCCGGGTGGAGCTGCACTCGGCGCCGCACCACCAGGCGACCCCCGACGCCTTCCACGCCTCCTTGAGCGAGCTGAGCGAGGACTTCACCTCCCGTGACCTGGGGATGATCGTGGAGCACTGCGACGCCGAGGGCGGCGTGGGCCCCTCGGAGAAGGCCTTCCTCCCGCTGAGCCAGGAGATCGCCGCCTGCCGGGACACTGCGGCACTCATCACCGTCAACTGGGGCCGTTCAGTCATCGAGACCCACGACCCGGCCACCCCGGAGAGCCACGTGCGCGAGCTCGTTGAGGCCGGCCGGCTGGGCGGCGTCATGATCTCCGGCGCCGGCCCCGAGGAGACGCAGTGGGCCTGGGCGTGGGCTGACGCGCACCTGCCACTGTCCGAGCACGAGCCGACCAGCTGGCTCACCCCGGAGCGGGTGGCCGCCACGATGCGGGCCGCCGGGGGCTCGCAGGTCTATGAGGGCCTCAAGATCAACACCCCGGCTCGCGCCTCCCTGGAGGACAAGCTCGCCTGGGTGCGCCGCGTGCGCGAGACCATGCTCACCGCCTGAGTCCAGCTCCTCCCCGCTCGGCCTCATACGACGTTCGGCCCGCTCCCCTGCTGGGGAGCGGGCCGAACGCTATGAGAGCCTCAGGCCGCGTGGGCCCGGTGGGGGCTCGATCAGAACTCGACGTCCTCGCTGCTGGAGAAGCCGGTACGGAAGTCGTCGGAGAAGTCCGCACGCAGGTCTCCGCCGAAGTGGAAGTCGTCCAGGGCGACGGACTCGCCGAAGACGCCGTCTCCCAGGTCCACGCGGGAGAAGACCTCGGCCTTGACCTCCTCGGTGGGCTCGACCTCGATGTCCGAGTAGCGGGCCAGGCCCGTACCGGCGGGGATGAGCTTACCGAGGATGACGTTCTCCTTGAGGCCCAGCAGCGGGTCGGACTTGCCGTTCATGGCGGCCTCGGTGAGCACGCGCGTGGTCTCCTGGAAGGAGGCGGCACTCAGCCAGGAGTCCGTGGCCAGCGAGGCCTTGGTGATTCCCATGAGCTCGGTACGGCCGGTGGCGGTCTTGCCGCCCTCGGCCATGACCCGACGGTTCTCGGCGCGATAGTGCATGACATCCACGAGGTCGCCCTGGAGGAGGCGGGTGTCCCCGGAGTCCAGCACGGTCACGCGGCGCAGCATCTGGCGCACGATGACCTCGATGTGCTTGGAGTGGATGTCCACGCCCTGGGAGCGGTAGACCTCCTGGACCTCCTCGACGAGGTGGCGCTGGGTGGCGGCCACTGAGCGCAGGCGCAGGACCTTCTTGGGGTCGACCGGCCCCTCGGTGAGGGCCTGGCCGGGCTCGACGTGGTCGCCGTCGTTCACCAGCAGGCGCTGACGGCGCGAGACCGGGACGATGACGTCCTCCTCGCCGTCATCGCGGGTGATGACCAGGCGCTTGCCGTCGGCGTCGTCCTCGATCTTGAGGGTGCCGGCGGCCTCGGCCACGGCGGCCTCGCCCTTGGGGGTGCGGGCCTCGAAGAGCTCCTGCACACGGGGCAGACCCTGGGTGATGTCGGCGGCGCCGGCCGCACCACCGGTGTGGAAGGTACGCATGGTCAGCTGCGTGCCGGGCTCACCGATGGACTGGGCGGCGATGATGCCGACGGCCTCACCGATGTCGACGCGCTTACCGGTGGCCAGCGAGCGGCCGTAGCAGGCGGCGCAGGTGCCGACGTTGGAGTCGCAGGTGAGCACGGAGCGGACCGTGATCTCCTCGATGCCCGCGTCGATGGCGGCCCGGATCTCGGCGTCACCCAGGTCGGCGCCGGCCTCGATGATGAGGTTGCCCTCGGCGTCTATGGCGTCGCGCGCCAGGGTGGTGCCGAACACGGTGGTGCCCAGGATCTCCGAGGGCTCCTTGATGCGCTCGTCGCCGGCGTCGATCCAGGAGAAGATCCGCTTGGTCAGGCCCTTGCGGGTGCCGCAGTCCTCCTCGCGGACGATGACGTCCTGGGAGACGTCGACCAGACGACGCGTGAGGTAGCCGGAGTCGGCGGTACGCAGCGCCGTGTCGGCCAGGCCCTTACGGGCGCCGTGGGTGGCGATGAAGTACTCCAGGACGCTCAGGCCCTCGCGGTAGTTCGACTTGATCGGGCGCTCGATGAGGCGCTGCTTGGGGTCGGCCACCAGTCCACGCATACCGGCGAGCTGGCGGATCTGGTCCCAGTTGCCTCGGGCCCCGGAGACCACCATCTGGTAGACGGTGTTGCGCTGGGGGAAGTTCTCACGCATCGCCTCGGCGACCTCGGCGGTGGCCTTGGTCCAGATGTCGATGAGCGAGGCGTAGCGGTCGTCCTCGGTGAGGGCACCGAGCTCGAACTGCTCCTCGATCTCAGCGGCCTCGTTCTCGTAGCGGACGAGGATCTCCTGCTTGGCCTCCGGGGAGACGACGTCGGCGAAGGCGACGGTGATACCGGACCAGGTGGACCAGTAGAAGCCGTTGGCCTTGAGGGCGTCCAGGGAGGCGGCGACCTCGACGCGCGAGTAGTTCTCCGCCAGGGCGTTGACGATGTTGCCCAGCTGCTTCTTGTCCACGACGTAGTTGACGTAGGGGAAGGTCTCGGGCAGCGAGGTGTTGAACAGGGCCCGGCCCAGCGAGGTACGCAGGGTGATCGGGTCGCCCTCGCTCCAGTCCTCGGGCGGCTGCCAGCCCTCGGGCGCGGCGATGCCCTCCTCGAAGCGGATGTCGCAGGCGGCGTTGACGTGGAGCTTGCCGAAGTCGTAGGCCATGACCGCCTCAGCGAAGGAGGAGAAGGCCGGGACGATCTCGTTGCCCTCGGCGTCGCGCTCGACCTCGACCGCCGGGTCGGGGTCGGAGGTGAGGTAGTAGGTGCCGATGATCATGTCCTGGCTGGGCATGGTCACGGGGCGCCCGTCGGAGGGCTTGAGGATGTTGTTGGAGGACAGCATGAGGATGCGGGCCTCGGCCTGTGCCTCGGCGCCCAGCGGCAGGTGGACGGCCATCTGGTCGCCGTCGAAGTCGGCGTTGAAGGCGCCGCACACGAGCGGGTGCAGCTGGATGGCCTTGCCCTCGATGAGCTGGGGCTCGAACGCCTGGATGCCCAAGCGGTGCAGGGTGGGGGCGCGGTTGAGCAGCACAGGGTGCTCGCGGATGACCTCGGCCAGGACGTCCCAGACCTTGGGGTTGGCGCGCTCGACCATGCGCTTGGCGGCCTTGACGTTCTGGGCCTCCTTGAGCTCGACGAGCCGCTTCATGACGAAGGGCTTGAACAGCTCCAGGGCCATCTGGCTGGGCAGACCGCACTGGTGGAGCTTGAGCTGGGGTCCGACGACGATGACGCTACGGCCGGAGTAGTCCACGCGCTTGCCCAGGAGGTTCTGACGGAAGCGGCCCTGCTTGCCCTTGAGCATGTCGGACAGGGACTTCAGCGGGCGGTTGCCAACGCCGGTGACCGGGCGGCCGCGGCGGCCGTTGTCGAACAGGGCGTCGACGGCGTCCTGAAGCATGCGCTTCTCGTTGTTGACGATGATCGTCGGGGCGCCCAGGTCCATGAGCCGCTTGAGGCGGTTGTTGCGGTTGATGACACGGCGGTAGAGGTCGTTGAGGTCGCTGGTGGCGAAGCGGCCACCGTCGAGCTGGACCATGGGGCGCAGGTCCGGCGGGATGACCGGGATGTTGTCCAGGACCATCGACTCCGGGGCGGTGCTCGTCATGCGGAAGGCGTTGACGACCTTGAGGCGCTTGATGGCGCGGGTCTTGCGCTGGCCGGTGCCGTTCTCGACGATCTCGGCCAGGGCGGAGGCCTCGGCCTCGAGGTCGAAGCTGCGCAGGCGGGCCTGGATGGCCTCGGCGCCCATGGAGCCCTTGAAGTAGATGCCGTAGTCGGCGACCATGTCGCGGTAAAGGACCTCGTCACCCTCCAGGTCACCGACCTTGAGGCTCACGAAGCGGTCCCACACCTTGTCCATGTGCTCCAGGGCGCGCTGGTTCCGGCGGCGCATGGCCGTGATCTCACGCTCGGCGGTCTTGCGGAGCTTGTCGCGCTGGGATGCCTCGGCACCCTCGGACTCGAGCTGGGCGAGGTCCTCCTCGAGGCGCTGCTGGCGCGCCTCGACCTCGGCCTGGCCGGATTCCTCGAGGTGCTTCTTCTTGACCTCCAGCTCGTTGCGCAGCGAGGGCAGGTCGTCGTGACGGCCCTCCTCGTCAACCTCGGTGACCATGTAGGCCGCGAAGTAGATGACCTTCTCCAGGTCCTTGGGCGCGAGGTTGAGCAGGTAGCCCAGGCGCGAGGGGACGCCCTTGAAGTACCAGATGTGGGTGACCGGCGCGGCGAGCTTGATGTGGGCCATGCGCTCGCGACGCACCTTGGAGCGAGTGACCTCGACTCCGCAGCGCTCGCAGACGATCCCCTTGTAGCGCACGCGCTTGTACTTGCCGCAGGCGCACTCCCAGTCGCGGGTGGGGCCGAAGATCTTCTCGCAGAAGAGGCCGTCCTTCTCGGGCTTGAGGGTGCGGTAGTTGATGGTCTCGGGCTTCTTGACCTCGCCGTGGGACCACGAGCGAATGTCCTCCGCGGTGGCGAGGCCGAGCTGGATCCTGTCGAACACGTTGGCGTCGAGCACAGTTCCTACTTCCGATGGTGAATCTCATCAGGTGGTGGTCTGGGGGCGTTCCGTCGTCGTTGTTCCATGACTCCGACGGCGCCTGCGAGCCTGGTGGGAGGGCGGGCGGCGGGTGTGCCACCCGCCCTCAACCGGGGCTCGATGAAGTTGTCACGAAGTCGTCACCAGGCGGTGGCCACTCAGATCTCGTCAACCGTGGAGGCCGTGGCCCCGCCCGGACGCCGGCCCAGGTCGAAGCCGAGCTCCTCGGCGGCGCGCGAGCCGTCGTCATCGGTGTCGTCCAGGGCGATGGCGACGCCCTCAGCGTCCAGGGCCTCGACGTTCAGGCACAGCGACTGCATCTCCTTCATGAGCACCTTGAAGGACTCGGGGATGCCGGGCTCGGGGATGTCCTCGCCCTTGACGATGGCCTCGTAGACCTTGACACGGCCGTTGACGTCGTCGGACTTGACGGTGAGGAGCTCCTGGAGGGCGTGGGCGGCGCCGTACGCCTCCATGGCCCACACCTCCATCTCACCGAAGCGCTGACCACCGAACTGGGCCTTACCACCCAGCGGCTGCTGGGTGATCATGGAGTACGGACCCGTGGAGCGGGCGTGGATCTTGTCGTCCACGAGGTGGTGGAGCTTGAGGATGTACATGTAGCCCACCGAGATGGGGTACGGGAAGGGCTCACCGGAGCGGCCGTCGAACAGGCGCGCCTTACCGTTGGGCTCGACCAGCTGCAGACCGTCGGAGGTCGGCAGCGTGGAGTTCAGCAGGCCCATGAGCTCGTTGTCCCTCACACCGTCGAAGACGGGCGTGGCCACGGGAGTGCGGGGCTCGGCCTTGATGCCGTTCTCGGGGAGGTTGGCGGTCCAGGCCTCGCCGGCCTCGCGGGCGGCGGTGGCGTCCCAGCCGCGGGAGGCGACCCATCCCAGGTGCAGCTCGAGGACCTGACCGACGTTCATACGGCTGGGCACGCCCAGCGGGTTGAGGATGACGTCGACCGGGGTGCCGTCAGCCAGGAAGGGCATGTCCTCCACGGGCAGGATCTTGGAGATGACGCCCTTGTTGCCGTGGCGGCCGGAGAGCTTGTCACCCACGGTGATCTTGCGGCGCTGGGCGATGTAGACGCGCACCATGCGGTTGACGCCCGCGGGCAGCTCGGCGTCGTCGGAGGCGGCGTCGATCTCGCGCACGCCGGTGACGATCCCGTACTCGCCGTGGGGCACGCGCAGGGAGGTGTCGCGGACCTCGCGGGCCTTCTCACCGAAGATGGCGCGCAGGAGGCGCTCCTCGCTGGTCAGCTCGGTCTCCCCCTTGGGGGTCACCTTGCCCACGAGGATGTCACCGCTGCGGACCTCGGCGCCGATGCGGATGATGCCGCGCTCGTCGAGGTTGGCCAGGGTCTCCTCGGAGACGTTGGGGATGTCCCGGGTGATCTCCTCGGCGCCCAACTTGGTGTCGCGGGCGTCGACCTCGTGCTCCTCGATGTGGATCGAGGTGAGCATGTCCTCGGCGACCACACGCTGGGAGATGATGATGGCGTCCTCGTAGTTGAGGCCCTCCCAGGTCATGAAGGCGACCAGGAGGTTCTGGCCCAGGGCCAGGTCGCCCTCGTTGGTGGCGGGGCCATCGGCCAGGACCGAGCCGACCTCGACGCGCTCGCCCTCGGTGGCCACGACCCGCTGGTTGTAGCAGTTGCCCTGGTTGGAGCGGCGGAACTTGGCGACCTTGTAGACGTTCTCGGTGCCGTCGTCATTCGCCACGCGCACGAAGTCCGCGCAGACCTCGGTGACGACACCGGCCTTGTCGGCCACGAGGACGTCACCGGCGTCGACGGCGGTGCGCCGCTCCATGCCCGTACCCACCAGCGGGGCATCGGGGCGGATGAGCGGCACGGCCTGGCGCTGCATGTTGGCGCCCATGAGGGCGCGGTTGGCGTCGTCGTGCTCGAGGAAGGGGATGAGGGAGGTACCCACCGACACCATCTGGCGCGGGGAGACGTCCATGAGGTCGACCTGCGAGGAGGGCACGAGGGCCGGCTCACCGCCGGTGACGCGGCACAGGACGTGGTCCTCGGCGAAGTGGCCGTCCTCGGTGAGGGTGACGTTGGCCTGGGCGATGACGTGGCGGTCCTCGTCGTCGGCCGTCAGGTAGTGGGTCTCGTCGGTGACCCGGCCATCGACGACGACGCGGTAGGGGGTCTCGACGAAGCCGAAGGGGTTGATGCGTCCGAAGGTCGCCAGCGAGCCGATGAGGCCGATGTTGGGGCCCTCGGGGGACTCGATGGGGCACATGCGCCCGTAGTGCGAGGTGTGGACGTCACGGACCTCCATGGAGGCGCGCTCACGGGACAGACCGCCGGGGCCCAGGGCGCTCAGGCGGCGCTTGTGGGTCAGACCCGCCAGCGGGTTGTTCTGGTCCATGAACTGGCTCAGCTGGGAGGTGCCGAAGAACTCCTTGATCGCAGCCGTCACGGGCCGGATGTTGATGAGCGTGTTCGGCGTGATGGCCTCGACGTCCTGGGTGGTCATGCGCTCGCGCACCTGACGCTCCATACGGCTCATACCGGTGCGCACCTGCGCCTGGATGAGCTCGCCCACCGCGCGGATGCGACGGTTGCCCAGGTGGTCGATGTCGTCGTACTCGACGGCGATCTCGGTGATCTCGCCGTCGCGCACGCCCTCGACGGTCTCGGCGCCGGCGTGCAGGGCCAGCAGGTAGCGCAGGGCCGCGACGATGTCCTCGATGCGCAGGGTCGACTCGGTCAGGTCCGAGGCCAGGCCCAGCTTCTTGTTGATCTTGTAGCGACCGACCTTGGCCAGGTCGTAGCGCTTGGGGTTGAAGTAGAAGTTCTCCAGCAGGGTGCGCCCGGCCTCGACGCTCGGCGGCTCACCGGGGCGGATCTTCTTGTAGATGTCCAGGAGCGCCTCGTCCTGGGTGGTGATCTTGCGGTCCTCGTCCAGGGCGGAGGTCAGGGCCGGGAAGTCGGCGAATTCCTTGCGGATCTCCGACTCGTCCATGCCCAGGGCCAGCAGGAAGACGGTGATGTCCTGCTTGCGCTTGCGGTCGATGCGCACTGCGACGCGGTCGGACTTGTCGATCTCGAACTCGAGCCAGGCTCCGCGCGAGGGGATGAACTTGACGTTGTAGACGTACTTGTCCGTGGCCTTCTCGGTGGTGCGCTCGAAGTACACGCCCGGCGAGCGCACGAGCTGGGAGACGACGACGCGCTCGGAGCCGTTGACGATGAAGGTGCCCTTGTCGGTCATGAGCGGGAAGTCGCCCATGAAGACCGTCTGGGACTTGATCTCACCGGTGGAGAAGTTCTCGAAGTCCGCCACCACGTAGAGGGGGGCGGAGTAGGTGAGGTCCTTCTCCTGGCACTCCTCGGCCGTGTACTTCGGCTCCTCGAAGCGGTGGTCGTGGAAGGACAGGGCCATGGTCTCGCCGAAGTCCTCGATCGGGGAGATCTCGTCGAAGATCTCCTCCAGACCGGAGGTCTCGGGCAGGGAGCCCGGGTGCGCCTTGTTGGCGGCGGTCATCCGCTCGCGCCACCTCTCGTTACCGACGAGCCAGTCGAAGCTCTCGGTCTGAAGGGCAAGCAGATTCGGAGCCTGCATGGGCTCGGCGATCTTGGCAAAGTTGATACGACGCGACGCGGTACGGGCGGCGATGTCAGCAGCAGTGGGTGCGGAGGTGCGCGAGGCAGCCAAAGGGGGATCCTTCCCTCAGATCGGGGATCACACAACGCACACCGCGGCACTGGGTTGAGTAGAATCTCCGATGCCGGGCTCACGCCCGCCAGGGTTCCGACGGGCCGGGGCCCGCGCGGAGGGCAGATACTCCTCGCGCCAATACACACAATGCACGCAAAGCGCTAGCGTACACGGCCGACGTCAAGGACTCCACGCCGATCCCCACTGGATCCTTGCGATTCCCACCACAGTCGCGCATACTGCCCCACCCGTGTCTGCCGCGTGAAGTGAGTCCCTCGGTGCTACCCGCTCTCTGAGCGACTGCCGGCCGGATCGCTCCAGGCCACAGCTGCCCCCGCGCTCCTCCCAACCATCCACTCCCCCGGCCCCGACAGCCCCTGCACGTCCCCGCCCCCGCAGCCTCTGCACCCGCCCGATCCTTTCCGGCCGACGGCGTCGAGAACGCACTTTCCGATCGGCGACTGCGTTCTCCTCCAAACCACTGGGAGCTGACCTCAGTGACCTGGAGGACATCGCAGTCCTCGGCGCACATGTACGTCCCCGAGCCCGACGACGTCGCGACGAGCACGCCGATCCCGTCCATCGGCCGGGAAGCGGACGTTCAGTGGCCACTGCGGGCTCCACAGCGAAGCCCTCCTGCCCTCAGATGCCGCCGAATCCACACCCTCAGAGCTCTGCGCTCGTCATGCCCCGATCCTCTTGAGAAGACTCGCTGCATGAGCCCCGTCGCCACCACTGCCAGCCGCCCCGCTTCCGTCTGCCCGGTCCCGGCGCACCTTCGGCCGACCATCATCTACTCAGGCCGCCGCAAGCGCTTCCACGCGTCGCGCAATCCTGGTCTGCTGCGACTCATGCCGGGCGCCTACCTGCACGCAGTCCCGGGCAGGCGACGCTGGGAGCAGCGGTTCATGGTGTCCCTAGCGCGTGCGATCGCTGCACAGCAACTCCTACCGTCCGCTACCTGCCTGTCTCACACGTCGGCCGCTCTGATTCAGGGGCTGGCCATGTGGACGCGAGAGCCGGATGTCTACCTCGCCGTCTCCGGCAACCCGCGTTTAACCACAACCACAATGCCCGCGTTCCGGTACCCGTCGTCGGGCGTACCGACCCCCATCGATACGACGCACCCCGAGGCCACCCCGATCCGAATGCACCGTCGCCGGCTTCAGCTGCGGGACGAGGAGATCGAGGTGGTCGGAGGGGTTCCCGTCACGTCCGTGCTGCGCACCGCCTTCGACTGCGCCTGCGACGAGCCTCCATACAACGCGCTCTCCATCGCCGATGCGGCCCTGAACCGGCACTGCCAACCTGATCCGTGGCACCGCGACTCCTGCACCACGCGGCTGCGCTCGGCTCGAGCCTGCTGGGAGGAGCTCGTGGCACGTCATCGGGGGCGGCGAGGGATAGCGCAGGCGCGTGCGGTACTGGCCGCCGCCACCCCTTGGGCGGTCTCGCCCGGGGAGAGTGTGCTGCGGTGGATGACGCTCGTGGTAGGGCTGCCCGAGGCCATCGCCCAGTACCCGGTTCCGGGGTTGTCGAAGGACCGGTTCCTGGACCTGGGTTGGCCCGATCACCGTGTCGTCGCGGAGTTCGACGGCCGCACCAAGTACCGCACTGAGGAGGACGTCTTCCTCGAGAAGCTCCGCCAGGACGAGCTCGAAACGCAGGGGTGGAGGTTCTTCCGGACGACGTGGTCCTCGCTCAGCGACATGCGCACCCAGGCCGACCGGCTGCTGTCGATGTTCCCCCTGGAGGTGGTCTCCCGTCTCTCGCCGGTGGCCGGGCTTCAAGGTGGCGGGCTGTGGGGCGAGCGTCCACCGGGAGTGCTGGTGCCATGAGGTCACGATCCCCGACGCCGTCTCCTGACTTATCGCGTGCGCCCACCGACGTCGAGAACGTACTTTCCGATCGGCGACTGCGTTCTCCTCCAAACCACTGGGAGCGGACCTCAGTGACCTGGAGGACATCGCAGTCCTCGGCACACATGTACGTCCCCGATCCCCGCCAGCCCCTCCGACACAGACACCAACCGATCTCCGACCCGACGGCGCTCCACCAGCCTGAGCCCGACGACGTCGAAGCCGCGGAAGCCGGGCAGCACCAGCCCCCCGGAACACGACTGGGTCCCGCCCACCTGGTGGTGGACGGGACCCAGACATGCTGGACTTCCCCAGCCGTTGGCGCCCCTCAGGCCGCCTCAGGCAGCGGGGAGGGACTCACTTGAGGGTGACGGTGGCGCCGGCGCCCTCGAGCTGCTCCTTGGCCTTCTCGGCGGCCTCCTTGTTGGCGCCCTCGAGGACGGGCTTGGGAGCGCCGTCGACGAGCTCCTTGGCCTCCTTCAGGCCGAGGGAGGTCAGGGCGCGCACCTCCTTGATGACCTGGATCTTCTTGTCGCCGGCGGCCTCGAGAATGACGTCGAACTCGTCCTTCTCCTCGGCGGCGGCCTCGCCACCGGCAGCGCCGGGGGCAGCGGCAACGGCCACGGCGGCCGGGGCGGCGGCGGTAACGTCGAAGGTCTCCTCGAAGGCCTTGACGAACTCGGACAGCTCGATGAGGGTGAGCTCCTTGAACTGCTCGATGAGCTCTTCGGTGGTCAGCTTCGCCATGATGGGCGTTCCTTCCTTATCAGGTTCCTGCGCGCGCAGGGTTGGTGGATGACGCGTGCGGCCTCAGGCCGCGGTCTCCTGCTTCTCGCGCAGGGCGTCGACGGTGCGCACGGCCTTGGAGGCCGGTGCGGCGAAGAGGTACGCAGCCTTGGACAGGGACGCCTTGACAGCGCCCGCGGTCTTGGCGAGCAGCACCTCGCGGGACTCGAGAGAGGCAAGCTTGTCAACGCCGTCGGCGGACAGCACGGTGCCGTCCATGACACCGCCCTTGATGACGAGCTGCTGGTTGTCCTTGGCGAAGTCACGCAGAGCCTTGGCGGCCTCGACCGGCTCACCGGTGACGAACGTCAGGGCGGAGGGGCCCGTGAGGTCGTCGGCGAAGTCCTCGAGCCCGACCTGGCGGGCGGCGATCGCAGCAAGCGTGTTCTTCACCACGGTGTACTCGGCGTTACCGGCGAGGGAACGACGCAGCTCCTTGAGCTGGGCGACACTCAGTCCCCGGTACTCAGTCAGCAGGACCGCGTCAGCCTGGCGGAACTTGTCCGCCAGCGCAGCAACGGCTGCTTCCTTGTCAGGCCGTGCCATGGGCCCTCCTTCCGTGGTATGCCGCAGGGGTCCATTCACTGGAAAAGCCCCGCGCCGGTGGGCACGGGGCTTGATCTCGGGCACGCCCGACGAAGTCTCGTTCTCACCTGCGCCGGCCCCACCTGACGTGGACTTGGTCCCGCCGAAGCGGGCGACCTGCGGTCTTTGGCAGAGAGCACCATACCCAGCAGCGGGCTCTGCTGCGCAAGGCAGGCGGCCGTGGAACTGGTCACGTCACCGCGAATGCTCGCCAGGAGCGGACCCGGCCGATCCAGGACTCAGGGGGCAACGGCCGCTCCGACGCCGGGCGCGTCCCTCACCCGCCTGCGATGCCGGCCGCCTCAGACTCCAAGGCTCTCGGCCAGCGCCTCTCGCTCCGTGACGTCGTACCAGAGCAGGTCGGCCTCGGCGGCGCGCTCGAAGGCGTCCTCGTCACCGAGTCTGGCGGCTCGCACATCGGACTCCGCCTCGGGCTCATCCACGAGCAGGGCGGCGACGTCCTCCCAGGCGATCTCGCCGACGACCTCGATCGTGCCGGGCAGGACGTCACCCTCCACGGGAAGCTCGCGCACGTTCTCGGCGTCGACATCGGCCGCGATGACGATGCGCCGGTCGGCCAGCCCCGAGGCCTCGGGCTCGGCCAGGAGAACGAGAGAGGCGTCGGCGGCGCACAGCGAGGCGGAGACCTCCAGGCCCTCCTCGTCCTCATCGGGCAGGGCACGGGCGAGAGCAGGGGTGGCGGCGTGAGCCGCGAACGGCTTGTGCGAGGAACCGAGGACGCTTGCGCGCAGGTGGGCGGCGGTGGCGGGCAGGTAGATGCGCATGCCCCCAGTCTGCCCTACCGTCGCGCTCGACCTCCCACGAAGCACAGGGAGCCTTCCCACCCGGCACCGTTCACGCGAGCACCCGGTCTCAGTAGCGGTGTCGCCCGGTTCCCGGCGGCACCGACGGAGGGTCACCCGGACCCCGGTCATCTCCCATGTCCGGGGTACGGCCCACCTGCGGGCCTCGCGCCGGCCCCGGGGGCCTTCCGGCGCCCGACGCCGTCCCCGCAGCGGACCACGGCGCCGCCGAGGGCCGGTGCGGCGTGCCGGGGACCGGTCCCGGCGCCGGTAGCGGTGGCTGAGCCTGTGGTCTCACCGGAGACCGGCTCGGAGGTGGTTCCTGCAGCCGCCCCTGCGGCTGATTCCCCGGCTGAATCGATGGCGGCAGAGCCTGGAGGGACTGCTGCGGGACGTGGGCGAGGCCTGCGGAGCCCCGGGGAGCCGGCAGCCGCTCACCAACCGGCTGTCCCCCGTCCCCGCCTCTGCGGCGACGCCTCGCGCCTCTGTTGCGCGCGGTTGAACGGTTCCTGCCTCTGGCGGTTGCGGCCTGGTCCGCGGGGTCCCGGTGTCCACCACGCCTCTTCGAGCGCCGCAGCAGGGAACGACGCGGGGATCGGGCCTTGCGGGCCGTCGCCGCCTGAGGATCGATCCGGTCGACCAGCGCACTCAGGGCCTTGCCCAGTGTGCTGGTGGGCGCCCCTTCCAGGACGGTGCATCCCTGCAGCAGGCAGGCATCGGCCGTCGCCGCGTCGTCGGGCAGGAGCACAATGTCCTCCAGCCCGCCGAAACGCGCCAGCGCCTCTCGCAGTGCATGTTGGGGAGAAGGACCTGCGGCCGAGGCACGCACCCGGTTGATGACGACCTCGACCCGACCGGCGGGGTTCATGGAGGCCCCCATCTCATCGAGGAGCTGGAGCAGACGGCGCACCCCGACGGGGTCGGCTCCGCCGACGACCAGAACGACGTCGGCATGCGATACCAGATCGGCGGTGACGGCCCCGCGGCCGGGCTCCAGGGTGAAGTCGTCGACATCGTCATCGACGGGACCACCGGCGACGTCGACGACGGTCCAGGCCGCGGCCCGGCGGCACTGCAGCCAGACCTCGGTCATCGAGGCCGGCGGCAGCTCGCGCCAGCGTCCGGATCGCCCCAGGCCGCCCAGCAGGAAGAGCCCGCCGCCCACCGGCGCCAGGACCCGCTGAAAGCTCTCGGCGTCAAGCCGGCCGTGGGTGGCCAGACGGGCCGCCCCGGCCAGAGCCGAGGAGTCCTCCGGCATGCCGAGGAGCTGCACGAGGCTGGGAGCCTCCACATCGGCGTCCACGAGGATCGCACCGCCGGAAGAGGCCAGACCGTGGGCGAGGGAGGCGGACACCGTCGAACGCCCGGGGGCGCCGTGAGGCCCCCACACCAGGACGATCCTCCCCTGGAGCCCGTCATCCGCCGGGCTCATCGCAGCCGGGAAGGAGTGCTCCGGCACGCCCGTCGCAGCCGGCTCCGGACCGGGCCGCCGGTTCTGTCCCGGGTCGCCCCCGGTTCCTGCGCCGTTGGAGGTCGGTGGCGGCGGCGAGGGCACCATCGCGTCCTCTGAGGAGCCGGGAGACTGCCGCCACAGCTCTTCGAGCCAGGCGGTCTCCTGGGCAGCGGCCTTCGAGCCCATCGAAGCGGGGGTGGCAGCGCTCAACCAGTCGGTGTCCGCGGCCACCGGCGCGGTCACGGTCTCCGACACTGCAGCGCTGGCTGGTCCCGTCCCCTGGGATGATCCGCTGGAGGGCGCGCCACGACGCACGAGGTCCTGCATCGCCGAGCAGATGCGGCCGGGCTCCGTATCGCGTCTGAGAACCGGCCATCCCGCGCTGCGCCAGCGCTCCTCCTCGTGGGGCTCCACCAGGAGCAGACCGCTCAGGCCGGCGCGTGCGAGCCGATCCAGGACGGTGCGGTCGATCTCATCGAAGCCGGTGTCCAGCAGGGCGAAGGTCGCCAGTCCGGCCATCCCGGCTGAGAGCAGCTCGGGCAGATCGGCGCATCGGCGGACGACGCACAGCCCGCTCCCCGACTGGCTCAGCGCACGCAGGATGTCGGCGTCGTCGCCGCTCAGAGCCAGGAGGACTCCGGCTCCCGGGGCGCTCACGAGGTCTTCTCCGCGGGCGCTTCCTGACCCGTGGGAACCAGGACGAGAGCCCCCTCCTGCCCCACGGCGCTGAGAACGGCGGCGAGGGATGCCTCGGGGACCTTGACCTCCACCCCGGTGCTGGGTCCGGAGATCAGCCCCTTGCTGGGCTCACCGACCGAGGCGATGACCAGCCCTGTGGCCACGCGGCGGGCTCCGTCTCCTTCAGCCTGTCCCGGTTGGGCGCTTTGACCGCTCTGAGCCGCCTGTCCGCCCTGCCCGGCCTGTGCAGTGGCGGGAGCCTGGGCCGCGGGTCTGCCCGCCGCCCCCTCCTTGGGCACGATCCACAGATCGACGTAGTCGCCGACCTTCGTTGAGGCCGGCAGGTTGGAGGCGACATTGAGAACCACTGGCCGCAGGGTCTGCTCCCCGCCGCTGTTCACAGCCGCCGTGGCCAGCAGCTCCCCCTTGCGCATGGAGCGCGTGGCCACGGCGCCGTCCGGCAGGTGCCCGGCCTCGACATAGGCATCGGTGCCGGGATGAGCCTCGACCACCGTGAGAACGCCGTCGGCAGTCAGGTCCGTCCCGGGAGCGACGTCCTGGGACAGCACGTAGACGCGGGTGGTGTCAGCGGCCGCATCGACCGCCCAGGCCCCCAGGGCCACAGCCGTGGCAACCAGGACCACTCCCCCGGCCATACGCGGGTCCTTCCATGCAGGACGGCGCCAACGACCACTACGGGATCGCTCAGGGGTGGTCAGGGATCGGGTACGGCGAGATGACATCACGGGAATCCTCCTTGATCTCCTGCAATCATCGTTGGGATAAAATAATACCTCAAGGTTATCCACAAGCATCTTTAAGAATTGTGGAGAGGATCCAGCAGTGGGATCATCGTGGTATGAGCACACGATTCCTGACCATCGCCGACGTCGCCGAGCAGCTTCAGCTGTCCGCCCAGGCCGTGCGCGCCCTCATCCGCACCGGTGATCTCCCTGCTATTCAGGTCGGCGCCCGCAAGCTCTGGCGCATCGAGGACCAGGCCCTGGAGGACTACATTCAGCGCCAGCTCGCCTCAACCAGGGCCATGGTCGCGGCGGGTTGGATCGAGGACGAGGAGTCCTGAGACACCCCACCCGGTAGCCGAGGTCAGCGACTGCGCAGCACCTCGATGGCGGCGGTCATGACGCTGACGACCCCCGCGCCACCCGCCCCGGAAGCACGACGCGAACGGACTCCGCCCTCAGGGTCGACAGCGACATCAACATGGTCCGCACCCACCCGGACCAGTCGCCCCACCACTTCCCCGGAACCCACGACCAGGCGCACCCGCGCTCCCCGCCGAGCGATCTCACGCATCAGAGCCGTCAGCGTGGGCCGACGTCGGCCATCCCGGGGCGCCGGACCGGCCAGCGACACCATGGTGGCCACCGCACCCACCGGGACAATGGCCTGCACCCCCTCCCCCTCATCGACGAGGACATAGGAGGGCTCAACCCGAGAGACAACACCGTCGACCGGAACGCCGCTGCGAGTCCGCAGGTGGATGAGCCGCCCCACCGAGCCTCGCAGACGGTCGACGACCTCGATGGAGGCCTGCTCGGCCTCCGCGAGCTCGGCGCTCTGCGCCACCAGGTCCGCACGGCGTTCAGCATCGAAGCTGCTCTCCAGGTCGGCAAGCATCGCGTCCCAGTCCATAGGACCACCTCACCACAGTCCACACGCTGAGGAAAGCGATCCGGGGCGGCTCGGACCTCGCTCCGCCGGCAACCACCGCCCCCCCACTACCACGACCTAGAAACACGGTATGTCACATCGTCACTATTGACATCGTCACACCATCGGAGTACACCTAACATCATCAAACAACATCATTGGTGATGGAGGACGACATGGGAACTCGTCGACGGCTGGCACTGCTGGCCGGAGTGTCAGGGACTGTCCTGACACTTCTGGGGCACACGGCCCACAGCGCCACGGAGCGGCTTCTGGGGGTCCCTCCGCAGTCCTGGGGCCTGAGTGAGCTGTCCGACGCCGTCGTCGCCGGCACCTGTGCAATCGGGACTCTGGGAGCCTTGTGGCACGTGGTCTCAGCCCTCCTGGCGCTCATGGCGCTTCCCGGGGAGAACGGGCACGGCTCCGTCCGTCGAGGCGGCGCCTGCGCACTGGCGGCCAGGATTCTCGAGGCCTGGGGAGCGCCTGCGGTCAGGCGCATCACCGCCTCCGCACTGCTCGTCTCCCTGTCCTCGGCGCCGGCACTGGCCGCCGAGGAGCCCACCGGCGGGGACGATCTGGGATGGCGCCCCACCAGCTCAGCACCCGCCTCACCACCGGTCCAGTCCTCGACGCCGTCACCTCAAGCCGACCAGCCCGGCCAGAAGGCCACCGCGGAGGCGGAAGCATCCCAGTCCCCGCCCGATGGCTCCACGGCTTCACCCGAGCATGCCCCTTCGAGCACTTCGACCGGCTCCAGCGGCTCGGACAACGCGAGCCAGTCGGCGCAGTCGACCCCGCCGGGCAGCTCCCGGACACAGCCCTCCACCACCCCTGACCCCCAGACCTCGTCGACCCCCACTCATACCGTCGTGCCCGGCGAGAGCCTGTGGTCGATCACTGCCCACCTCCTGCCCGCCGACTCCGGCCCCGCGCAGATCGCACAGGCCTGGCCGGTCCTGTATCGCGCCAACTCCGACGTCGTCGGCACCGACCCGTCACTGATCCGGCCCGGCACAGTCCTGAGCGTCCCGGATTCCCTGTCCGCACCGAGCACGACGACAGGAGGCCAGACGCCATCGCGATGAACCACCCAGCGCCAGCACCGGCGGCCTCGAATGCCGCCCCCGTTCCACCTCGCACTCCGTGCCCACCAAGCACCCGCCTACTCTCAGGAGCCCGCCATGACCGCAACCGCCATCACCCGAGCCACTCGTCCCGCGCACCACCAGACCGGCCCTCAACGTCGCAGCCGCCCCGCACCGAGCCACCCGGCGCCGACTCGCGCCGTTCCACAGAAGCCCTCCAGGCCCGTGAACCGCTCCGGCTCAGTCATGCGGGGAGACTCTCCGACAAGACGACCTGGCACCGGCACCGGCACCGACGCCTCACGCACAGCCGCGATCGTGGTGACTGCCGCCAGTGAGGTCCTGGCCGGGCTACGCCCCGTGGATCACCTGGTCCGCTGGACCAGCCCCTCCCTGTTCGAGGCACTCACCCGCCGGGCGGGGCTGGCCGCCCGGATGCTGGGGCGCCAGGCGAGCCCACGACGGCCACGCATCCGCAGCGTGCGCACCGAGCTGACAATGTCGGGGGCCTGCGAGGCAACCGTTCTCCTGGAGGAGGGCAACCGAGTCCGGGCCGCGGCGGCCCGTCTGGAGCTGCTGCGCGAACGCTGGATCCTCACCGGCCTGGAGATGGCGTGATCCCGTCGGAGCCCGGTTGGTCACCGGGCTCCGACGGGATCACCGACAGCCGCGTCAGCTCTCGCTGAGTCTCAGTGCCGGCGCTTCTTCTTGGAGCGACGACGCTCGGCCCGATTGCCGCCCGACTCGGAGACCCTGCGCGAGGAGGCTCCTGACCTCTCCTCCTCACCGGACTCGCTGGGACCGGAGTAGGTGACCCGCTGCTCCATGGACGCCTGGCCGGTGTCCCCCAGCACCGTGCCGTTCCCCTGGCCGGCCGCCTGGCCCACGCGGATGCCGGCCGCGGCGGTGGCGTTGGCCTTGGCGACCGCCTGGGCGGCCTCGACGGTACCGTCCTCGGCGGCGCGCTGGGCAGCGGCGTCGAAGCGGGTGACGTTGGCGAAGATCTGCTCGACGGTCTCCTCCCGGATCCCCTCCATCATCGCCCGGAACATACGGGCGCCCTCGTTGGCGTACTCCACGAGGGGGTCGCGCTGGGCCATGGCCCGCAGACCGATCCCCTCCTTGAGGTAGTCCATCTCGTAGAGGTGCTCCCGCCAGCGCTTGTCCACCACGGCCAGCAGGATGCGGCGCTCCAGGGTGCGCATGGGCTCCTCGCCGAGCTGGACGTGGGCCAGGGCGTTGGCCTCAATGCGGGCCTCGGCGTCCTCGTAGGCCACGGCGACGTCCTCGCTGAGCTCCTCGATGAGGCGCTCCGAGGTCAGTGCGTTCTTGCCGCCCAGCGCCTCGACGACCTCCTCCTGGGTCAGGCCGACCGGATAGAGGCGGCCGAGCTCGCCCCACAGGGCGTCCAGGTCCCACTCGTCGGGGCGCCCCTCGGCCGTTCCGGCCTCAACGATGGAGGAGACGGCCTGGGTCCGGAAGGCCTCGATCTGGGGCTCGAGGTCCTCACCGTCCAGGACGCGGCGGCGCTCGGAGTAGACCTTCTCGCGCTGCTCGGTCATGACGTCGTCGTACTTGAGGACGTTCTTGCGGATCTCGTAGTTGCGCGACTCCACCTGACGCTGGGCGCCGGCGATGCCTCGGGTGACCATCTTGGACTCCAGGGGGACGTCATCGGGGTAGGCGCCCGAGGACATGATGCGCTGGGCGAGCCCGGAGGCGAACATGCGCATGAGGTCGTCCTCCATGGACAGGTAGAAGCGGGACTCGCCCGGGTCCCCCTGACGGCCGGAGCGGCCCCGCAGCTGGTTGTCGATGCGCCGCGACTCGTGACGCTCGGTGCCCAGCACGTAGAGGCCACCGAGCTCGACGACCTCGTCGTGCTCGGCCCGGCAGGCATCCTTGGCGGCGGACAGAGCCTCGGGCCAGGCCTTCTCGTACTCCTCGGCGTTCTCCTCGGGGTCCAGGCCGGCCTCCTTGAGGGCGGTGACCGCGATGTGCTCGGCGTTGCCGCCCAGCATGATGTCGGTTCCGCGACCGGCCATGTTGGTGGCCACGGTGACGGCGCCCTTGCGACCGGCCATAGCCACGACGGCGGCCTCGCGGGCGTGCTGCTTGGCGTTGAGGACCTCGTGCGGGATGCCCTGCTCGCGCAGACGCTCGGAGAGGATCTCCGACTTCTCCACGCTGGTGGTACCCACCAGGACCGGCTGGCCGAGCTCGTGACGCTCGGCGATGTCGTCGACGACGGCGTCGAGCTTGGCCTCGACGGTGGTGTAGACGAGGTCGGGCTGGTCCTCACGGATCATGGGTTTGTTGGTGGGGATCGGGACGACGCCGATCTTGTAGGTGCCGGCGAACTCGGCGGCCTCGGTCTCAGCGGTACCGGTCATGCCCGAGCGCGAGCCCTCGGGGTAGAGGCGGAAGTAGTTCTGGAGGGTGATGGTGGCCAGGGTCTGGTTCTCGGCCTTGATCTCCACACGCTCCTTGGCCTCGATGGCCTGGTGCATGCCCTCGTTGTAGCGGCGGCCGGGCAGGACGCGACCGGTGTGCTCGTCGACGATGAGGACCTCACCGTCGCGCACGATGTAGTCCTTGTCCCGGTGGAAGAGCTCCTTGGCCTTGATGGCGTTGTTGAGGAAGCCGATCAGGGGGGTGTTCTCCGACTCGTAGAGGTTGTCCACCCCGAGGTAGTCCTCCACCCGCTCGATGCCGGCGGACAGCACGCCCACGGTGCGCTTCTTCTCGTCGACCTCGTAGTCCTTGCCCGCGCGCAGGCGCTCGGAGATCGTGGCGAACTCCTTGTACCACTTGTTGACGTCTCCGCTGGCCGGACCGGAGATGATGAGCGGGGTACGGGCCTCGTCGATGAGGATGGAGTCGACCTCGTCGACGATGACGAAGGCGTGGCCGCGCTGGACCAGGTCCTCGGGGCGCTGAGCCATGTTGTCGCGCAGGTAGTCGAAGCCGAACTCGTTGTTGGTGCCGTAGGTGATGTCACAGGCGTACTGCTCACGGCGCTCGACGGGCGTCTGGCCCACGAGGATGCAGCCGGTGGTCAGCCCCAGGAAGCGGTGGACACGCCCCATGAGGTCGGACTGATACTCGGCGAGGTAGTCGTTGACGGTCACGACGTGGACGCCCTTGCCGGTCAGGGCCCTCAGGTAGGAGGGCATCGTGGCCACGAGGGTCTTGCCCTCACCGGTCTTCATCTCGGCGATGTTGCCGCGGTGGAGGGCGGCCCCACCCATGATCTGGACGTGGTAGGGGCGCATGCCCAGGACGCGGTCGGCCGCCTCCACCACCGTGGCGAAGGCCTCGGGAAGCAGATCGTCGAGAGTCTCGCCGTCCTGGTAGCGCTCCTTGAGCTCATCAGTCATCTCACGCAGCTCGGCGTCGGAGAGCTCGCTGTACTCGTCGGCAAGAGCCTCCACCTGGTCGGCGATGGCATCAAGCTTCTTCAGGGTGCGGCCCTCGCCAATGCGAAGGATCCGGTCCACGATCGACACGCTACATTCTCCCTTGGGACGTCATATTGCGAAGAGCGGCGATGAGACAGAGGCGGTATCAGCCAGTCAGCCGACTCGCCATCGGCGCAGGATCGGCTCGGTATCGGCTCAGGTCTCACCGGCTACCTGCCTCCGTACTCTAGTGGACCTCGGTGGGCGGCGGCCTTTCCAGTACCGAGATTCTTCCCACCGAGGACACGGGCGGGGCACGGGGCCACAGGAGACGGTGATGGCGACCGCCCTGTCGCAGTGTGGACCGCGAGCGCCGCCAGGAGCGGGAAGGCCCCTTCCTGCGTCACAGTGAGGGCATGGCGCACCACCGGCACGAGCCCTGGCATCCCGCCGCATTCCGTCTGCCATCGGGCTTGTCGGTGGATTTCTCACCGGGCCTGTCCCTGGGACTGCCGACCAGCTGTGCGGGCTGCGGCCGATGGGAGACGGCGCTGTGCCCGCGGTGCCGGGCGCTGCTCGAGGCGGAGCCCTTCGCCGTGGAGCATGCCGACGCCGCCGGCGACCTGGACATCCAGGCTCTGGCGTCCTACACCGGGCCGGTGCGCGCCATGGTCCTGGGCTGGAAGAACGGTGCCCGGGAGGATCTGTCGGAGGTGATGGCCCGTTGCGGTCGGCGCCTGGGGCGCTGGTGGGCGCTGAGACACGCGCCGGACGAGCTCTGGGCGGACTCGCCCCGGGGAGCGCGGGCTCTGCTCGTGGTCCCGGCACCCTCCGGGCTCGCACGCCGGCTGCGCGGCCGGCT
>NZ_JASPEP010000032.1:0-31454 GCF_031292835.1 Actinomyces stomatis
GGCTGCGCGAGGCGAAGGGGCCGACCGCGCGGTCGACCTCCTCCGTGGGCAGCACGGTGGTGAGTGCCAACCGCGGCTCGGTCCCCGGGCCTGAGCCCTGGGCCAGGTGGAGCCAGGGGCGGCGGCGCGGGGCCCGGGAGCGGCGGTTGACCGGTGGGTCGAGCTCGGCGATCATCCGCAGCTCGCGCACCCGCGCCTCAATGAGCGTGGGGGTGGCGATGTGCCGCACGCTCACGGTGGTGTCCAGCATCTGCGCCACCTTGCGGCGCTTCTCCGCGGCGGTGAAGTAGGAGCGCACCCGACGCTTGAGGTCCACGGCGCTGCCCACGTAGAGCACCTGGTCGGCCGCCGAGCGGAACTGGTAGACGCCGGGGCCACTGGGAAGAGCGTCGGCCAGTCGGCTCTTGGCCCGGCGCCTGGCCGGAACCGGGTCGGAGGCCGTGGTCAGGTCCTCCAGGTGCGTGACGCCGAGCGGCGCCATGACCTCCAGGGCCGAGTGCAGCACGTCCACGGTGGCGCGCGCGTCATCCAGGGCCCGGTGCGTGGGACGGGTCCGGGAGCCCACGAAGGCGGCCAGCGTCCCCAGCTTGTGGTTGGGCACCTCGCTGCGGCTCCAGGCCTTGCGGGCCAGCGCCAGCGTGTCCAGCACGCGGGGCTCGGGCCACTCCAGGCCCAGGGTCGCCGCGGCGCCACGCAGGTGACCGACGTCGAAGCGGGCGTTGTGGGCCACGAGGACGACGTCGTCGGCCAGCAGATCCGCCCAGGACAGGAAGGCCTCCACGCAGGTGCGTACGCCGGGGGCGCCGGCCACCATGGCGTTCGTGATGCCGGTGAGCATCGTGATCTGGGCGGGGATGGCGACACCGGGGTTGACCAGGGTGGAGAAGTCCGCCAGTACCTGTCCGCCGCGCACCTTGACGGCCCCGATCTCGGTCAGAGAGCGAGCGCCCGGCGCCCCACCGGTGGTCTCCAGGTCCACCACGACGAAGGTCGTCCGCTCCAGGGGCGTGCCCATGTCGGCGAAGGACACCTGGGTCCCGATGGTGCTCACGGTCGCAGGCTAGAGGATGGCAGTGACATGCATCCTCGCCAGTAGTCGGGAAGTCGGTGCGAGCAGGGTGGGAAGCACCCTAGAATCATCCCCATACCCGAGCGGCACCGGCCGGCTCCGGTGCCGTCCGTCTCCGATGGTGCAGGACCGTGTGGTGGCCGCCCAGCCAGCAGTTCACAGGAGGCCCCGCGTGGGATACGGACCCATCAAGGCAACAGTCGGCCCGGCCCTGGAGATGCTCTATCAGCCCTGGATCCGCGGTGAGGAGAACATTCCCACCGAGGGCGCGGCGATCCTGGCCTCCAACCACCTGGCGGTCATCGACTCCTTCTTCCTGCCGCTGCTGGTGGACCGTGAGGTCGCCTTCATCGGCAAGGCCGACTACTTCACCGGCAAGGGCGTCAAGGGCTGGGCGGTGAAGAACTTCATGAAGACGGTGGGCACCATCCCCGTGGACCGCTCCGGCGGCAAGGCCTCCCAGGCGGCGCTCCAGGCCGGCATCGACCGCCTGCGCTCGGGGCAGCTCTTCGGCATATACCCCGAGGGCACGCGCAGTCCCGACGGGCGCCTCTACCGTGGCAAGACAGGTGTGGCCCGCATCGCCCTGGCCACCGGCGCCCCCGTGGTGCCCGTGGCGATGATCGGCTCCAACCTGGCCCAGCCGATCGGTAAGTCCATCCCCTCCACCCGCCACCGCGTCGGCATCGTCATCGGCGAGCCGCTGGACTTCTCCCGCTACAAGGGCCTGGAGAACGACCGCTTCGTGCTGCGCTCCATCACCGACGAGATCATGTACGCGCTCATGGCGCTCTCCGGCCAGGAGTACGTGGACCTCTACGCCGCCGACGTCAAGAAGGCCATGGACTCGGAGAAGAAGACCGCCGATGAGGTCGTCACCGAGATGCTCGCCGCCCAGGCGCAGGCCCGCCCCTCGGCCGCGCCTGTGGCCGCGCCCGGTGGCCGCCCTGCCCCCGAGGTCTCCGTGCCCGAGCCGCCGGAGGACAAGAGCGGCAAGGACAAGAAGAAGGACAAGGCCTCCGACGACGAGGCCGAGCCCGGCGCCGAGTAGGGGCTTTGGGGACGGGGCGACTACCCCGGCTCCCTGATTCCGTCCGGTTGGTCCCTGTCAGCGGCTACCGATGGCACGTAGACTGACGCCCGGTGCGGCCCGTGCCGCCCGATCCGGCCGGGGCGCTGGCCCCGAGTACCCACAACCCGAAAGGTTCCCGATGTCGATTCGTCGCGTCGCCCTGCTCACCGCTGGCGGTTTCGCCCCCTGTCTGTCCGCCGCCGTCGGCGACCTCATCGAGCGCTACACGCAGGTCGCTCCCGAGGTCGAGATCATCGCCTACCAGTACGGCTACCACGGCCTGCTCACCGGCAACTACATCGTCATCGACGACGAGGCCCGCAAGAACGCCGGCATCCTGCGCGACTTCGGCGGATCCCCGATCGGAAACTCCCGTGTCAAGCTCACCAACGCCAAGAACCTCGTCGAGCGCGGCCTCGTGAAGGAGGGTGTCAACCCCCTGGAGTTCGCCGCCGAACAGCTGCGCAAGGACGGCGTCGACGTCCTGCACACCATCGGTGGTGACGACACCAACACCACCGCCGCGGACCTGGCCGCCTATCTCCACGAGAACGACTACGAGCTCACCGTCGTCGGTCTGCCCAAGACCATCGACAACGACGTCGTCCCGATCCGCCAGTCCCTGGGCGCCTGGACCGCGGCCGACGAGGGCGCCGGCTTCGCCTTCAACGTCATCGGCGAGCACCGCTCCAACCCCCGCATGCTCATCGTCCACGAGTGCATGGGCCGCAACTGCGGCTACCTCACCGCCGAGACCGCCCGTCGCTACCACGACCTGCTCCAGACCAAGCAGTGGGTCCCCTCCCTCGGCCTGACCAAGGAGCGCTGGGACGTCCACGCCGTCTTCGTCCCCGAGATGAAGCTCGACATCGCCGCCGAGGCCGAGCGCCTCAAGGCCATCATGGACGAGCAGGGCAACGTCAACATCTTCCTGTCCGAGGGCGCCGGCGTCCCCGAGATCATCGCGGAGATGGAGGCCGCCGGCCAGGAGGTCCAGCGCGACCCCTTCGGCCACGTCAAGCTCGACACCATCAACCCCGGCCAGTGGTTTGCCAAGCAGTTCGCCGAGCTCATCGGCGCTGAGAAGGTCATGGTCCAGAAGTCCGGCTACTACTCGCGCGCCGCCCACGCCAACGCCGAGGACCTCGCCCTCATCAAGAAGATGTGCGACTTGGCCGTCGACTGCGCCCTGCGCGGCGAGTCCGGCGTCATCGGCCAGGACGAGGAGAACAACGACGAGCTCACCGCGATCGCCTTCCCGCGCATCGCCGGCGCCAAGCCCTTCGACATCACCCAGCAGTGGTTCACCGACCTCATGGCCGACCTGGGCCAGAAGGTCGAGCCCGCCGAGGTTGCTCCCGAGCACTGAGGCTGAGCCCGCACTCTGAGACAACACGGCCGGTGCCGTCCTTTGTGACGGCGCCGGCCGCTCTGTTCCGCGATGCGGCCCGATTCCGGGCCATATCCCGACTGGCCTATGCTGACGGGCGTGATGAACGAGCTCTCCGTCGCCCGCACGGACGTCCAGGTCCCCGCATGGCGCCACCTGCCCGCCCTCCAGCAGCCGACCTACCCCGATGAGGCCGCGCTGGCCGACGTGGTGGCGGACCTGTGCCGCCGGCCCCCGCTCGTCTTCGCCGGAGAGGTCGACTCCCTGCGCGACCTCATCGCCCAGGCCAGTGCCGGGGACGCCTTCGTCCTCATGGGCGGGGACTGCGCCGAGTCCTTCACCCACAACACGGCCGACAACATCCGCCTCAAGGTCCAGACCATCCTCCAGATGGCCGCGGTCCTCACCTACGGCGCCTCCACGCCCGTGGTCAAGATCGGCCGCATGGCCGGTCAGTACGCCAAGCCCCGCAGCTCGGACACCGAGACCCGCGGCGAGGTCACCCTGCCCTCCTTCCGCGGCGACTCCGTCAACGGCCACGAGTTCACCCCCGAGGCCCGCATCCCCGACCCCACACGCATGCTGGACGCCTACCTGCGCTCGGGCACCACCCTCAACCTCATCCGCGCCTTCACGATGGGCGGCTACGCGGACCTGCGCGAGGTCCACTCCTGGAACCGCGGCTTCACCGCCAACCCCGCCTACAAGCGCTTCGAGTCCTTCGCCGAGGAGATCGACCGGGCCATGCGCTTCATGGAGGCCGCCGGCGTCGACTTCGACGCCCTGCGCCAGGTCGACTTCTACGCCGCCCACGAGGCCCTCCTCCTGGAGTACGAGGACGCCATGATCCGCGAGGACTCCCGCTCCGGGCGCCTGTACGACACCTCCGCCCACATGCTCTGGGTGGGGGAGCGCACCCGCGAGGCCGACGGCGCCCACGTCGCCATCCTCGCCGGCGTCCACAACCCCGTGGGCGTCAAGGTCGGCCCCACCACGTCCCCCGACGACGTCGCCCGGCTCATGGACCGCCTCAACCCCGACGGTTTGCCCGGACGCCTGTCCCTCATCACCCGCATGGGCGCCGACCGCATCCGCGATGCTCTACCGGCACTGGTGGAGGCGGTGCGTGTCGACGGGCGCCCCGTCACTTGGATCGCCGACCCCATGCACGGCAACACCATCACCTCGGACAACGGCTACAAGACCCGCCGCTTCGAGACGATCCTCGACGAGATCCGCGGCTTCTTCGAGGTGCACCGCTCCCTGGGCACCGCCCCGGGCGGCATCCACGTCGAGCTCACCGGCGACGATGTCACCGAGGTCCTCGGCGGCGGCGAGCACATCGACGAGGCCGGCCTGGCCGAGCACTACGAGACCCTCGTTGACCCGCGCCTCAACCACCAGCAGTCCCTCGAGGTCGCCTTCGAGATCGCCGAGATGCTCAAGGGCTGAAAACCTCCACCGAGAGCCCGTCCCACAGTTCCGGCGAAACGTGGCCCGGTCCGCTCCGGCGGAACCGGGCCACAGCCGTCAGAAGATGTTGATGGTGACCTTGGAGTCCGGCTTGACGCTGGAGCCCGGCGCGGGGTCGGTGGAGCGCACCGTCCCGAAGGGGCCGCCCAGGCGCTTGTTGACCTCCACCTTGAGCCCGGCGTCCTCCAGGGTCTTCTTGGCCTCGTCCCGGCTCTTGCCGGTCACGTCGGGGATCGTCACCTTCTCCGGCCCCTTGGAGACGGTCAGGTCCACCGAGTCGCCCTTGTAGTAGCCCGAGGCACCGGCGATGGGCGAGGAGGAGATGACGTTCCCCTTGGCCACGGAGTCGGAGTAGCCCTTGCTGACCTTGCCCTTTTTCAGGCCGGTGTCCTCCAGGGCCTTCGTGGCCTCATCCTCGCTCAGACCGGTCACGTCGGGGATCGTGGCCGGTTCCTTGCCCTTGGAGACCACGAGCGAGACCTTCTCAGTGTGTTTGATGACCTTGCCGGCCTTGGGGTCGGAGGAGATGACCTTGCCCGAGTCGATGCTGGCGGAGTACTCCTCGGTGACGTCCCCCAGGTTCAGTCCGGCCGCCTTGATCGCGGCCGTGGCCTGATCCTTGGTCTTTCCGACGACGTCGGGAACGGTCTTGGTCTCCACGCCCCGGGAGACAGCGGCGGTGACGACCTGGCCGAGTCCCACCTTCTGGCCCGCCTTCGGCCGGCAGGAGACGATGCTGCCGGCCGGGACCGTGTCGGAGTAGACGCGCTCCGGCGTGCCCCAGTCGAGCCCCTGCTTCTCCAGGGCGAGCTGTGCCTGGTCCTCGGACATGCCGACGATGTTGGGCACGGAGACCCTCCTGCCCGGACCGGCCGTCAGGTACCAGGTGGCGCTCGCCCCGGTTCCGGCCACGGCGAGCAGCCCGATGATGATCGCACGGCGGCGGCTGAAACCGCCGGTGACCGTCTTCCGTGTGGGGACGGCGGTGGTCTTCTGCGCGTCGGCCGCCACGGCCTTGCGTGAGAGTGCGCGTGTTCTCCCCCTGGAGTCCGGGCCGATGGAGCCGATGGGAAGGGAGACGGTCCGCATACCGGCGTGCGACGAGGAGTCCTCGGCTGAGGAGACGTCGGCGTCGTCGTCCTGGGGCTCATCACCGATGGCGGAGCGGGCGGCCTGAGCGTTGGCCGTCATGACCTCCTGGGTGCGGATCGAGCCGGTGCCGCCACCGCGGCGCACGGAGAGCTCGGAGTCGGTCAGCTCGTCGACGACGTTACGCAGCAGCGCCAGCGCCTCATCGGCGTCGGCCGGGCGCTCCTGCGGCTCACGGCGAGTCATGGTGGCCACGAGCTCGTCGACGTCGGCCGGCATCTCGGGCACCAGCTTGGAGGGCAGGGGCACGTCCTCGTGGACGTTGCGGAAGGCGATCTGAATGGGGGAGTCCGCGGTGAAGGGCTGCTGGCCGGTGAGGAGCTCGTAGAGGACCACCCCGGCGGAGAAGACGTCGGCGCGAGAGGTGGAGTCCCCGGAGGTGATGAGCTCGGGCGCCAGGTAGGCGACCGTGCCCAGCACGTTGCCCGTCGTCGTCTGCGTCACCTCTGTGACCGCCCGGGCCAGACCGAAGTCGGCCACCTTGGCCACAGAGCCGTCCGAGGGCAGCAGGACGTTCTCCGGCTTGATGTCGCGGTGGACCAGGCCGGCCCGGTGGGCGGCGCCGAGCGGGCGCAGCAGCTGGGCAACCAGCCCCAGGGCCTCCTTGACTGACAGTGGTCCTGCTGCGATGAGGTCGCGCAGTGTGGGCCCCTCGACGTACTCCATGACGAGGTAGGCCACCCCGTCGAGGCTGCCCTGATCGAAGACGGCCACCACACCCGGGTTGGACAGGCGTGCCGCGGCCCGCGCCTCACGGCGGAAGCGCGAGACGAAGTCGGGGGAGTCGGCCAGGTGGGCGTGCATGAGCTTGAGCGCCACGGTCCGGTCCAGGCGACGGTCGTGGGCGCGGTAGACGGTGGCCATCCCGCCGCGCGCGAGGCGGTCGACGATCTCGTAGCGAGAGTCGACCAGCCGACCAATGAGGGGATCTGTGACCACGGCGCGATTCTACGATGCCGGTGGTGCCGTGACAGCCGGTGGTCGGATGAGGCGGGTAGTACTGCCCACCCGTCGGGGTGTCCCCGTGTCCTCGGCCGGGTCAGGAGAGCCGGTGTGTCAGCAGGTCCGCCAGCACCGCCAGGTCCTCCAGGGATGCGGTGCTCACCACGCCCTCGTTCCTGAGGCGCTCCAGCGCCCGGCTCCCGGCGTCGCGGTGCATGGTGATGATCTCCTCGTGGGCGGCGCGCGCGCCGCAGTCCTCGATGAGAGCGGCGACCTCGCCGATCTGCTCCGGTGTCGCCTCGGGATTGGCCAGGACGCTGCCGAGCAGCTGCCGGCCGGCCTCGTCGCAAAGTCCCCAGGTCAGGGCCAGCAGCACCGTGCGCTTGCCCTCGCGCAGGTCGTCGCCGGCCGGCTTGCCGGTGGCCTGCGGCGAGCCGAAGACGCCCAGCTCGTCGTCGCGCAGCTGGAAGGCTATGCCGACGTCCTCGCCGAAGGCGGCCAGGTACTCGGCGGTGGGCCCGCTCGGATCCAGGCCGGCCAGGAGGGCGCCGATGAGCAGCGGGTGGCGCACCGAGTACCGGGCCGACTTGTGACGCACGACCGACAGGGCGTCGTCGTGCATGCGTCTGGCCGCGGCACCCGGCTCCCGGCCCCGGGGCAGGGGCAGGTTCTCGCTGCGCACATCGAGGAACTGGCCCAGGGCCACCTCGGTGGTCATGGCGTCGAAGGCGCTCCGGGCGTACCGGGCCGCTCTGCTGCCGGTCTCGCAGGAGGCGCGCGACTGCGCCAGTGCGCTCATCTCCTCGCCGGCCAGGGACAGTAGGAGGTCACCGAGAAGGATGGCGCCATTGGCTCCGAAGGTCTGTGGGCGTCCCAGCCAGCCGCGGGCCTCGTGGTCCCGGCCGAAGGCGCGGTGCGCCGCGGGCAGGCCCCGTCGAGTGTCGGCGCCGTCCATGAGATCGTCATGGACCAGGGCGCTGGCCTGGTAGAGCTCCAGCGCCGCACCCAGGTGGACGGCGTCGGAACCGGTCAGGCACTCGGCTCGGTGCTCCGACGTGCTCAGGAGCGCGCAGCCGACGGCCCCCAGGACGGCCCGCATGCGCTTACCCCCGCTCAGGACGCTCTCGGCAGCCTGGAGCAGATCCGGTGCGGCCTGCCCCAGGTCCTCCCAACGCCGGTGGCAGTCCTCCAGGACCTCCGTCAGACGGTGCTCGACGACGGGACGGATACGGCCCAGGGCCGCAGGCAGCGCGCTCATAGCCGCCAGAGTAGACCCAGGGCGGACATCAGGAGGGGCGGTGACGCTCCCGGCAACGGTTTTGCCGCGGCGGGACGCCGACTGCGAACAAGGTGAGGTCATACTAAGCCGCCCGTGCGGAGAACCTGGGGAATAAACGCTACAATTCTGGGGTTGTCTGCTGTGCCGGATCGGGTTCCCATACCCCGACACTGGCTGTCCGCCCGCCCACGCGAAAGGAACTCCGTGGCTTCTTCCACAGTGACGCGCTCCAGCACCGAGCTCACTGACGACGTCGACGAGACCCCGCTCGACGACGAGGACTTCGACCTCGACGACGACGCCGACTACGACGACGAGGACTACGAGGACTCCTCTGATGAGGACGAGGACCAGGATGACGACTCCGAGGCGCAGACCGTCCAGGAGGATGACGGCCCGGCTCCTGAGCTGCGCGACTACTACCTGGATGTGAGCCTGGAGGAGAACGGCGACGGCTCCAAGCGCAGCCCCTTCAACAACCCCGCCTCGCTCAAAGGGGTCCGCCTGGCTCCCGGGGCGACTCTCTTCGTGCGTTCGCGCACAATTGTGGAGAACCTGGAGATCGCCGGCCACGGCACCCTGGAGGAGCCCATCACGCTGGCTCCCTACGGCCACGGACCGGTGCCCCGGTTCGTCGTGGGCGACTCCGCCCCGATGGTGGCGCGCGACTACCTCGCTCAGAACGGCTACATCTTCCGCGGCTGGGTCATCAAGGGCATCAAGATGCAGCCCTCCATCGCGGCCCTGACCGGTGAGCTCGAGCGCATGCGTCGGGAGGAGGCGGAGAAGGCCGCCTCCAAGAAATCCGGTAAGCGCGGCAAGTCCCAGGACAAGGACGGCTCCTTCACCGTCTCCGACTCCGACGAGGGCGACGAGCCCGCCCAGCGGGTCGTCACCGCCGGCGCCACCGCGGACCCGGTCAAGGACTACCTCAAGCAGATCGGTAAGGTCGCGCTGCTGAACGCCGAGCAGGAGGTCGAGCTCGCCAAGCGCATCGAGGCCGGCCTCTACGCCGAGCACCGCCTGGCTGAGGAGGGCAACGACCTGCCGGCCAAGCTGCGTCGCGAGCTGCACTGGGTGGCCCAGGACGGCCAGAGGGCCAAGAACCACCTGCTGGAGGCCAACCTACGACTGGTGGTCTCCCTGGCCAAGCGCTACACGGGGCGCGGCATGCTCTTCCTGGACCTCATCCAGGAGGGCAACCTGGGCCTCATCCGCGCCGTGGAGAAGTTCGACTACACCAAGGGCTTCAAGTTCTCCACCTACGCCACCTGGTGGATCCGCCAGGCCATCACCCGCGCGATGGCGGACCAGGCCCGTACCATCCGCATCCCGGTGCACATGGTCGAGGTCATCAACAAGCTCGCCCGGGTGCAGCGCCAGATGCTCCAGGACCTGGGACGTGAGCCCACCCCGGAGGAGCTGGCGGTCGAGCTGGACATGACCCCGGAGAAGGTGGTTGAGGTCCAGAAGTACGGGCGCGAGCCGATCTCCCTGCACACACCGCTGGGTGAGGACGGGGACTCCGAGTTCGGTGACCTCATTGAGGACTCCGAGGCCGTGGTCCCGGCCGACGCGGTGAGCTTCACCCTCCTCCAGGAGCAGCTCCACGCTGTATTGGACACCCTCTCGGAGCGCGAGGCAGGCGTGGTCTCCATGCGCTTCGGTCTGACCGACGGCCAGCCCAAGACCCTCGACGAGATCGGCAAGGTCTACGGGGTCACCCGAGAGCGCATCCGCCAGATCGAGTCCAAGACCATGTCCAAGCTGCGCCACCCTTCGCGCAGCCAGGTCCTGCGCGACTATCTGGACTGACCGGATAGGGCAGAGAGTCCACCGGCTCGCTCATCTCAACGGCGTCGGCCCCGGAACCGCATGGGTTCCGGGGCCGACGCCGTTGACACGAGTCATGAGGCGGCCAAAAGGAGACCGTGGTGCCCTCCTGGCCGGCCCGGTATCAGCCGGTGACCACCTTGGCTCCGGTGGTCTTCTTGGCCGCGTCGAAGGTCCCCAGCTCGGTGACGCCGGCGAAGCCGGCGTTGCGCATGACGGCGCTGGCCATCTTGGGCTGATCGGCGGAGCCGTAGAGCTGGTACTGGGAGTTGTGGTCCAGGCTCGAGATCTGGCTGGAGAAGTCACCCGAGGAGAAGTCGTAGTTGACGGCGCCCTCCAAGTGTCCCTTCTTGAACTCCTCGGCCGAACGCAGGTCGATGATGACGACGGGGCCGGTGGCCTCCGCATCCGCTGGGGCGGTGTGTGCTGAGGGGGAGGCGCTGGAGCCGGCGGAGCCGGAGCATCCGGAAAGCGCTAGTGCGCCGCAGAAGACGAGCAGGGCAGAGGCGGTCATGACGCGGAGGGGGCGTTTCACAGACAGTTCCTTGAAGGGTCACGCGGCTTCGTCGAGCCTGGATGAGGGGCGGGATGCTTCAATCAGCGTAAGGCTCTGTGCCGGGGGACTCGGGGAGGGAACAGGAGCAGGGCCTCAGGGAGGAGGATATGCGGCATCCGGTAGAAAATGGCTGTGATACTCAGTGAAGCGCAGCGCCGACGTCAGTGAAAAAGTCCACGTCGGCTGGGTCGGCCGGCGGCGTCAGCTGCCGGCGGTCAGGTTCGCGGTCTCGTCCTGGAACAGCAGGGCGACCTCCTTGAGCTTCTCTCCGTGCTTGCGGGCGTGGTGGCCGCAGAAGAAGAGCTCGCCGGTCAGCATGACGACTCGGACGTAGGCCTGTGCGTCGCAGACGTCGCAGCGGTCGGCTGTGGTCAGCGGGCGCTCGGCGGAGTCGGCGGCAGGAGTGGTCTGCTCGTCCAGGGTGGTCACCGCCTGTGCGGCGGTCGAGGTTCCGGTTGTGCTCATGGACTGCATTGCATCATGACGCAGGCGCTTCCACCTGTCGGAGACAGCCGTTTCCGCCTGAGGCGCACGCGCTTTCGCCCACGGCGCATCACTGCCATGGTGCACGTCACCACAGATATGACCGATCGGGTGAATGCTGGGTGGTAGCGAGCCGTCAACGCCCGGAAAGTCGGGAGGGGAGCAGACAGGATGTCGGTGGTGCAGGAGTTCCGCGACCTTGAGATCGCGCGTCTGGAGCATTCGGGCTGGGTGACCAACACTGCCCTTCGTCGGCGGCTGGAGGTCGTGGGGCTGCGGCCGCCTGCCGAGGTCGTCGCCGAGTGCTTGGACGAGGGTGCAGGAGTCGGAGACGGCGCCGGTGCCCGCTGGGAGCGGGCCGAGCGGGCGGTGGCCCACTTAAGGGAGCACTTCGCCCCGTTTCGTTTCTCCGAGGAAGTCGACTACGGGCTCCTGGCGATTCCGTCCGTCGACCGACTCGACACCCGGGGCGCCGTGGAACCGTGTATCCGCCGCGGTCAGCAGCCCGACCTGCTCGAGGACTTCGTCGAGCCGGCCCTGGGGGAGGGTGTCGACCTCACTGGCGCCGCTGACCCCGGTGACCTCGCCGGGACCACGTTGGGCAAGGACGGCTGGATGGTGGCGGCCGGCGTCGTCGGCCAGTACGGGATCTCGGCGGGAAGCCATGAGGACGTCACCGCAGCCCCCGCGGAGCTCTTCGAGGTCGACGGCGTCGACACCCGGGCCCTCATGACCCGTCAGGTCTGGGGAGCCCGTCTCCTGCAGTGCCCGCCCGGCCTCGTCCCCGATTCCGACTACGCCGAGCGGTGGACCTTCACGCTCTTCCCCGCTGAGGGGCTGGTGGACGGGCGGGCCGTCTCAGGCACTGTGCTCAAGAAGCGGGTGCGCTTCCGGCTGGGTAAGGCGGGCCGTGGGATCGGCAGCGCGAGGGTGAGCCCCGCCCTCCCGCTTGGGTAGAGGCCCCGACGGCCTCGGATGGCGGCTGCATGACGTAGGACGCCACACGCCTGTCGCGGCGGGGCACAAGGCACCGGCGGCACTGATCGGCTAGATTCCCAGCGTGCCCTCATCCGAGAACAAGACCAGCCGGGGCGACTACTCCGCCCGCCACCTCTCCGTCCTGGAGGGGCTCGAGGCCGTGCGCAAGCGCCCGGGAATGTACATCGGCTCCACCGACCAGCGCGGCCTCATGCACTGCGTGTGGGAGATCGTCGACAACGCCGTCGACGAGGCCCTCGAGGGGCACGGCGACGACATCTCGGTGACCGTCCACGACGACGGCTCCATCGAGGTGCGCGACAACGGGCGCGGCGTGCCCGTGGACATCGAGCCCTCCTCCGGACTGACCGGCGTCGAGCTCGTCTACACCAAGCTGCACGCCGGCGGGAAGTTCGGCGGCGGCTCCTACGGCGCCGCCGGCGGCCTGCACGGAGTGGGGGCGTCCGTCGTCAACGCCCTGGCCGAGCGCATGGACGTCGAGGTCGACCGTGGCGGCAAGACCTACGCCATGAGCTTCCACCGCGGTGAGCCCGGCATCTTCGACGACTCCGCCGGACGCAGCCCCTCCTCACCCTTCACCGAGTTCACGAAGGCCTCCGAGCTGCGCGTCATCGGCAAGGTGCGTCGCGGCGTGACCGGCACCCGGGTGCGCTACTGGGCCGACCCCCAGATCTTCCCCAAGCCCACCGAGTACGACGCCGCCGCCCTGCGCGCCCGCCTGCGTCAGACCAGCTTCCTCGTACCGGGCCTCACCCTGCGTCTGGAGGACAAGCGCCCCGAGGCCGAGGCCATCGCCGCCTCCACCACGCCCGCCGCCGATGCCGGCGAGACCGACGACGCCGTCCACGAGGTCACCCTGCGGGCGGCCGCCAAGAACGCCACCGAGAACCGCGGCGACCTGTTCGACACCGGCGCCGACGAGGGCGTCGAGGTCTTCCAGGCCCTGGGCGGCACCGCCGATTTCGTCGACTTCCTGGCCTCCGACGGCTCGGTCACCGACACCTTCCGCCTCACCGGTGAGGGCACCTACACCGAGACCGTCCAGCAGCTCGACCGGGCCAGCGGTCACCTGCGGCCCGTCGAGGTCGAGCGCACCTGCATGGTCGACGTCGCGCTGCGATGGGGGGTCGGCTACGACACCACGGAGCGCTCCTTCGTCAACATCATCGCCACCCCCATGGGCGGCACCCACCTGACCGGGTTCGAGCAGGCCCTCACCAAGGTGCTGCGCAAGCGCATCGAGGCCGACTCCCGGGCCCTGAAGCTCACCTCCAAGGACGGGCGCGTCGAGAAGGACGACATCATGGCGGGCCTGACCGCCGTCATCACCGTGCGCGTGCCCGAGCCCCAGTTCGAGGGACAGACCAAGGAGGTCCTGGGCACCGGGCCCGTGCGCCAGATCGTCTCCAAGGTGGTCGAGCGCGAGCTCACCGCCCTGCTGACCTCCTCCAAACGGGACCTCAAGACCCAGGCGCGGGCCCTGGAGGAGAAGATCGTCGGCGAGATGCGCGCCCGCGTCTCGGCGCGCCTGCACAAGGAGATCACCCGCCGCAAGACGGCCCTGGAGACCTCCTCCCTGCCGGCCAAGCTCGCCGACTGTCGCAGCGACGACGTCGCCGCCTCCGAGCTGTTCATCGTCGAGGGCGATTCCGCCCTGGGAACTGCCAAGAACGCCCGCGACTCCGAGTTCCAGGCGCTCCTGCCGATCCGAGGCAAGATCCTCAACGTGCAGAAGGCATCCCAGGCCGACATGCTGCGCAACGTGGAGTGCTCGGCCATCATCCAGGTGGTCGGTGCCGGCAGCGGACGCACCTTCGACCTGGAGGCCGCCCGTTACGGCAAGGTCATTCTCATGACCGATGCCGACGTCGACGGCGCCCACATCCGCACCCTCCTGCTGACCCTCTTCTTCCGCTACATGCGCCCCATGATCGAGGCGGGTCGGGTCTTCGCCGCCGTCCCGCCCCTGCACCGCATCGAGGTCTCCGGCTCGGGGCGGCGCAAGAAGGAGATCATCTACACCTACTCCGACGAGGAGCTCGTCACCACCCTGCGCCGCCTGGAGCGCTCGGGGCGCAGCTTCAAGGAGCCCCAGCGCTACAAGGGCCTGGGGGAGATGGACGCCCACCAGCTCGCCGAGACCACCATGGAGCCCCAGCACCGCACTCTGCGGCGCATCACACTGGGGGATGAGGCCCAGGTCATGGAGGCCGAGTCCGTCTTCGATCTTCTCATGGGCTCGTCGGTCGAGCCCCGCCGCGAATTCATCGTCGCGGGCGCCCGTGACGTTGATCGCGAGCGCATCGACGCCTGACCAAGGCCTCAGATCTCGGCCGTTCAGTCAGGTAGGGTCGGTAGCCTTCGTGCCGCGGCCCGCCTGAGGGCGAGGCACGCTGTTCGTCGACTGATCGTTATTCTTCGTCCTCATGAGGGAGGTGCGCTATGGCACCCGGTTACGGTATCCGCCGGGCGGGATCCTCGCCGTGGCCCATCCTGCGCCCGGGGCCCCGCTCGTCCCTGTCGCGGGAGCTGTCCTGGCGGCCTCTGGGCCCGGAGGACAACCACGAGCTGGCCGCGCTCATCGCCCGGGCCGAGGACGTCGACAACCCGCCTTACCGCACCAGTGAGCAGGAGACGGCCGAGTACTTCCTCGACCCCACCTACTCCGGGGTCGCCGGCCGTGACACCGACGGCGTCATGCGTGCCTTCGGTCTGGTACGCCTCCGCCCGGCCGGCGAGATCTACGCCTCCATGACCGGCACTGTGGATCCGGCCATGCGCAAGCGCGGTATCGGACGTGCCCTCCTGCACTGGCAGGCCGAGCGGGCCCGCCACCTCGTGGGTGCTGAACGGGCCGGCTCCGTGCCGGGCAAGGGGTCGACCCAGGTCCCCGCCCACGTGGTCACCACCGTCATGGAGGATGACAAGCGCATGCAGGGGCATCTCACGGACATGGGTTTTGAGCCGATGCGCTGGTACCGGGAGGTGCGCCGTTTCCTCGGCGACGAGATCCCCGAGGTGGACCTGGACGGCTTCATCACCATTGACCCGTGGACGCCCGAGATCGACGACGACGTCCGCCGTGCCTACAACCAGGCGATGGCCGAGGCCTGGGAGACGGAGAACGTCACCCCCGAGGACTGGACCGCGGGCAGCGCCTACTTCGCTCCCCAGTGGAGCTTCGTGGCCATGGACCGGTCCGGGGACCGGGCCCGCGTTGCCGGATACCTGCGCTCGGGCCGCTACGAGCAGGACTGGCAGGCACTGGGCTGGCGCGAGGGCTACACCGATGTGCTCGGGGTCCTGAGCGACTACCGCCACCGCCAGATCGGACCGGCGCTGCTGGTGGCCGCCATGCACGCCTACGCCGCCGACGGCATGGAGTACGCCGCCGCCGGCGTCGACACCGACAACCCCAGTGGTGCCGTGGACCTGTACGAGTCCCTGGGCTACGTGCCCACCCGCGGCACCATTCTCTACGCCCTCGACGTCTGAGCGGGGTGCTCTCCGCTCGGGCGGTTCACCCTCGCAGGTGAGCCACGGCGCCGGCCACCATGGTCGCCACTGGGTGAACGCCCGCCAGCTCCTCGGCCCCGAGGCGCAGAGGGTCCTCAGCCAGGAGCACCAGGTCCGCCGGGGAACCCACCGCCACCGGGCCGGCCCCGTTGACGCTGGCCGCCAGCGCCTCCTCGGCCGTCAGCCGCTGATCCGGCGACCACACCGAGCCATCCGGCGTCCGACGTCCCACGGCGGCCGACATGGCCAGCCACGGGTCCAGGGGCGCCACCGGCGCATCCGAGCCCAGCTGGAGCAGGGCCCCGGCGGACACCATGTCCCCGAAGGCGTAGGTGCGCCCCTCCAGCCCCGGCCACACCCGACTCACGGCCGCCCAGTCATCAATGAGGTGGGCAGGCTGAACCGACAGCTCGACGCCGCAGCCCACGAGGCGCCTGAGCGCCCCGTCGGGCTCGTCGAGGGCGTCGGCCGGCAGCAGCTGGGCGTGCTCCAGGCGCCCGGTGGCTCCCGAGTGTGCGAAGGCGGCGGCGACGTCGTCGACCGCCGCGTCCCCGATGGCGTGGATGGCCATCTCGTAGCCCTGCCGGGCGGCGCGGGCCATGAGGTCGGTGAGCTCGGCCCGGTCGATGTTGACCACACCGTGGGGGTGTTCCACCCCCAGCTCGGTCGGGTAGGGCTCGCACATGTGCGCGCTGCCCGATCCCATCGACCCGTCGGCGATGACCTTGAGCGGCCCCTGAACCAGCACCGGGGAGCCGTCGGGCAGGTGCGGTGAGCCGGTCAGCTCGGTCCCGGTGCGCAGGCCCCTGGCGATCCACAGCTCCAGCTTGTCGCGGTAGACCCCGATACGGATACGGGGCAGCACCTCAGGAAGAACGCCCTGGGTCGCCATGGCCTGCAGGCGCCGCGGCCAGTCACCGGGATCCTCCGACCAGCTCATGTCCACCACGCCGGTGATGCCCCGGGCCAGCATGTCAGCCAGGACCTGCCGGTAGCCGGACTCCCGCAGCTCGCGAGTCCCCGGAACCTCATCGAGCCGGTCCAGCAGGGCGAACCACGGGTCCTCCTTCATCGGCGCCCCCGGGTCCTGGGCACTGGCCCCCGGCAGGCCGAGAGCCCGCAGCGCTGCCGAGTTCAGCCACCCGGAGTGCACGTCCCCGGAGATGAGTAACGTGGGAATCTCCCCGGTGACGTCGTCGAGCTCGGCAACCGTGGGCACCCGGGGCCAGTTGGACAGACGATGCCCGAATCCTTGGATCGTGGCCGGCCGCGAACCGGCCGGATGATCCCTCAGCGCCCGGGCCACCAGCTCCAGGGCCTCCTCGGCGCTGCGGGTGGACAGCGTGTCGATGCGTGCCGAGCGCGCCGCCTCCATGTCCAGGTGGGCGTGAGCGTCCCACAGACCGGGAATCAGGAAGGAACCATCGGCCTGGAGAACCCGTACCCCAGGAGCACTCAGCCCCAGCCCCACCTCGACGACGCGACCACCCGTCACACGCACGTCGACGGGCTCACCTGGCGGCGGCGCGGCCAGACCACCGGGGTTCGAAGCACCACGGTGCAGGGCACCCAGCTCGGTACGGGACCGGAAGGGGACGATACGGGCGTCCCTGATGAGCAGGTCTGCGGACGGTTGATCGGCCATGGGCCACTTTAGGCACATCCGCCCTGCTCGCGGGCGGATCTCCGGGACGCTCCTACCAGAGGGCCCTGTCAGCCGATTCCGATGATGGGGGCCGGCAGCGGCGAGCCGGAGCCGTCGCGTCGCTCATCAGGCTGCGGCAGCGCGACCGGCTTACCGCCCTCGCGCAGCGCCCGCGGTGGGGCCACGCCCACCCAGGCCACCATCAGCTCGTCCTCACCGCGCAGGAAGCGGTGGGAGCGAACTCCGCCCGTGGCCCGTCCCTTCGCCGGGTAGCGATCCAACGGGGTGACCTTGACACTGCCTCCGCCGGTGCCCGGAAGGGATCCCTCGGACCCCGCGACCGTGACCACCACCGCCTCGGCCAGCAGCTCCTCGGGAACCGCCGCACCGGCGATGACCCGGGCGCCCTCGTGCAGCGAAATCCCCGCCATACCGCCGGCGCCCCGGCCCTGCGGGCGCACCTTGGCGGCCTGGAACCGCAGCAGTTGGGCGTCAGAGGTGACCATCGCCAGGAAGTCCGTGTCCGCTGCGGTGCCGGCGAAGACCACCCGGTCGCCCTCGGACAGGGAGATGACCTCCCAGCTCTCGGCGTTCCTGGGCTCATCGCCGGGCTTGACCCGCTTGATGACACCGTCAGCCGTGGCCAGGACGATCGGCGGGTTGTCGGCAGACCCCACCGGAACCAGGCCCACCACCTTCTCCTCGGGGTCGATGTCCACCAGCTGGCGAACCTGAGTCGCACCGGCCAGCCCCGGGGCCCCCTCGCTGCGGGGCACCTCCGTGGTGGAGACGACGTCGAGCAGTACCAGCCGCCCGGTGTCGGTGACCGCGCCGATCCGCCCACGCGCCGTGGTGGGCACCTGGGAGGTCAGGGCGTCGTGGGGCTGGCGCCCACCGGTGCGGGCCACCGGCTCGGCGCCGGGAATACGCGCCACCAGCCCGGTGGCCGACAGCACCACCCGGCACGGGTCATCGGGAACGGTGAGCGGCACGGGGGAGGCGCTGGGCATGAGCGTCATCGGCTGAGCGGAGGCGCCGGCCCGCTTCGCACCGCCACCTGAGGCGGCGGAGGCATCGTCCGGAGTCGCCGCGCTGCCGGCCGACGACGTCACCGGCTCACCGGAGGCCTCCAGCAGCACTGTGCGCCGCGGGGTACCGAACTGCTCGGCCACGGCCGCCAGCTCACGGGAGACCACGCGCCGCAGCAGGACGTCATCGGCCAGGATCGCCTCGAGTGCCTCGATCTCCCGGGCCAGCTCGTCACGCTCCTTCTCCAGCTCGATGACCGAGAACTTCGTGAGCCGGCGCAACTGGAGCTCAAGGATGTAGCTGGCCTGCGGCTCGGTGAGGTCGAAGACCTGCATGAGCCTGGTGCGCGCCGTGGCGGCGTCGTCGGAGGAGCGGATGACGGCGATGACCTCGTCGATGTCGAGGATGGCGATGAGCAGGCCGTCCACCAGGTGGGCGCGCTCGCGACGCTTGCCCAGGCGGAACCGCGTGCGCCGGGTGACCACTGTGAGGCGGTGGCGCACGAACACCTCCAGCAGCTCCCGCAGGCCCAGGGTGTGGGGCTGACCGTCAACGAGGGAGACGTTGTTGATGCCGAAGGAGTCCTCCAGCGGCGTGTGCTTGTAGAGCTGGGCCAGGACGGCCTCGGGGTTGTATCCGTTCTTGACACTGATGACCAGACGGGTTCCGTGCCTGCGGTCGGTGAGATCGGCGACGTCGGTGATGCCCTGAAGCTTCTTGGAGCCCACCGCCTCCTTGATGCGGGCGATGATCTTCTCAGGTCCGACCATGTAGGGCAGCTCCGTGACCACGATGCCCTTGCGGCGCGGGGAGACGGACTCCACGTGAGCGGTGGCCCGCGTGAGGAACTTGCCCCGCCCCGTGCGATAGGCCTCCCTGATTCCGTCCAGACCCACGATCATGCCGCCGGCGGGCAGGTCTGGCCCCGGCACGAAGGCCATGAGGTCCTCGAGGCTCGCATCGGGGTGAGTCAGCAGGTGCCGGGCGGCGGCCACCACCTCCACGAGGTTGTGCGGCGGCATGTTCGTGGCCATACCCACCGCGATGCCTGCCGCACCGTTGACCAGCAGGTTCGGGAAGGCCGCCGGCAGCACCTCGGGCTCGGTGAGCGTGTAGTCGTAGTTGGGGGCGAAGTCGACCGTGTCCTCATCCAGGTCCGCCGTCAGCGCCAGGGCCGACGCGGCCAGACGCGCCTCGGTGTAGCGGGGGGCCGCCGGACCGTCATCCAGTGAGCCGAAGTTGCCGTGACCGTCGATGAGCGGCAGACGCATCGTGAAGGGTTGGGCCAGGCGCACCAGCGCCTCGTAGATCGCGGTATCGCCGTGGGGGTGGAGCCGACCCATGACGTCGCCCACGACCCGGGAGGACTTCACGTGCGGACGATCAGGGCGCAGCCCCATCCGATCCATCTGGAACAGGATGCGACGCTGAACCGGCTTGAGCCCGTCGCGGGCGTCGGGCAGGGCGCGCGCGTAGATGACGGAGTAGGCGTACTCCAGGAAGCTGGTGCGCATCTCCGTGGACAGGTCGAGGTCGACGATCTCCCCGTCGGTCGGGGGAGGAGTCCGGGTGGTGGCAGACTTCGGCATGGGCGCATTCTCCGAGGAATCGGGCCGAAAACAAACCACGACACCCGGGCGTGACAGGTCAGACGCACCCGCCCGGAGCAGTCGGCCGACCTTGGGCAAGGGAATACCGGCGCTCGACGATGAAGGGGCGGACGATGGCACAATGGCGACCATGACGACCCACTCAGGCCAGAACTCGGCCGCCGCTCCCGCCTCGTGCGAGGCGTCGCAGGAGGCCTTCACCGACCTGGTGCAGCAGGTGGAGCTCGCCGGCTACTACCCCGAGCTGGTGCTCGACACCCTCCGCCTGGCCGCGGGCGAGGAGGAGATCCTCTCCGGCATGGTTCAGGCCGAGACCACCTTCGCCGAGGCGGTCCACCGCCACCTGACCGTCCTGGCCCTGACCCCCACCCGTCTCATCATCGTCCACGTTGACGACACCCCCCGTGACGACGGCAGCCCCGGCGCCCTGGCCACCAGCGAGGCCGTTCCGCTCAGCCGCATCCGCTCCATGGCCCTGACCCGTGGCGTCTCCGACCCCGCCCAGGGCGGCGGCACCCTCACCGAGATGACGATCGCGGTCTCCTGGGGCTCGGTGCGTCGTCTCGACATGGAGCCGGCCACCTGCGGCGACCCCGACTGCCAGGCCGATCACGGCATGACCGGCGTGTCCGTGCCCGACGACGTCGTCATCCGCGTGGCCGCGGGCGTGGAGGGCGCCGCCGCCCTGGCCCGCGCCGAGACCTTCGCCGGTCGGCTCTCTCAGATGGCGGCCCGCGCCGCCTCACTGTGACGGGGCCGGTGATGGGCCCCCGGACCGTCAGCGGGCAGCCCGCATCGGTTCCCGCCCTGGACTCCCCACAGGATCCGGCGCTCCGCTACGTCCTGGCGGTCGGTGCCGTCAGCGCCGGGTTGTCCCTGTCCGACACCGCGTACGACGGCGTTACCGACCTCAACCCCGATGTTGAACCTGTCGTCTCCGACGCCCGGGCCCGCATGGTCGCCCGCAGCTGGGGGATCGAGCCGGCCGGGGAGGCCGGCGGTGGCCCGGGAACCGTCGTCGTCCTCGTGGACGGCCTGGGCCTGGAGATGCTCCGTCAGCGTCGCGGGCACACCCCCACCCTGCGTCGGTGGCTGGGACAGTGCGAGGCCGGTACTGCCGGCAACGGCAACGGAATTCTCACCTGCCGGCCCTCGACGACGGCCGCGGCCCTGACCATGCTGGGAACCTCCGCCCTGCCCGGCACCACCGGCATGGTCGGCTACTCGGTGCTCAACCCCCGCCTGGGGCCAGTTCTTGACGCCTCCGCCGTGCCCGGCCCCGACCAGGTCCTCAGCCTCATCACCTGGAAGGGTGACAACGTCCCCAGCCCCAGGTCCTGGCAGGACGTGCCCACGATCTTCGAGCGGCTCCCGGCCGGGAGCGCGGTGAGCATCGGACCGACCCGCTTCGCCGGATCCGGCCTGACCGAGGCCGCCCTACGAGGTGCCTCCCACCTGGGGGCGGACCGGCTGGAGGACCGGCCCGGCCTGGCCGCCGGCGCCCTGCACCGCGGCACCCCGCTGGTCTACCTCTACGTCGGCGAGCTGGACAAGACCGGTCACAAGCACGGATGGCTCAGCGAGCAGTGGCTGACCCAGCTCGAGCGCCTCGACGCCGCCATGGCCCAGCTGGCCCGCCGCGTCCCCGCAGGGACCAGGATCATCCTCAGTGCCGACCACGGCATGGTCGACACCGATCCTGGCCACCGCATCGACCTGAGCTCCCACCGTGAGCTCGTTCGCGATGTCGTCGCCGTGGCCGGCGAGCCCAGGCTGACGCACCTGCATGTCGCCGACGGCGACACGGACCTTGCCGCCGAGGTGGCCCAGCGCTACCGCCGCGTCCTGGGGGAGCGCGCGATGTGGATCGGGACCCGGGAGCAGGCCGGTGATCACCTGGGCGCCCTCGGCCCACGTGCACGAGGTGTCGTCGGCGACGTCGTCGTGGCCATGGCCGACACCTGGGTCCTCGTGGATCCTCGGGTCCACTCCGAGTCGGCCATCGCCATGCCCGGTGTCCACGGCTCCTTCACCCCGGCCGAGACCGAGGTGCCGCTGCTCATCACCGAGGCCTGAGGAGCCCGAGAGGCTCTACGAGCTCCACAGGGCTCTCGGGGAGAGGTCCGACCCGGACCCGGGGCTACTCGGGCCTGGCGCCGAAGACGATCTCGTCCCAGGAGGGCACGGAGCGCCGTGAGCGACGGCGGGACTTCTTCTTAGCCGGAGACGTCCTGGGCATGTCGGGCAGGGGCTCCTGCGTGCCCGCCGCCGAGGCGGCCGACGGGCCGGGGGATGCCTTGGCCAGGACCTCGGAGCGCGAGGGCATGGGGATCTCCGGCACCGGCTCAGTGGGACTGTCCGCCCCCAGCGGTGCCTGACGTCCTACGGGGACGCGCTCCACAGCGGGGCTCGGTGCCGACGGTGCCGCCGTGGGGGCACTGGAGGCCGTCACCAGCCTGGTGCCGGCCGGGTGGTTGCCGGTGTGCAGACGCCTGCGCTCCGACATTGAGTAGACCTGTGCACTCAGGCCTGCGGCCTGCTCCAAGGGTTCGTCGGCCTGCCTGGTGCTGGCCTCGGCGCGGCGCTCCTCAATGCCGCGGGCCGGGGGTGAGGGGACCTCGGGGCTCTCAGGGCTGCTGGTGTAGTCGATGCCGTGAGGATCGGTGAAGGCGTCCTCATCGCCGTCCCTCTCGCCGGCAAAGCCGTTCAGGTCGTCGTCCTGGGGCATCTCCACCTCGACGCGCCGGCCCCGGCTGGAGGCCAGGTCGGCCAGCAGCGCGTCAGTGTCATCCGCCGACATGGCGCCACTGGTGGGACGTCCGTACTCCCGAACCGGCAGCATTCCGGCGGGCATCTCGACGGCCAGCCCGGAGGACTCGCCGGAGGCCGCAGCCGGGGCGGAGACGGCCGAGACCGCGCTGCCGGCCGCTGAGCCCGCGGCCGCGGGGGAGTGCCCCGACTGGGCCGACGGCGCCGAGGCGGACGCTCCGGGGGCCTTCGAGTCCTGGTCGAAGACGGCTGGGCGCTTGGCCCCCGCTCCGGCCTCCGTGAGCCAGCGCGCCTCATCGTCCAGGGCGTGAACCGCGCGGGCCGTCAGGTCCAGTGACCAGCGCGCCTGCTTCTCCTCAGCGGACTGCACGAAGGTCACCATGATGAGCCACGGGTCGCGGCCCTCGCGCAACGCGTCCCACTCCAGGCTGGAAGGGTCGACACCACGCGTGGCCAGTCGGTCCACCACCAGCTCTCCGAGCAGGGGGGAGTCCTTCTCCCAGCCGATCCGGCAGGACTGGGCCTGCGAGACGGCCCACTGACGCTCCGCGAGCACCGGCCCCTCGAAACGGCGCACGTGCTCCACATCCATGCCCGTGCTGATCGCGACCTCGGCCGCGGTCGCACCGGCGCGCATGTAGGCCTGGAGCTGCCGGGGGCGCAGGGGTGCCGGCGCCTCTGCGACCGTCCCCGACGGGGGCAGGATCGCTCCACGGTCGCGGCGCACCGCGGCCCTCAGGGCGTCGTCAACGACGATGCTGTAACGCTCGCCGTCCTCGTCCGTCATGACAATCGTGTCACCGTTGGCACCCAGCAGCTCGAGTTCGACCATGGGCGGGGCCTCCTTCATCCCGTGTCAGCACGATATGCTCCACTGTGCCCCACAGCCTGCCATCCGCAGACGCCGAGCCGTGGGAGGCTCAGCGGTGTGCCACATGTGAAGCACGTGTGAATACCCTCGTGAAAACCCTCGGGTCGGGCGCACTGCAAGCGAATCGTGTTCTTCCGTCGGGCGATTTGGCTTGACGGGCCGCCTGGCGGTGCTATTGTGCGCGTGCCTTCCGGGACGGGGGCGCCGAATCGTCGGCACGACGCCTGTGTGCGTGCACGGCTCGACTCCCGTCTTCCGAAGGTCACCCGAGAGCCGTCGACAGAAAGAGTGACGAGGCCATGGCGACCGACTACGACGCCCCGCGCAAGAATGATGACGAGCCTGAGGCTGATTCCATCGAAGAGCTGACCTCGCGGCAGAAGGACCAGTCCTCCGCCGCGATCGAGGAGGACGAGAACGAGGCCGCCGAGGGCTTCGAGCTTCCCGGGGCTGACCTGTCCCGTGAGGAGCTGAGCGTTCACGTCGTTCCTCAGCTCGAGGACGAGTTCACCTGCTCGGAGTGCTTCCTCGTCCATCACCGCAGCCAGCTTGCCTTCGTCGACGAGGCGACCGGTCTTCCGGTGTGCGCCGACTGCGCCGGCTGACGCTCCCACCCAACTCAGGAGATCCCCATGGGACTGTTCTCGCGCCGTCGTGACGACGCAACCACCGATTCCGACGAGTCCACCCTCGGGCACGACCTCGGCGACGACGACCTCGACGAAACCGCCGCCTCAGGCCCCTGGGACCTCAGTGAGCTGCCCGAGGGCCAGGAGGAGGTGCCCCGCATCGACCTGGGCGCGCTGCAGGTCCCGGCCGTTGACGGGATGCAGCTGCGCCTGGAGCAGGCGCCCGACGGCACCGTCACCGCCGTCGTCCTGGCGCTGGGCGGCTCGGCGCTCGAGCTGAGGGCCTTCGCCGCGCCGCGCACCGCGGGTATCTGGGACGAGCTCCGCGGTGACATCGCCAACGAGCTCGCCGGGAACGGTGCCCGCTACGAGGAGAACCATGGGGAGCACGGCACCGAGCTGGTCGCTCACCTGCCCATGCGCGGCCCCGACGGCACGATGGCGACAGGCACGATCCGCTTCCTGGGGATCGACGGCCCCCGCTGGTTCCTGCGCGGCGTCCTCCAGGGGCCTGCCGCCTCCTCCGGGCACTCCGCCCAGGCACTGCGGGAAGTACTGCGCGGAATCGTCGTCGTCCGTGACGGCCAGGCCCGTCCGCCTCGGGAGATCCTGCCCCTGCACGCGCCCGGAGCCGTGACCGGACCCGAGGCCGAGGACCTGCCCGGCATCGACCCGCTGGCGCCCGGGCCGACCATCGCCGAAGTACGTTAGATGGGGGCGCTGTCGGCCCGTGTGAAGCGGCTCTACGAATCGCTGCGCACCAGCCGTGAGCACCTGAAGGCCGAGGAGGAGGAGCGCTCCGCCAGCCGCCGGGGCACCGATCCGATCGGGTCACTGACCTCGCGCCAGCGGGCCCACGTCTCAGGTGTGCTGCAGGCGGTCACCTACCGCTCGAGCCAGGACAAGCCCATTCTCGTCGGGCAGCTCTACGACGGCACCGGCAGCATCGACCTGGTGTGGTGGGGCCGGCGACGCATCCCCGGCATCAAGCCTGGCGCCCATCTCCTTGCTGAGGGGCGGGTCGCCGACGGCACCCACCGCCAGCAGATCCACAACCCCGCCTATCGCCTGCTGGGGCCGGGGCAGTAGCAACCGGCAGCCACCTGCGGGAAGGACCTACGAATGAGCAGCCGTTCCACTGGAACCACCCGTACGGGCCTGGGGGCCATCGACTCCGAGCGCTTCGACGCCATGGCCGCCGTGGGCGGGTGGCGCGGCATCCTCGAGTCCGTCGTGCCCACCCTCATGTTCGTCCTGGTCATGGCGGTGCGGCCCACCGCGCTGGTGGCTGCTCTGCTCGCCTCCCTGGCCATCAGCGCCATCTGCCTCGTAGCCCGCCTGGTGCAGCGCCAGTCCCCGGCTCAGGTCGTCGGCGGGGTGGTGCTGGTCCTCGTCTCGGCCCTGTGGGCCTGGCGCAGTGGCGACGCCTCCAACTTCTACGCCACCGGACTCATGATCAACGCGGCCTGGCTGGTCGCCTGCCTGGTCTCCCTGCTCATCGGCTGGCCGCTCGTGGGCGCCTTCATGACTCTGTGGCATCGTGTCACCGACGAGTCAGGCCACGGTGAGGGCGGTGACACGAGCAAGGACTCGGGCAGCACCGGAAGACCCCAGGCCGACGACGATCCGGTCGCGCGTCCCTCGGCCTGGCGCACCGAGCCGGCCCTGCGTGCTGTCAGGCGCCGCTACCACGCGGGCACCTGGGTCCTGACGCTCATGTTCGCCCTGCGGCTCGTCGTCGAGGTGCCCCTCTACCTGGCCGGTGCTCACGCCGTGTCGTACCTCGGGGCGGCCCGCCTCATCCTGGGCGTGCCGCTGTACGCCGTGACCCTGTGGTTCATCTGGCTGCTGGTGGCCCCCAGTCGGATCGCTCAGGCGCAGGCGTCCGCCGAGCGGTAGTACCGCCCCTGACCGTCACGTGAAGATGAGGGGCAGCTCCTCCAGGCTGGACTCTCCCTCGCGCGCCGTGAGGAAGATGAGCTCGTCGCCACGCTCGAAGCGCTCGTCACGGTCCGGTGTGATGGGACGGTAGTCGCGCAGGATCGCTGCCAGCACCGTATGGGGCGGCAGCTCGATGTCGGTGACGAGCTCGCCGATGACCGGTGAGTCCTCCGGCAGGGTCAGTTCATGCATGGAGGCGCCCGACTGGTGGAAGTGGAAGATGCTCACCAGGCTGCCGACGCTGACGGCCTCCTCCACCAGGGCCGTCATGAAGCGCGGGGTCGACACGGCCACGTCCACGCCCCAGGTCTCATCGAAGAGCCACTCGCTCTTGGGGTTGTTGACGCGCGCAACTGTGCGGGGCACTCCGTACTCGGTCTTGGCCAGCAAGGAGATGACCAGGTTGGCCTTGTCGTCCCCGGTGGCGGCCACAATGACATCGCAGGTCTCGGCCCCGGCGCGCTCCAGGGCGTCGATGTCGCAGGCGTCCGCCAGCTGCCAGTCGGCCTCCGGGACCGAGGCGATGCGCATGGCCTCGGCGGAACGGTCGACGAGGGTGACCTCATGGCCGTGACTGATGAGCTCGCGGGCGATGGAACGGCCCACGGATCCGGCTCCGGCGATCACGATCTGCATGGCTCAGGCCTCCTGGGTCGGGGCGTGTGACAGGGCGCGGCGAACCTGGCCGATACGGTCGGTGCTCACCGCCAGGTGCAGCCGGTCATGCTCCTGGATGACGGTGACGGCCTCGGGCAGCAGCGCCGTGGCACCGCGCGAGATCCAGGCCACCCGCACCCTCAGGCGGTCCTCCAGCGCCCCGATCGTCGTACCGACCCACTGCGGGGAGGCGTTGGGCTGGATGAGAGCAACCGTGCCCGAGGGGTCCTCGAGCTCGCGGGCGCTGGAACCCGGCAGGATACGGCGCATCATCTGGTCGGCCGTCTGGCGCACGGTGGCCACCGTGGGGATGCCCAAGCGCTCGTAGACGTCGGCTCGCCGCGAGTCGTAGATCCGGGCGACGACGTTGTCCACGCCGAAGCTCTCCCTGGCAACGCGCGCAGCCACGATGTTCGAGTTGTCCCCGTTGGACACCGCGACGAAGGCGTAGGCCTCGTCGATGCCCGCCTGCTCCAGGGCGTCGCGGTCGAAGCCGACCCCCTTGACCTTGCGGCCGTTGAAATCCGAGGGCAGGCGGCGGAAGGAGTCCGAGGAGCGGTCGATGACGGACACCGAGTGCCCCATACGGTCGAGCTGAACAGCCATGGACGCTCCGACGCGGCCACAGCCCATGATGACGAAGTGCACGAGGAGGACGGTACTCCGTTGTCGGGCCGCGGACGTAACATCTGGAGACGTGCGTGACTTCGCAGACCGCATCAAGCGGCTTCTCGTCGGCCGTCCCGTCCCCAGTGGAGCCCTGGGGGAGACGCTCCTGCCCAAGAGGATCGCCCTTCCGGTATTCGCCTCCGACGCCCTGTCCTCCGTGGGCTACGCCCCTGATGAGGTGCTCATCACTCTGGCCGTGGCCGGCGTCGTCGCCACCTCACTGTCGCCGTGGGTAGCCCTGGCCGTCGTCGGCGTCCTGGCCGTCGTCGTGGCCTCCTACCGTCAGACCGTCCACGCCTACCCCTCGGGCGGCGGCGACTACGAGGTGGTCTCGGCCAACCTCGGCTCCCACGCCGGCCTCCTGGTGGCCTCGGCCCTATTGAGCGACTATGTCCTGACTGTTGCGGTCTCGGTGTCCTCGGGCACCTCCTACCTCGCGGCCGCCCTGCCCGCCCTGGTCCCCTACAAGGTGGAGATCGCCGTCGCGGTCGTGACCGTCCTGGCCGTGCTCAACATGCGCGGCTCGCGCGAGTCGGGTCGGGCCTTCGCCATTCCCACCTACCTGTACATGGGCGTCATCGGCATTATGGCCGTCGTCGGCCTCGTCCAGGAGCTGACCGGGACCCTCGGGCGGGCCGAGTCCGCCGGCTTCGACGTCCTCACCCACGCCGGCTGGGAGCAGGGCCTGACCGGCCTGGCCGGAGGCTTCCTGGTCCTGCGGGCCTTCTCCTCAGGGTGCGCGGCCCTGACCGGCGTGGAGGCGATTTCCAACGGCGTGCCCAGCTTCCAGCGCCCCAAGTCCCGCAACGCCGCCACCACGCTGCTGCTCCTGGGCGGAATCGCGGCGCTGATGCTCATGAGCGTCATCCACCTGGCCGGCGCCGTCGGCGTGCGCATGGTGGAGGACCCGGCCCATCAGCTCCTGCGCAACGGTGTCCCGGTCGGGGACGGCTACCACCAGGACCCCGCGATCGGACAGATCGCCGCCACCGTCTTCTCCGGTTTCCGCCCGATGTTCTACCTGGTCGCCACCGTCACCGGGCTGATCCTGGTCCTGGCCGCCAACACCGCCTTCAACGGGTTCCCGGTCCTGGCCAGCGTCCTGGCCCGTGACGAGTTCCTGCCCCGCCAGCTCTCCCAGCGCGGCGACCGCCTGGCCTTCTCCAACGGCATCATCGTCCTGTGGCTGGGGGCCGTGGCCTTCCTCATCGGCTTCGAGGCCAACACGACCCGCCTCATCCAGCTCTACATCGTGGGCGTGTTCATCTCCTTCACGCTCTCCCAGGTGGGCATGGTGCGCCACTGGACGCGCGAGCTCACCATCGCCACCGAGCCCCGGGCCCGCTCACGCATGCACCGCGCCCGCATCATCAACTCCATCGGCGTGCTGGGCACTGGGACGGTCCTGGTCATCGTCCTGCTCACCAAGCTCACCCGGGGAGCCTGGATCACTCTGACGATCATGGCGCTGCTCTACCTGGTGATGAACCGGATTCGCCGCCACTACCGCAGAGTCAGTGAGGAGGTGGCCATCTCCGACCTCCACGACGCCCGTGTCCTGCCGGCCCACGTCCACGCCATCGTCCTGGCCTCCCGCCTCCACCAGCCCACGCTGCGGGCCCTGACCTACGCCCAGTCGACCCACCCGACCGCCCTGGAGGCCCTGACGGTGGACACCGGCGATGGCGGCGCCGAGCACCTCCTGGACGCCTGGGAGGAGGCCGACATTGCCGTGCCCCTGACGGTCCTGGACTCTCCCTACCGGGACATCACCCGCCCGGTCATCAACTACGTCCGCTCGGTGCGCCGCGAGTCCCCCCGCGACCTCGTCGTCGTCTTCCTGCCCGAGTACATCGTGCGCCACTGGTGGGAGCAGATCCTCCACAACCAGACCGCCCTGCGCCTCAAGACCGTCCTGCTGTTCACTCCCGGTGTCGTCGTGGCCTCCGTGCCCTGGCAGCTGGGACTTCCCGGTCAGCGGCACTTCCACCACGGTGTGCGTGCCCGCACCGCCGAGGGCATCATCGACGCCGACGTCGCCATGCGCCGTCACGTCGACAGCCACCTCAGTCATCTCGACCAGCACGGCCGCTCCAGCACCGGCGGCGTCGGAGCAGACCACCAGGAGATTCGATGACCCCCCAGCCCAGCCGGACCGGAGACCAGCCCGCCCCCAGTCGTGGCGAGCCACGCGAGCTGACCCTGGCAGTGGGGGCACCGGCGCACGGCGGGCACTGCGTGGCCCGGCCCGTGGACGACCCGGGCGGTCGCGTCATCTTCGTGCGTCACTCCCTGCCCGGTGAGACGGTGCGGGCCCGCCTGACCGAGATGACCTCGCGGACCTGGCGCGCCGATGCCGTTGAGATCCTCCAGGCATCCCCGGACCGCGTCGAGTCCGTCTGGCCCGAGGCCGGCCCGGCGGGCGTAGGTGGGGGAGAGCTCGCCCACGTGGCCCTGGACGCCCAGCGCACCTGGAAGCGCTGGGTCCTGGCCGACTGCCTGCGGCGGATCGGTGGACAGGAGGTGGCCGACGCCGTCGCCTCCCTGCCCGAGGCCTCCGCCGCAGCCGCCGTGCCGATCGAGCCCATGCCCACTGACGCCGCGGCCCAGGCCTCCACCAGTGCTCGACGGCGTGCCCTGGCCGGGACCGCCACCCGCACCCGCATCAGCCTGACGGTGAGTGAGGACGGCAGGCCCGGCATGCACGCCTTCCGCTCCGGGACGGTTCTGCCTCTGCACCGCCTGCCCCTGGCCGTTCCCGCCATCACCGAGATCGGACTGCTGGAGCGCTCCCGCTGGCGCGCCCACTACCGGCCCGGTATGCGCATCGAGGCCATCGCCCCCAGCGGCGGTGAGCCCGTCGTCCTGCTCGACGAGCGGCTCCTGACCGCTCAGGCCCGCAGCACCGGGCGGCGCCGCGTCCGGGAGGTCGTGGACGCGTCCGCCCTGGGGCTGGGGGAGCTGACCTACTCCGTCCATGCCGAGGGCTTCTGGCAGGTGCACGTCGACGCCCCCCGGGTGCTGGTCGAGCGCGTCGTGCGGGGCGCCCTGGGGGAGAACCTTGAACGTGCCGCCGGCCGCCGCGTCCTGGAGCTCTACTCGGGGGCCGGCCTGTTCACCCTGCCGCTGGCCTCTCTCGTGGGGGCCGGCGGTCAGGTCCTGTCCCTGGAGGGCAATGAGCAGGCCGTTCGCGACGCCCGCCGCACACTGCACGACCACCCCGCCGCACGCCTGGCTTCGGGACGCGTGAGCGCCCGCTCGGTGCGCGAGCTCGCCGGCTCCTTCACCGGTGGTCGCCCCGACGTCGTCGTCCTCGATCCACCGAGGCAGGGGGCCGGGCGCGAGGTCATCGAGGCCGTCAGCGCCCTGGGAGCCGAACGGATCGTCCTGGTGGCCTGTGACCCGGCGGCCTTGGCTCGGGACCTGGGAACCCTTCTGCGGGCCGGCTATGTGCTGGGGTCCATGAGTGCGCTGGACATGTTCCCGCACACGCACCACTTCGAGACGATCGCGGTGCTTGACAGATCCTGAGCCAATCGATGGCAAAGGCGATGGGCCCCAGTCCTTCACGGACTGGGGCCCATCTCATGCTCCGGGAAGGAGCCTAGTCAGCCGATGGTCGGTCACGATGCGCGACGACGGACGGCCAGGATCACATATCCCGTCACCAGGAATGCGGCCATGGCTGCGATGACTGGCACGGCGTTGGAGCCGGTGCTCGCCAGGTTGCTGCCGCTATTGCTTGGTGGCGTGCTGGCCGAGGTGCCGGGCGTGGGCTCCTCGGTGGGAGTGGGCGTCGGCGCGGGGACCTCGGTGGGAGTGGGCGTCGGCGTGGGGACCTCGGTGGGGGTCGGCGTCGGCGTGGGCTCCTCG
>NZ_JASPEP010000033.1:0-26369 GCF_031292835.1 Actinomyces stomatis
CCCGGCGGCGCCCAAACCTCCTCCAGGGGGTGGAGTCGGCCGGGCACCTCCACCAGCGGGGCGGCGCCGCCCGACGAGCCGCCCAGAATGCGGCGCAGTCGGTCGGCGTCGAGCGTGGCGGACATGGCCACGAGCGTCAGGTCCTCGCGCAGGGCCGCGCGCGCGTCCGCCAGGAGGGCCAGGAGCAGGTCGCTGTCCAAGGAGCGCTCGTGGACCTCGTCGAGGATGACGGCGTCGACTCCGCTCAGTTCCGGGTCCCGCTGGAGGCGGCGCAGGAGGAGACCGGCGGTGACGACCTCGATCCGCGTGTCCGGGCCGGCGCGCCGCTCCCCGCGCACCGCGTATCCGACGGTTCCGCCGACCTCCTCACCCAAGAGGTCGGCCAGGTGGCGGGCGGCCGCGCGGGCGGCGATGCGTCGCGGCTGGGTGACGACGACGCGGCCTGGCCCGCGCTCCTGGGCGCCGGCCAGGACGTCGGCCAGGAGCGGTGGGACGAGCGTTGTCTTACCGGTGCCGGGCGGGGCGGTGAGGACCAGGCAGCCGCCGACGTCGTCGGAACCGGAGGGGGCAGGGGAGAGGCGCTCGCGCAGCTCGGGCAGCACCTCGACCACCGGCAGGTCCGGGGGTGAGGAGAGCAGCGCCCCGATGGGGTCGGTCCGCGGAGGCTGCGTGCGGCCCTGAGGCCCGGTGCGAGTCATGCCCTGATTGTGCCCGGTGGGGGAGTGGGCGGGCGCGGGGCCGACGTCGGACGGGGTGAGGGGTACTGAGCAGCAGAAGGCCTCCGGTCGGTGGACGACCGGAGGCGCAGTGGGTGGATAGGGATGAGAGGTGGGGCGCGCGGGTGCCGGTGGCTACTTCACGCTCATGAGGATGTCCCGCGACTCCAGGGCGTCGGCAAGCTTGTCGGTGTACTCAGCGTGGATCTTGAGGGACTTGCGGATGCCGAGCGCGCCGCCGATGACGGCCGACCCCGCTGAGGAGAGGTAGCGCACCAGGGTCTCGCCATAAGGGCCGGTAGCGAACTGAAGATTCTGCGAAAGATAGAAGTTCCTGCCCATGAGTGCGCCGAAGGCGATGGACATGCCCCTCTTGCCGCGGATGATCTGGAGGGTGTCGCCGGAGAAGGGGACGACGGTCCAGTTCTCCTGGGTGAAGAGATCGGTAACGATTGATCGAACTTGATCGATCGGTGCATTAATGGTGAAAGTCCGCTCAGCCATGCGTGGATACTAGGCGACAGCTCGCTGTCTTTGCATGTCACGTGCAATAAGTGTCCGTGTGGGGGTCTGCGTGAAGGGGGGGGCGCCGGCCCGCCTGTCCGCACAGATCGACGGTTTCTTCATAGACGACCCGGAGCCGTGTCGTCTGTGAAGAAAATGTTGGTGAGTCCGGGTCGGGCGCCGGTGGCCCGGACTCTTCGAGTGAAGCGCGCTTGACACGGTAAGTTCTGTCAAGCACACTAGACATGTCAAGCAAACATGACACCCACTCTTGGGGTGAGTGGCTATTCAAGGGATGATCGCCATGCTCTCCGCCGTCTCCGCTTCTCCTGTCCTGGCCGCCGTGTCGTCGACCTCCTCCGGTGTCACCTTCGTCGCCGGGGTGGTCGGTGGTCTCGCCGCCGGGATCATCCTCTATCTGCTCGTCTACCGGTACTCGGCTCGGCGCCTGCCCGAGGTCCGCGCCGAGGAGGCACCCGAGCTCCTCAAGAAGCTCGGAGAGCGGCAAACCAGTTTCGTCTGTGCCCTCCCCACCGGAATCATGGTGGGCTTCATGCTCCCGGCGGCTGGTCATCTTTCCGCCGGACCACTTCTGCTGGTCGTGCACCTCATGGGTGCCGCCATGATCGGCGTCTCCGTCGTCGGCGTCGCGTGGCTGACCCCGCGACTGCGTGCCGCCCGGAACGCGGCTGCGGCATGAGCCGATTGTCTCGCCGCGCCCCGGGCGGTGAGGACCATGGATAACGACGTGCGCAGCCTGCGCGAGGCCCGCGGTCTCACCCAGGCCCAGCTCGGAGCCGCCCTGGGCGTCTCCAGACAGAGCATCAACTCCATCGAGAAGGGCAAGTACGACCCCTCCCTCCCCCTGGCCATCGCCATCGCCCGCTACTTCGAGACCACCGTTGAGGAAATCTTCCATGTCTGAGTCAGAGCCCACGCCCACTCCTTCCTCCACCCCAGCCGCCGGTTCCTCCTCCGACTCGACGCCGAGTGCTCGGAAGAGCCTGAAGGCCACCAAGCGGCGGCGGCCCGTCATTGGGGGCATGGTCTGTGTTGTCGTCCTAGTGATCCTTCTGTGGGTGGCGGCGTTGACGGTCCCGATGTCCAACGGCTTTCTCTACGGTGGTGCCAGTGGGGCGTCAGCCGTGATGCTCGTGTACATCGCCCTGATCATCGCGAAGAGACGCGGATACGACACCTTCTTCGTCCGTGAGCTCGAGAAGCGGGAGGACGAGCGGGACAGGGCCGCCTCGCGGCGGGCCTGGGCCCTCACCGGCGTCGTCGGGTTCTTCGGCAATGTTGTCGTTGGCGCCGTGGGTGCCTTCGGAGGGCCGATGACCCCGGCCCTCGTTATCGTCCTGTGGCTCCAGCTGATCAGCTTCATCGGGGGGAACATCTACTTCAACCGCACGATGTAGATCGTGGAGGCGTGGCCGTGCCTGTCCGCAGCCCTGCACGCCCTGCCCGGCCCGCACACACATCGACAGAATCTTCAGAATCGACCCGGAGCCGCGTCGATTCTGAAGATTCTGTCGGTGAGTGAGGGAGGGGCTCATCTCGGCGGCGGCCGCAGGCGTCTTCGCGTAGACTTCGCTCCACCCTGGCCGGCGTCCAACGTCGGCCGCCGTTCCCTGTCCCACCGCCCGCCCCGGGCGCACCCGAGGAGAATCCATGGTCCAGCAGTCCGCCCCACCAGGAAACTGGGACGAGGACCCCGACGGCGCCTCCATCCTCCTGGCCACGGGTCGCGCCCGCCACGACCTCCTCGTCATCGCCGAGCCTGCTTTCCTGCGCGATCTCGACCAGGCCTGGGGGCGCCCCTCGGCCCGGGTGCGCCTGTCCTTCCTGCCCGGGGTCCAGGCTCCGAGCGCCCCCGGCCACGAGGATGCGCTCATGTCCTACGAGCGCGGGGGTCTCGGTGTTCTCGTCGCCCGTGGTCGTACCAGCATGTACGAGGGTGAGGCCGCCCGCAGTGCGACGGCACTGGCCCGGATCGCCAGTGGGGCCCGCCTGCGCGCCGCCCTGCTCGTCACCCGCGCCACCCCGCTGCGCGGTTCCGGTGACGTGGCCGGCGGGTCGGCGCCGGGCCAGGTGCGCGTCGTCGCCGACCACCTCAACGTCTCCGGCGGCCCTCTCTTCCCGGCCGCCGGCATGGTCTCAGCGGGCTGGGACGCGGGGCTCACCGAGCGCCTGGGGAACCTTCGCGGCGTGAGCGGCAGCTCCGTCGTCGCCCTCGTGCCCGGGCCGCTGCGTCCGAGCCCGGCCGAGTCCTGCGCCCTGGCCTCCCTGGGCGCCGACGCCGCCGTCACCGACTCCGTGGCCGAGGCCATGGTCCTGGCGTCGAGGGGAGTGGCGGTCTCCGCCCTGACCTACCTCGACGCCCCGACCGCCGGCGGGAACCTCGGGCGGGCGCAGCTCTCCCTGAGACAGGCCTCCGGCGTCACCCTGGCCGCCGTCGAGGAGGTCCTCAGAAGCCTGCGGGCCGGTGCCTGAACGTGATTCTGGGAACGGCGTGGGAAAGGATGCTGCCTGGACTGCCAGCCCCCGTTAAGGTCATCTCGTGAAACCCTTCCTCTTCCTGGCCACCCGCAGCGACGATGAGCCCGCCGACGCCGAGTACGAGGCGTTCCTCAAGCGCACCGGCCTGGACGAGTCCACGCTTCGTCGCCTGCGCCTGGAGTCCCAGTCCCTGCCGCAGATCGACCTGGACGACTGGTCCGGCATCCTCGTGGGTGGCTCCCCCTTCAACGCCTCCACCCCGGCGGAGAAGAAGTCCGCCACCCAGAAGCGGGTCGAGGCCGAGCTCTCAGGCCTGCTCGACCGTGTCGTGGAGGCCGACTTCCCCTTCTTCGGTGCCTGCTACGGCGTGGGCACGCTCGCCTGCCACCAGGGCGCGGTTGTCGACACCACCTACGGTGAGGCCGTCACCGCCCCCGAGGTCACTCTCACCGAGGCCGGCCTGGCCGACCCGATCTGCGCCGGCGTCCCGAAGGTCTTCCAGGCCTTCGTTGCCCACAAGGAGGCCGTCACCGAGCTGCCGCCCCACGCCGTCGTCCTGGGGACCGGCCAGGCCTGCCCCGTGCAGATATTCCGCATCAAGAACAACCTCTACGCCACCCAGTTCCATCCCGAGCTCGACGGCGACTACCTCGCTCACCGGCTCGGCTTCTACTCCGGTCACGGCTACTTCGCCGACGACGAGCTCGCCGAGCTCCAGGCCCGCGTGCGCCTCGACGACGTCTCCGACTCCTGGAAGCTCCTGGCCAACTTCGTGTCCGTCCACGCCCGCGACTGACGGGTTCCGGAGAGGCTGGTACTGTCGTCGACGTCAAAAGGTCAAAGTGCTTCGACGCTTCGACGAAAGGTTGCCGATGCCCTCCACAAGCTCAGTCCTCGCAGAGCCGCTCACCCTGCCCTGCGGGGTCACCGTGAAGAACCGCTTCTTCAAGGCGCCCATGCACGAGGCTCTCGCCACGCCTGAGCTGGGGCCCTCACAGGACATCGTGGATCTCTACGGGCGCTGGGCCGCCGGCGGCGCCGGGATCCTGGTGACCGGCAACGTCGTGGTCGACTCCCGTCACCTGGGGGAGCCCGGCAACATCGCGATCGAGGACGAGACCCACCTGCAGATGCTGCGGCGCTGGGCACAGGCGGGAACCGCTCACGGCACCCAGCTGTGGATGCAGATCAACCACCCCGGCAGGCAGTCGCCGCGCTCGGTCAACCGTCACCCTGTCGCCCCCAGCGAGATCCCGGATGCTGGGGGATACAGCCAGTTCTTCGAGCCGCCCCGCGAGCTCAGTCGCGAGGAGATCGGTGACATCGTGCGTCGCTTCGTCACTACTGCCCGTGTTGCCAAGAAGGCGGGCTTCACCGGCGTCGAGATCCATGCCGCCCACGGTTACCTCATCAGCCAGTTCCTCTCCCCGGCGAACAATCGCCGTACTGATGAGTACGGCGGCTCCCTGGAGGGGCGCATGCGCTTCCTCATCGAGATCTACCAGGGCATGCGCGAGACCCTGGGGCCGGACTTCCCCATTGCCGTCAAGCTCAACTCCTCCGACGGCGAGCCTGGCGGCATGAGTCAGGAGGAATCGCTGCGCGTCGCGGCTCGCCTGTCCGAGCTGGGGGTGGATGTCCTCGAGGTCTCCGGGGGCACCTACCGCAAGCCGGTCTTCGAGGAGACCGACAGCAGCGCCGAGGACCGCCGTCGTGGTGTCTATTTCGCCGATTACGCCCGCCGTCTCAAGGAGCTCGTCTCCATGCCGGTGGCGCTGACAGGGGGCTTCCGCTCGGCGGCGGACATGGAGGAGGCCGTCTCCGAGGGGTTGACCGACTTTGTGGGGATCGGGCGGCCTCTGGCCCTGATTCCCGACCTGCCGCAGCGCATTCTTGATGGCGCGGGCCGACGCCGGATCGAGCTGCCCCGCATCTCCACGCGCGTGAAGGCGCTTGATGAGGCGCTTGGCGGCGTCCTGGTCATCGGCTGGTACGAGATGCAGATGCACCGGCTCGCCCTGGGCGGCTACGCCTCCGCCCAGGGCAACGGGCTTGCGGCGCTGGCCTTCACGGTGCGCCGCCACGGTCTTGGGGCGCTCATGCCTCGGCGGGTGACTCGGCGTGGCTGACGACGGCGCGACGACGAGGATGGCGGGATAGTAGAGACCTGAGATGGATCGCCCCATGAGCGACCAGAGTGAGCAGCCGGTGGGCCGATGCAGTATCGACCTTCTCAATGACTGCATCCCCATGTTCGAGGCGCTCAAGGACCCCATGCGCCAGCAGATCGTCGTCCATCTCCTCCAGCACGGCCCCCAGACGGTGGGGGAGATCTCTCAAGCCTCACCACTGTCGCGCACCGCCGTCTCCCACCACGTCAAGCTGCTGGAGCAGGCCGGGTTGCTGTCGATCACGAAGGTGGCGACTCGGCGCATCTGCCAGGTCCGCAGCGACGAGGCACTGGGACTGCTCGAGGGACTCGTCGCGGCGCTGGAGTCCGATATCCAGACTTTCGAGCGTGAGCGGGGTCAGGAGCCGCCGGCCCGACGGTGCCCCAGTGAGGCTGTACGCCCTTGAGACCCGTGTTCCGCTTCCGCCCTAAGGATTCAAGGCTTCAGTCTGTCGCCGCTGCATCCTCGATGCATGCTCTTACGTGTCCTCAGGGCTGCTGTGAGGTGGCTACGGAAAGGCCTCTTCAATGAACGAGGCGCTGTCCCAGTAGTTCGGGTCGTACCACTCCATGAATGAGGGGGCGCCGTCATCGTCGAAGTACAGCACGGCAAGAGCATCCTGAAAGACGAGCGTGTCGTCGAAGAGTGAGCTGTGATGACCCTTCTCTTGTAATTCTTGCTTGATGGCGGCAGGGGAGGAGTCGAGGTTGACTCCTTCCAGTGTATCTCCTGCGACTATGAGGAGAGCCAATATGATGGCTACGCCATCTTTCATGTGGACGTGAATGACCCGTGTTGAGGTTTCCAGATCGATCGTGCCGATATGCACTTCATGCCCAGGAAATGATGAGTCATGGAGCCTGGTGCAGAGGTGCTGATAATATGTCAGAGGTCGGCCGGTCTGTATGCCTGGCGGTTCTCGTAGTCGCATACGAAAAGTCTAGCAGGCGGGAACGACGTCATTTAAGTCCCTGAAGAGATGTATCCATGCGTTCAGGGAGTGGGGTGGCGTGAGTTCATGCTCTGCCTCGGGAGTCACTTTCTAGATGAGGGCTACGTTCTGCCATAGGTGGCTGGAATCAGGAAGCAGTCGTCTTGAATGAAAGTCTCCTCGACGGAAATACATTTCCTAACCTGGCTGCTCAGCCACTCTTACGTCTCCGGTATGCAGGACAGGCTCCCTGCTCCGCTTGTTCGTCAGTGCGTTGGCCCGTACCCACCACAGTGGGTACGGGCCAACGCATCGAGGCGGTCCGTCGGGGGCGGCTTCTACTTGCCGTCCGACATGGCGCTGGCTGAGGGGGCGGCCGACATCTTGTCGTCACTCATCTTGCCGTCCGACATGCTGCCAGAGGTGGCGTTGTCAGCCGTCTTCCCATCGGACATCTTGGTGTCGGCGGTCTTGTCATCACTCATCTTGCTGTCGCTCATGGTGCCGCTGGGGGTGGAGGTCTGCTCCATCTTGTTCTTGTCGGCATTCGTGGAACCGCAGGCTGCGGTACCGACGGCGAGGGCGGCAACGAGCAGGGCGGCTGACACGATCTTGCGAGTACGCATGGGAGAACTCCTTGGTGACATGGTGAGGCGATGTGGCCAGGTGAGCGGCGACGCACCGACGTGGTGCGCCGTCACCAGGAGTTCGGAGCCGATGGGCGCACGGATGTCGCCAAGGGAGTGATGCCACTCACTCCAGGTGGGTACGTCTGAGGCCCTCCTACGTGCGTGGGAGTGGCGGCTCCGAAGGCGGGCGCCCCCGTGCTCAAGGTCTGTGCTGTACGCCAGGAAGCCGGCGTGTGCTGGACGACGGAGGTGCGGCGGCGCAGGAGTGCCGTCACGCCAATGGCGAGAAGAGCGAGGAGGATCGACGCCATCCAGGCCCGGAACTCCGCGTGCGGATGAGTGCCCGCGCCGACGCTGGTCAGGCCGAGCCCCGAGAGGGTGATGGCCCCGGACAGGCCGAACACGGAGAGAATATACATATTGACCAGTGCCATGAGTGTTGGGGCGACTCCAACGGTGCAGAGGAACGCGCGACTGGTGGGGCGTGAGAATCCTAGATAAAGACTGATCGAGGCGACGGCTGCCACGATGATCATGATGGTTATACCGGCCGCGATTGGGATTCCCGGGAGCTTTGCGGAGGACGGAGCCATCCACACATTGGCCACGTGATCGCTCAGGCGTGCATGATGGGACGAAAACAGGTATGTCTTCATGAGTCGATGGGCCATGGTCACTAGGAGGAACAGATTGACTGCCATTCCGAGATTGACCGGCCAGTGTCGGGGAGGGGTGGTGGTTCTGCCCATCAGGGTTGTGAAGATCGCCGCACCACCAGTCAACAGGAGGCATAAAATAGGCAGGGGATTGCCGATGGGGCTGTTGTTGAGGATTAATGTGTCAACGAAGAAGAGTTGAAGTGCGGCTGCCGTGGTGATGGTGCTGGCTTGGTTCCTGGTGATGGTGATGACGGGAACGAGGAGAAGGATGAGCCACCAGGCGCCTAATGTGTTTGGAATGTACTGTAAGGCTTGAGAATATTCCCACCATGTCGCATTCCGTAAGGACGGGAAGGCGGGGTGTGCGGAAGTGTCATTGACTGTCCATATCACGTGAATCCCAACCGCTAACAGCGTCAGCATGAGGGCGGCCATTCGGTCGCGCCCCCAGGGGTGGCTGACGGGTCTCGCCTGCGGACCGGTCACGGGCTGGGGGCCGCTATGTGCGGGAGGGTGGTGCGGGGAACTCCACGAGTGAGGGGGTGTCGGCGCCGCGATGGGGGAGGGGGTGGCGGGCGGAATGGCGGCGGGGGGTGCCGACGCTGAGCCGTCCGGTGGAATGAGTCCCTTGGCGGGCTGGCCGATGCTGGAGAGATGCGGGGCCACCGGTTGCGTCGGAGTGGCGGTCTGTCCCTGGAAGAGATAGGGGTGGTGGGCCTGCTGCCCGCTCTGAGGCGAGTGGCCCGGTGTGAAGGCCGCGTGCGGTGGTGGTGCCGGGGTGCGCGGCATCACGCCGTACGATGTCGCCGGGCTATGTCCGGTGGAGGTCGACGGCGTCGGGGTGGGGCTGCTCTGAGGGTGTTGAGGTGGCTGCCGCATAGTGGCATTGTGCTTGACCTGTCGGTCGGTGTCGATGGTCGAGGTGACGTCGCGTGCCAATCCTGCGGTTCAGAGGGGCGGACTCAGTACCCGCCACTCCACGGTGCCTGGGACCGGTGAGCCCGGCTGAAGCGGTTCTGCATGCCCTGCGCTCCTCTGGCATGAAGTCCCTGCTGAACGCCTCTGTCAGAATCCCCGTTGGTGAGTTGACGTGCGGCCGCCACCGTCGAACCGATGGTGATGATCCCGATGACGACGACTGTCAGCAGCATGAAGCCGGTCTCGGATGATGCGTGGCTGTGTCCGTCGCCCGAGGGCCCTCCGAAGGCGGCGGAGACGACGATGTTGTAGAGGGTCAGCAGGGAAGCGCAGGCAATGGACGTTATCTTGAAAGTCCTGTCGTAAGAGCCTCGGGCCGCCCGGACGAGGCTGACGCCCGACAGGATGGCGATGAGAGTGGAGAACGCCAGGCCGGGCACCAGGGGAATGCCGACTCCACCGGAGTCCGACCACGCCAGCCACAGGTGTGAGGTGTAGTGAGTGATGCTCTTTCCTTTGGACACCAAGACGTAGACGATCCAGCCGAAATTCGCGAAACGGAGGATCGTGTTGAACAGGATGAACTGACAAGAGCCCACGGCCAGGGTCACGACCCAGGATCGTGAGTCCTTCAGCCTCTGGTTGAGTCGTGCGGTGGCGACGGCTCCAACTGTGGCGACGACGAAAGAAAGAACAGTGACTGCGGCGTCGACGTGAACCTGATGGGACTGGGCCGTTCCGGTTGGAAGCATGAGCGTCAGGAACCCGAACCACAGCGCTAACCCCGTGATCTCGGAGACGGGCTGGTTTCGGAACAGGCGGCGGAAGGCGAGGACGAGCCACCACAGGCTCGGTGTGATGGTGATGTATATCAGTACGGCCATCAAGGCGGAGATCCAGGTGCGGGTGCCCGTGAGGTACACGTTCATAGAAGTGAAGAAGTTCGCGATTGTCGTGACGGAGAGCACGAGCAGCACCACGAGTGCCACGGCCTTCGCGCCGCGCCACGGCACATGGTGTGGTGCACCCAAGAGCTGGGATGGGGCCGCCCCCGGGCGCGCACCGCCCAGCTGCGGCGGTCTGGCTGGAGTGGGATAGGCCGGTGAGAGGTAGCCCGGTGCGGTGACCGCTCCACTCAGGTACGCCGATCCGCTGTCCGAGCCCGCGCCTTGCTGGTACTGCTGCTGATGCGGCTGGTACTGCGGTGCGAAGGCGTGCGCGGACGCAGGTGGCTGCCCCGGGAAGGCGGAGGCCCCAGCTGAGTGAAGCACCGACTGTGTCGGGATCGCGCCCTGCTCAGGGGGCATGTAGGTGCCGTGACCGGCCGGCGTCGGCGCCTGCCCGTAGGTCATCCCGCCTTGCGGAGCACTCACTGGAGGCCGACCGTAGGCGGCCTGCGGTGCGTACGGCGGACTCGACGGGCCGTTCTGTCCCTGTGGCGGTCCTGGATGGGCGGGTGGGTAAGTCATGGCAAGGTCCTGATGGTCATGGCTCTCAGTTCCGGAGCTGCGCCTGTACCCCTGAGTCGTTCGGGGCTCCCGGCCCCGGGGAGTGGCAACTCAGCTGCGTGTGAAGTGCGAGACGAAGTTACGGATAATCTGTCCGGCGTCATGCGCCTCGGAGGACCGGGCCTGGGTGAGGATGTCCTCGCTCATGTCCGGGTCACCGTAACCGGCCTCGTCGTAGATGCTGACGCGCCGCTCGAACCGGACGGCGTCGAGCTCGGGGTTGAACTGGCAGGCGTAGACGTTCCTGCCCACGCGCAGCATCTGGACTGGGCAGTCGGGCGAGCTCGCCAGCAGAGTCGCGTGCGCGGGCACCTCTCCGACGCCCTCGTAGTGACCTGCGAACACCGTGACCACCTGGGGGAGTCCCTGCAGGAGCGGGTCCTCGCGGCCCTCCGCCGTCAGGAACAGGTCGACGGCGCCCAGCTCCTCACCGAACTCCTCCTGCGCCTCGGTGCCCAGGTAGGCGGCCAGCACTTGGAGTGCGACGCCGGTGGCCAGGAGGGGGATGCCCTCCTTGAGGATCACCCCGAGCAGCTCGCGGATCTGCTCCTCGACGTTGCGCTGACTGCGGGTCTTCTCAGCCGCCGGCGTGTCCGCGTTGTAGGGGCTGGCTCCGATGAGCACCCCGGAGACGTCTGCGGCGGTGAAGGAGTCGAGGAAGTCGACCTCCTCCAGGGCGATGTGCTGCAGATCGCCGCGAGATAGGCCACTCTGAGCCAGGAAGGACTCGTACTCGTCCTGCGCCGCCTCGTGCTCGGGGCGCGTGGTCACCATGATGAAAGGCTTCACGGGACCACTGTAGGGGACCTGCTGACCGGGTGTGGCCGTGTGACCTTCTAGGCCACGAACAGCACGACTACGAGGACGCAGAGCCACAGGATGACGGAGACGGCTCCCAGAATGAGCCCCAGCCAGGCCAGTCCCTCGCCGGAGTCATAGCTGTGGCGCAGGCGCCGCAGCGTGCCGATGCCCAGGATGATCGCGGCGACCCCGACGAGGGGGATGAAGCTGAGCAGCCCGCAGACCAGGGCGGCCGTCGCCCCGGAGTCGGTGCGGAGACGGGGCGCCGTGTAGCCGGGTCCGGAGAAGATTTCTGCCGGGTCGAGGTTCTCAGTGCCGGGGAAGACGAATCCCGGAGGGAGCCCGTCGACGTACTGCTCCGAGCTCGGCGAGAAGCGTGGCGCGCTCTGTCCTGGAGGGGAGGTCCCGACGGTGCTCATGCCCACATCATGCACCGCCGGCGCCCGGGGGCGGCATCCTTCCCGCGGATGAGTCGGAAGGGGCCCGACGGGTGCCCGCGAGGAGCCCGGTCCGCGTGTCTGCCGAGCAGGGGCTATGCTGAAGTCCCGGCAGGCTCTGCCGGGTCCTGCCAAGCGTCCCGCGGGGCTCCCGCGAGTGGATTTCCCACGGGACACAGTCATTCCCCTCGTTGCTTAGGCAGGAGTTCACTCGTGTCCTCTTCCCCCTCTCGCGGCTGGCGCCTGCATGGCGATGGCCGCTCCATCGCTCCGGGCGAGGTCGTCGCCCCCGGTGAGCGCCTCTCCTGGCCGCGCACCATCGGCATCGGTGTCCAGCACATCGTCGCCATGTTCGGCGCGACCTTCCTGGTGCCGCTGCTGACCGGCTTCGACCCGGCGACGACGCTGTTCTTCACCGGTGCGGGCACCCTGCTGTTCCTGGGCATCACCTCCGGGCGCCTGCCCAGCTACCTGGGCTCCTCCTTCGCGCTCCTGGCCCCCATCGGAGCCGTGACCGGCTATACACGTGACAGTGGGGTCCCCCTTGACCCCCACAAGGCCGCCCTGGCGCAGGGAGGGATCATCTCCGTGGGGCTGTGCCTGCTGGTGGTGGGCGTCATCGTCCACCTGGTCGGGTCCGCCTGGATCGACCATCTCATGCCGCCGATCGTCACCGGCGCGATCGTCGCCCTCATCGGCTTCAACCTGGCCCCCGCGGCCTGGGGCAATGTTACGAAGGGCCCCGTGACGGCGGTCGTCACGATCGTCTCCATCCTGGTCATCACCGTGATGTTCAAGGGCATCATCGGGCGACTGGCGATCCTCTTCGGCGTACTCATCGGCTACGTCACCGCGGTGCTGCGCGGGGAGGTCAACTTCGATGGTGTCGCCAAGGCCCCCGTCGTGGGGCTGCCCGACTTTCATGCCCCGGCCTTCGACGTGCGCTACCTGGGTCTGTTCATCCCCGTGGTGCTCGTCCTCATCGCTGAGAACATCGGCCACGTCAAGTCCGTCTCCGCCATGACCGGGGAGGACCTCGACGACGTCACCGGCCGGGCCCTGTTCGCCGACGGGCTGTCCACCATGCTCGCCGGCACCGGCGGTGGTTCGGGCACCACCACCTACGCGGAGAACATCGGCGTCATGGCCGCCACCCGCGTCTACTCCACCGCCGCCTACGTGGTGGCGGCGCTGAGTGCCCTGGGCCTGTCCCTCCTGCCGAAGTTCGGCCAGGTCATCGCCACGATCCCGGCCGGTGTCCTGGGCGGGGCCGCCACGGTCCTGTACGGCATGATCGGCATGCTGGGGGTGCGCATCTGGGTGCAGAACCGTGTGGACTTCTCCGACCCGGTCAACCTCAACACGGCAGCCGTGTCCATGGTGGTGGCCATTGCCGACTACACCCTGGTCTGGGGCGACATGACCTTCAAGGGCATCGCCCTCGGGTCGGCGGCCGCCATCGGCGTCTACCACGCCATGCGCTGGATCTCGAAGGTGCGTGGCACCAACTTGGAGCAGGCGTCCCCGGCCTCGGCCCCGGCCGGCACCGAGCTGGAGGGGCCGGCCTACTCCAGCCGTGCCGCCCACTCCCCCTCGGCCGCGTCAGCGGCGGACGCCCCGACGGCGTCGAGCGCCGACGGCGCTGAGGTCGCCGGCGAGAGCCGCGCCTGAGGCGCGTTGTCGGTAGGTGCCGCAGAAAAGTGGCAGAAAAAGTGGCAGCCGATGTGCGCGTTCAGCGCATCGGCTGCCACTCGGGCATTGCTGTGTTGCCTGATGGCTCCTGAGGGCTTTGGGTGCCATGACATCTCAAGACGCCGGTGGGGCGGGCCGGCCTCATCCTGGAACCGAACCCGAGCTAGCGTCTCAGACGCAATGACGTTCCGAATCGGGAACTGCGTTTCCCGTCCACAACGTACTTCTCCCCCAGATGACTGAGGTTAGACCCCAGTCATCTGGGGGACGACGCAGTCCTCGTCGGAGAAGTACGTCTTCGATCGGGGCAAGGAGCCGTCGTCGGATGGATCCCGCCGGGGCTCGGCGGCCCCGGATCAGCTGGGCTTCTTCGTGGAGGCCTTGTCCGCCGGGACGCAGTCGCTGGGGGCGGTGATGGGCTTGTCGGCGCCGAGAAGCTTGATCTCGTCCGACTTCAGGGCGTTCTGCAGGTACTCCTTGCCCAGGACCACGGAGACCGTGGTGTCGCTGTCGGACAGGCTGTTGTCGAGCTGCACCGTGGAGTTGGGGAAGATCTGGGCCAGGGAGTAGGCGTTGGTCAGGCCGCCCTTGGACGCCATGATCTGGACCTCGCCGTTGTAGATGCCGCCGGGCCAGTCGTTCGCCGAGGTGACGGTCAGGCCCGCCTCCTCCAGCTCCTGCTGCACCGTGGCGGCCAGTCCCACTGATTCGGAGCCGTTGTAGATGTTGATCTTCTCAATGTTGGTGACGTCGACGGTCTTAGCGCCGCTGGGCGGGCAGGGCTGGGGCACGTAGGTCGCCGTGCTCTTGGGCTGCGAGAAGCCCGGGTTGTAGGCGGGCAGGATTCCCAGCGATACCAGGAGGCTCACGGCGACCGCGACCACCATGACGGCCAGGATGGTGCCGATGACGGTGGCCTGACGGTGCTGCATGTGCCGCCGGTACGCGGCGCGCGGATCTGCGGGACTACTCACGGATCCAGACTAATGGACGACGGCGCTCATCGGGCAGTGGTGGGCTCGATGTGACATGGGACCGAGCCGTGGCCTGAGGCTGCTGGGTGGGTCACCGAGTGCTGGCGGCGGGGGTCAGGCGCTCGGTGGCGCCGGGGCGAGCCGCGGCACCCCGTCCTCCGTGACCTCCAGGATGCGGGCGTGGATCGCGGTGCGTCCCTGCAGGGCGGCGCGCAGCGCCCGGTGCAGTCCGGTCTCCAGGTAGAGGTCCCCCTTGAAAGAGACGACATGGGCGAACAGGTCGCCGTAGAAGGTGGAGTCGTCATCCAGGAGGCTGCGCAGATCGAGGGTCGCGCGGGTGGTGGTGAGGTCGGCCAGGCGGATCTGTCGAGGTGCGATGACGGCCCAATCGCGCTGAGTGGTGACCCCGTGGTCGGGGTAAGGGGGCCTCTCTCGCACTGCCTTGAAGATCACGGCAACATCCTAGTGAATGAAGCGGCCGGAGGTGCGTGGGGGAGCCGTGGGTCGTCCAACATCCCGCCCGCCCGCGGTGCCGGTCCGGCGGGGTCGACCTTCCTGCGCCCTTCCGGGGAGCGGAGGCCCTTCCGTTATCTGTCTCACTAGTTGGAATGTGGCCCGTAGAACGATGGTTTCGTCATCTCTCCGTGATTGGCGTTATCGCAGCGATATCTGGTGGTTTCCTGGGAAGGTGGGATGTCTGACGCCGGAAATCGGTGGGGCGCTTGACTTTCAGACGGTTCCCCTCCTGTTCAGGGCTCTAGTACCGTGTTGGCTGCACCGACCTCGACCGAAAGGATGCCGCAGTCATGACCATCGCGGTCCGCCGAAGCGGCTTCACCATTCCCCTGTCCCTTGTCGTTCTCACCTCGACCGCCATGCTTCTGGCCGGTTGTCAGTCCGGTGGTGCCTCCAACGCCAATCAGCAGGGCACCACGGGCTCGTCGTCATCTGCGAAGGCGCAGTCGACGGCCGGCGCCAAGGCGACTTCAGGGCAGAAGGCGGGGCACGCCTCTCCTCGCATCCCCAGCCCCACCGGTAAGGGCTCCGGCGACGCCTCCGCGGCGCAGCCCTCCTCCGGTACTCACTCCCGTCCAGCGAGCCCGCGGGCCGATGAGCCCCGTCCCTCCGCAAGTGGGAACGGCGCCACCAAGGCCGCGGCCTCCGGCAAGACGGATGCTCCTGGCTCGCAGAGCGGTGGTGCCGCCAAGTCCCCGCAGGCCCAGGGGAGTACGAACGACGCCGGAGGGTCCCACGCCGGGTCCGCTCAGAAGCCGCAGCCGGCGGCCCCTGAGGCTCAGAAGCCCTCCGAGCCCGCCCAGCCCGCGCAGGCTCCCTCAGACAGCTCTGACAAGCCCGCTGACAAGCCGGCCGATGCGCCGGCTGACAAGGGCGCTCCCGCGCAGACGCCCGCCGAGCCCGCCGCCCCCGCTGACGAGTCGGCCGGTCAGGCCACGTCCTTCGTCCCGGACAACCTCGTCTCGGAGAAGACCGCCATGATCGTGTCGCCGTCGGGCAACATCGGCTGCGACCTGTCTGCCCGTTTCGCGGGCTGCGGTGTGCTGTCCTACCGCTCCGACGCCACCTACGGCCGGGACGAGGCGGGCTCGCCGAAGTGGTGGTTCGACCTCAGCTCCGGGGGAACTCCGCAGCTCGGTGGCCGTAGCGAGGGTGCCTTCTCTCTCGATGAAGCGTTCCGTGGTGGTGGTTCCTCGCCCCAGGTGGTGGAGTACGGCCAGTCCGTGACCTTCGGATCCTGGGTGTGCAGCTCCGAGGAGACCGGCATGACTTGCCGCAACACCGAGACCGGTCACGGCGTGTTCCTCAGTTCCGCGCGCTACGAGACATTCTGAATCGGACCCGAGGCAATCTCGGTACGTTTCTGTTCGCCCCGGTGACTCATCACCGGGGCGAACCGGTTCTTGCGCCCGGATGGTTCCGGGCGAGGACATGCAGCCGGTCTCTGTCCGAGAAGCCCTCACCTGTGAGCCCGACGACTCACTCGGGCTACAGCCGGCCGGTGAGGTAGTGCTGGATCGTCGGTCCGACAGCCTCCACGAGGTGATCGATGCTCGCGCCGGCGATGGGCTCCAGGCGCAGCACATAGCGGACCATGGCTAGCCCCACCAGTTGGGAGCCGGCCAGGGTGGCCCGTTCGCGCGCCGAGGTTCCCGACAGACCCGACTGCTGAAGAGCCTCGGCCATCGGGGTTGCGATCTGCTCAGTGGCGTAGTTCTGGATCGCCTCAGGGGCGCTGATATCCGTGGCCATCCACCGCAGCAGGGTGCGGAAGGTGACGCCGTCAGCGGCGTCGTCCCAGGCGGTCAGCGACAGCCGCACCAGCCGGGGGCCGGCTGAGCGTAGGTCTCCGCTGATGGCGGCTGCGATCTCCTTGCTCGCGCGCACTCGCAGGTTGACGGCCGCCCCGAACAGGTCCCCCTTGGAGCCGAAGTAGTACGACACGAGTGCCGGGTCGACTCCGGCTGTGCGAGCCACTGCCCGGATGGTCGTGCCCTCGTAGCCCTGGGCGAGGAACGACTCGCGGGCAGCGGTCAGGATGGCCTCGCGTGTGGGGGGCGGCTGGGTGCTGGCAGAGTCCGGCCGACGTCGAGGCCCACGACGGTGTGCGCGGCTGAGGAGGGTGGGCTCGGGTGTCTCCTCCTCGGGTAACGCCGTCGACGGCGGAGCGTTGGGGGCGTCGCTGGTCACTCCTGGAGACTACGAGCGCGCCCGTCTCCTCTGGCTGTCAGCCCGACAGAAAATGGAGAAGCTCCGGGAAATGCAGCACTTGGTCGGGGTCGACGGCCTCGAGGATGTGTGACGAGCGTCGTATTTTTAGAAAAGTCTATCGGCGCGATATTCAACAGTGTTCAGAACTTCGGTGTGAGTCCTGGGTGCTCGTAGTGCTCTCTTGGCGTTATGACGCCAAAAGGCTCGGTGGGTGACGGCGGGGGAGGGTGGGTATTTCAACGCCGTTGAGGCATGTGTGTCTCTTCGATACGGTGAGGGCTCAGCCCACATCGTCGTCGGCTCGCAGAGGGCCGGCCCAGGCGCTCGCCGAGGTGAAGCATGTCCGTTCCCGATCCGGTCTCCAGAGCGCGGAGGCCCGCATCCGTCGCGGCCGCGGGGTCGGCTGCGCATCCGGTGGCGTCCGGGGCCGACGGCACGCCGACAGTCCTGCGGATGGGGCTGGACATCGGCTCGACCACCATCAAGCTCGTTCTCCTTCCTGAGCACTCGCCTGAGGCCCCTACCGGTGCTCGGCCTGACACGGCGTCGGTGTCTCCTGTGTTCGCTGAGTACCGGCGTCACAACGCGGACGTGCGCGGTGAGCTGACCCGGCTGCTGGGCGAGGTCGCTCGGGCCTATCCGGGTGCCGTCGTGCGCGGGGCGGTCACCGGCAGTGCCGGGCTGTCCCTGGCCGCCCTCATGGGTCTGCCTTTCGTCCAGGAGGTCATTGCCGAGACCGAGACGGTGCGCGTGTGCGATCCGCAGGCCGACGTCGTCATCGAGCTCGGTGGTGAGGATGCCAAGATCACCTATCTCCACCCCACTCCCGAGCAGCGCATGAACGGCACCTGCGCGGGTGGCACCGGAGCCTTCATCGATCAGATGGCTCAGCTCCTCCACACCGACGCCGCCGGCCTGGACGACTTGGCCTCGCGCTACACGACGCTCTACCCCATCGCCTCGCGCTGCGGGGTCTTCGCCAAGTCCGACCTCCAACCGCTCATCAACCAGGGCGCCGCCGGGGAGGACCTGGCCGCCTCCGTCCTCCAGGCCGTGGTCACCCAGACCATTGCGGGACTGGCCTGCGGGCGCCCCATCCGCGGTCGCGTCATGTTCCTGGGCGGACCGCTGCACTTCCTGCCCCAGTTGCGCGCCGCCTTCGAGCGGACCCTGGCGGACCAGGTCGACTCCTTCACCTGCCCCGACAACGCCCAGCTCTACGTTGCCATCGGTGCCGCCCTGCTCTCCTCGGGTGAGTCGACGCCGATCTCGGAGCTGTCCACCCGTCTGGCCACCCGCAAGGCCCTGTCCCTCGGGACCTCTCGGATGCGCCCGCTGTTCAAGGATGCCGCCGAGCTGGAGGCCTTCCGCGAGCGTCACGCCCGCGCGCACATTGAACGGGCCCACTGGCCGGTCCTTAAGGAGCCTGCTCAAGAGGCGGGAGCGCTGGGGGACTCGGGTGGCGCCGACGATGAACTCGGCGGTGAGGCCCCCGGTGCGGCCTCGGCGCCGAGGACGGGCGGGGAGCACCAGGACGGTGACTGCTTCCTGGGGATCGACGCCGGCTCGACGACGATCAAGGCCGTGGTCCTGGACGGGCGCGGGCGGATCGTGTGGGAGCACTACGCCGGCAACGAGGGCGACCCGGTGACGGCCGCCGTGGAGATCCTGCGCCGCATCCACCGCGAGATGCCTGATGGCGTGCGGATCGTGCGCTCCTGCGTCACCGGCTACGGGGAGTCCCTGGTCAAGGCGGCGCTGCGCATCGACGAGGGCGTGGTCGAGACGATGGCGCACTACCGAGCAGCGGCCTACCTCAACCCCGGGGTCACCTCGGTCATCGATATCGGCGGCCAGGACATGAAGTACCTGCGCATCAAGGGCGATGCCATCGACTCCATCAGCGTCAACGAGGCATGCTCGGCCGGCTGCGGCTCCTTCCTGCAGACCTTTGCCCGGTCCATGGGACTGGAGATCGGCGAGTTCGCCGAGGCCGCCCTGCAGGCCGAACGACCGGTGGACCTGGGCAGCCGCTGCACTGTGTTCATGAACTCCTCGGTCAAGCAGGCCCAGCGCGAGTCGGCCACCGTGGGGGAGATCAGTGCGGGCCTGTCCTACTCGGTGGTGCGCAACGCCTTGTACAAGGTCATCAAGCTCAAGGACGCCGACCAGCTCGGCGAACGGGTCTCGGTCCAGGGCGGCACCTTCCTCAATGACGCGGTGCTGCGGGCCTTCGAGCTGCTCACCGGCCGGGAGGTGGTGCGCCCCGACGTCGCCGGTCTCATGGGCTGCTTCGGCGCGGCCCTGAGCGCCCGGGCCACCTATGACGGAGTGCCCTCGGGCCTCATGAGCCTGGGCGAGCTCTCCCGCTTCAGCCTGACCACCGAGACCGCCACCTGCAAGCTGTGTCAGAACCACTGCCAGCTGACCATCACCACCTTCAACGACGGACAGCGCCACATCTCCGGCAACCGCTGCGAGCGGGGCGCCACTCAGGAGCGGCGCGCCACCAAGTCCGACCTGCCCAACCTCTACGACTACAAGTACAAGCGGGCCTTCTCCTACCGGCGCCTGCGGGAGGGCGCGGCCACGCGCGGTGACATCGGCATTCCCAGGGTGCTGGGCATGTACGAGAACTACCCCCTGTGGTTCACGGTGCTCACCTCGCTGGGCTTCCGCGTCATGATCTCGGGGCGCTCCAACCACGAGCTCTTCGAGTCCGGTATGGACACGATCCCCTCGGAGAACGTCTGCTACCCGGCCAAGCTCGCCCATGGGCACATCGAGGCCCTCATCGCCAAGGGCATCAAGACGATCTGGTTCCCCTGCGTGTTCTACGAGCGTGAGCTCGTCCAGGGCGCCGACGACCACTTCAACTGCCCGATCGTGGCCACCTACCCCGAGGTCATCCGCAACAACGTCGAGGCCGTTCGCGATGGACAGCAGGAAGGACCCGACGGCGTTGAGGGGGGCTCGGGCGTACGGATGCTCTCCCCCTTCCTCAATCTGGCCGACCCCGCGACGCTCGCTGAGCGGCTCGTCGAGGTCTTCGCCGACTGGGGCGTCACCCTGCCCGAGGCCCGCCGGGCCGTGGCCGCGGGCTTCGCGGAGGACGCCGCCTTCAAGGCCGACGTGCGCACCGAGGGCCGCCGCGCCCTGACGTGGATGGAGGACAACGGCCGCAAGGGCATCGTTCTGGCCGGACGGCCCTACCACATCGACCCCGAGATCAACCACGGCATCCCCGACGTCATCAACACCCTGGGCCTGGCGGTCCTGTCCGAGGACTCCCTCCTGCCCGAGCCCGACGCCGCAGCCGCCGACACCGCCGAAGTCGCCGGGAAGTCCGAGGAGACCGGTGACGCCGGCAAGGCCGGCAAACCGGGGCGGGCTGAGCCGGGAGAGCGCCCCGCCAGATCGGCAAGGCCCAAGAAGCCCAAGAAGACCGACTGGGCCGCCATCGCCCGCCAGGCCGGCTCGTCACCCGGCACGGACGGGGCCCTCGAAGCCGGAGACGGCGCCGAGCACGCCGTCGCCACCGGGGCGCTCAGCCGGGCCGTGGACGCACTGCGCCGCCGGGTGGACGAGTTCCGTCCCGACCCGCAAGCGCCCGCCGACTGGTCCGACGTCACCGGCGTCGGCCTGCCCACGCCCAAGCCCGTGGCCACCCAGGGCGTCACCGGGCGCTTGCGGGTGCGCGACCAGTGGGCCTACCACTCGCGCCTCTACCAGGCCGCTGAGCTCGTCACCGCCCGCGACGACCTCGAGCTCGTCCAGCTCAACTCCTTCGGCTGTGGGGTCGACGCCCTGACCACCGATCAGGTCCAGGAGATCCTGGAGTCCGCCGGTGGGGTCTACACGAGCCTCAAGATCGACGAGGTCTCCAACCTCGGCGCCGCCACCATCCGCCTGCGCTCCCTGGCCGCCGCCTCCGAGGCCCGCGCGGCGGAGAAGACCACTCGCGCCGAGGAGGCCGACGGCGCTGTCGACGACGCCGTCGAGATCGACACGACCGCCCCCACCGATGAGCCCTTCGCGAAGGCAGCCGACCGGTCGGCGCGGAAGGGCACTGACAAGACTGAGAAGGCGGCCGGGCCGCGCGAGGTGGGCGTCGCCGTCGGAGGGCGAGAGCTGCCGGGGGCCACCGGCCCGGTCTTCACCGAGGCCATGCGCGCCACCCACACCATTCTCATGCCGCAGATGAGCCCCGTGCACTTCCGACCCCTGGAGCCGCTCATGCGGCGCCTGGGCTACAAGGTCGAGCTGCTTCAGTCCGCCAGCCGCGACGACCTCGAGGTGGGGCTGCGCTACGTCAACAACGACGCCTGCTTCCCCGCCATCATGGTTATCGGCCAGCTCATCGGCGCCTTCACCGACGGCAGCCACGACCCCGACTCCTGCGTCGTGGCCATCTCTCAGACCGGCGGCATCTGCCGGGCCACCAACTACGCCGCCATGCTGCGCAAGGGCCTGCGCGAGGCCGGTTACCCGCAGGTGCCGGTCGTGGCCATCTCCCTGCAGGGCATCGAGTCCAACCCCGGATTCGAGCTGACCGCCACCATGGGCCTGAAGATGCTCCAGGGCATCATCATCGGAGACACCCTCAACACCTGCCTGCTACGAGTGCGCCCCTACGAGGTGGTCGAAGGCGCCACCCAGGAGCTCGTTGCGCGCTGGGATCGCATCATCGCCGAGTACTTCGAGCACCGGGGCCGCTCGACCACCTGGGGCGGGCGCATCGGCTATCGCCGCCTCCTGCGCGAGATGGTCCGCGAGTTCAACGACCTGCCCCGCCGCGACGAGCCCCGGCGCCCGCGCGTCGGCGTCGTCGGCGAGATCCTGGTGAAGTTCCAGCCCGACGCCAACAACCACGTCATCGACGTCATCGAGGCCGAGGGCTGCGAGGCTGTCGTCCCCGGCCTCCTGCCCTTCTTCCTGTCCGGGCTGGTGACCGCCCAGTGGGAGGCGGACACCTACGGCATCGGCAGGGAGTCCGTGGCCAAGAAGAAGGCGGCCGTGTGGTTCATCGAGCAGCTCCAGGCCCCGGCCCGCGCCGCCCTGCGCGCCGCCGGTGGCACCTTCGACGTCGAGGTCTCCACGGCCGAGCTGGCCCGCAAGGCATCGAAGGTGCTCTCCCCGGGCAACCAGGCCGGTGAGGGCTGGCTGCTCACCGGCGAGATGATCGAGCTCATCGAGCACGGCGTGCCCAACATCGTGTGCTGCCAGCCCTTCGCCTGCCTGCCCAACCACGTAGTGGGCAAAGGCATGTTCCGCGAGGTCCGACGCCGCTACCCCCAGGCCAACATCGTCGCCATCGACTACGACCCCGGCGCCAGCGAAGTCAACCAGCTCAACCGCATCAAACTCATGATCTCCACCGCCCTCATGGCGCAGGCCGATTCCGAGCGCGGCGCGCTCGGACCGGAGGGCGACCTCGGCGCCGCAGCGGCCGGAGACGAGCCGCAGGCCTGCGAGACCGTGGAGGAGCTGCTGGCGGGACTCGGACCGGTTCCCTACGGTACGCCGTCGTCCCCGGACACCGCCGGGGCACGGCGCCGCCCTCAGCGCGCCCAGGCTCGCTGAGGACGAGCGGTGAGGACTACTTCTTGGAGTTCTTGGCCGAGCCCTTGACCTGTGACTTGTCCCCCTGGGTGACGACGCAGCTGATCTTGCGGTCCCCCTTGGCCCAGGTGTCCTTACTGGGTGTGAGGTACTCGACCTGATAGTTGGTCTTGCCGGACTCGATCCCGACGTACTTGGTGAAGTCCTCGCCCAGGCAGAAGCCCTGGCCCAGAGACGCGATCGCGCGTTCATTGGGGAGCTCCTTGATGTCCTCGCCGAAGGTGGTCTGGGCGATGACCTCATAGGTGTGCGCCTTGGCGCAGTCGACCACGGTGACCTCGCCGACCGGCTCCTTGCCGCCGGACTTTTCGCTCACCGTGTTGTAGCAGTTCCCGACCTCGAGATCCTTGGTGGCGGTGGTGGTGTCCGAGGAGAACAGGCTGCAGGAGGTCAGCCCCATGGCGACAACGGCTGCGATGGGGAGGGCGAGGAGCGTGGTCCGGGTGCTCATGCGTCGAACCGTAACAGTCGGAATGGTGGGATTGTGCCGGTTTTCTGCAGGAACCTGGCCACGCTCGAAAAGTCCGCTGAAAAAATCTGGGATAAGGACCGGGTGGCGACATGAGACGGAGAAACGGAGAGTCGCCACCCGGCCGGAGTGGGAAGCTGGACAGCATTCGCGAGGCGTTGGGAGGAAGAAGTGGTCTTCCTCAACCAGTGGTCCGCCCGTGCGCGGTCGTCCAGCTCGATGAGGACAGACTAGGAGTTCTTGATGGAATTGTTCAATGGTGTTTCATCCGGGTTCTGGGCGAAGCAGACGAAGGAGTGGTCCCCCTGGTCCCAGGAGGATTGCACAGGGGCGAGGGCCGCTACTTGGTACTTCTTGGCCTTGGAGGGGGAGCCCACGTAGCTCTCCAGCACCGGAGTGCAGACGGTGGTGATCTCCTCCGGGGTGTTCGCCTCGGCGTAGCTGGAGGCTGAGGACTGCCCCGTTCCGGTCACCTCGTACTTATGGGGAGCGGAGCAGTCGACGAGCTTCGCGCCCGTGGAGCCCGTCTCGCCGTGTTTGGTCCCGGTGACCATTTCGGAGATGCAGTCGCCGGCCTTGAGGTCGCGGATGCCGACGGTCTTGGCATCGCCATCCGCTCCGGCGCTGGAGTCGGCTGAGGCGTCGGCCTCGGGGGTGGCCGAGGAGTCGTCGTCGGAGTCCCGGGCGTCCTTGTCCTTGGGGGAGTCCGTGGAGTCGGCCTTGGCCGAGGAGGAGGGACGGGTGGAGGGAGTGCTGACCGCATCCTCGTCGCAGGCGCTGAGGCTCAGGGCGAGAAGGAGCGCGGTCGGCAGGGCGATGAGGGATGAGGTCTTCGTGCGCATGAGGTCATCGTGGCAGGAGGCGGTGGCCGCGTCGATGGGGAGAGATCCCTGCCGGTTCCTGTGGGGCGGCGGGCAGTGAGGGTGGTATAGAAAGACCCCGGAATCGCGGAGATTCCGGGGTGGTGGCGGAGGATGGGGGATTCGAACCCCCGAGGGCTTGCACCCAACACGCTTTCCAAGCGTGCGCCATAGGCCACTAGGCGAATCCTCCAGGTGCTCCACGCGGCTACAACCACGTGCAACGAGAAAGGAATATATCGGAACGCCCATCCCCGGGGCCAGCCCGGGGCGGTGGGATCTGTCACGCGAGGTTGGTGGGGGCGGTTCGCAACCGGGGGCCGGATCAGGTAGTCTCTCGCTCGGCCCCTCGTGTGGCGTCATCCAGCGAATCCCCCAGGACCGGAAGGTAGCAAGGGTAAGCAGGCTCTGGCGGGTGCGCGAGGGGTCCTCACGTGCCCGGGCGGGTCCCCAACCTCGTGCAGTGCCGTCGAGGCCCTCGAGGATCAGGCCTCGGCGGCGTCAACCTCCTCCAGGCGGCCGGTGGCCAGGTCCAGGATGAAGCCGCGCACGGCGTCGGCGCGGGGGACGAACGGCGAGGCCTTGATGCGGGTGACTGACTGGCGCACGCTGTCGGCCAGGTCGGTGAAGGAGCCCGGCGCCCAGGTCGGCCGCGCGCCCGTCTCCTCCTCCAGGGTGCGGCAGAGCTCCTCGTCGGTGAAGGAGAGCATGCCGCAGTCGGTGTGGTGGATGAGGAGGATCTCCTCGGTGCCCAGGAGGCGCTGGCTGATCGTCAGAGAACGGATCGTGTCCTCGGTGACGAGGCCTCCGGCGTTACGGATCACGTGAGCCTCGCCCGGGGCGAGCCCCAGGACCGCGAAGACGTCCACGCGCGAGTCCATGCACGCGACGACGGCGACCTTCTGCGCACCCTTGGCCGCCAGACCGCCCCTGGAGAGGACCTCGGCCGAGTAGACGGCGTTGCGGGTGACAAGCGCCTCGGTGACAGGCATGGTTCCTCCCTTTCTCCAGTCGGCGGCGCGCCGGCTCCCCCATCGTGCCAGATGGAACCTGACTCACCCGGTCCCTCGCACGGGGTCGGCCCGGCCGATTAGGCTCGGGCCGTGACCACCGCTCTGTACCGCCGCTACCGCCCCGACACCTTCCAGGAGGTCATCGGGCAGGACCACGTCACCGCTCCGCTCATGGCGGCGCTGAGGGCCGACCGCGTCACCCACGCCTACCTCTTCTCCGGCCCGCGCGGCTGCGGTAAGACGACGTCGGCGCGCATCCTGGCCCGCTGCCTCAACTGCGCCCAGGCCCCCACCGACACCCCCTGCGGCACCTGCCCCTCCTGCCGGGACCTGGCCACCGGCGGACCCGGCAGCCTCGACGTCGTCGAGATCGACGCCGCCAGCCACAACGGCGTCGACGACGCCCGCGACCTGCGCGAGCGCGCCGCCTTCGCCCCGGCCCGCGACCGCTACAAGATCTTCATCCTCGACGAGGCCCACATGGTCACCGCGCAGGGCTTCAACGCACTGCTCAAGCTCGTCGAGGAGCCGCCCGCGCACGTGAAGTTCATCTTCGCCACCACCGAGCCGGAGAAGGTCATCGGCACCATCCGCTCGCGCACCCACCACTACCCCTTCCGCCTCGTCCCGCCCGACACCCTCGAGGGCTACCTCGGCCACCTGTGCCGAGCCGAGGGCGTCGAGATCGGCCCCGGCGTCTTCCCCCTCGTGGTGCGCGCCGGCGGCGGCTCCGTGCGCGACACCCTCTCGGTCATGGACCAGCTCATCGGCGGGGCGCACGACGGCGGCGTCGACTACCAGCGGGCCGTCGCCCTGCTGGGCTACACCGACACCACCATGCTCGACCAGTGCGTCGACGCCATCGCGGCATCCGACGGCGCCGGCGTCTTCCGGGTGGTGGACCGGGTCGTCTCCTCCGGGCACGACCCCCGCCGCTTCGTCGAGGACCTGCTGGCCCGCCTGCGCGACCTCCTCGTCATCGCCCTGGCCGGCTCCGAGGCCGGTGCGGCGCTCGGCTCCATGCCGGTCGATGAGCTCGAGCGCATGGACCTTCAGGCCCGCACCATGGGGGCCGCCGCCCTCTCCCGCGCCGCCGACATCACCGCCCAGGCGCTGACCGCCATGGTCGGCGCCACCTCCCCCCGACTCCAGCTCGAGCTGCTCGTGGCCCGCCTGCTCATCCCCGCCGGCGGCGCTGCCAGAGCCGGCGGTGCTGTAGCCGCAGGTGGTCCGACCGGA
>NZ_JASPEP010000034.1:0-18214 GCF_031292835.1 Actinomyces stomatis
TGGGGGGAGGCCGCAGCGGCCGGTCGGGCCGGCGCAGCCGCCTCAGGGGCGGAGGCCGCAGCATCCCGTTCCTGCGCCTCCTGCTCGATGGCGCTCGCCTCGGCGAAGAGCTTGCCCCAGCCGGACAGGCTGCGGGAGGTCGAGGTCGACAGGGAGGCGACGAAGTCCTTGGTGCGCGGCGAGCTCTCCTCATCGCCATCGCGGGAGACCGCCTCGCGCATGCCCATGTCCCGGGAGACCCTGCCGGCATGGCGCGAGGGCACGTAGACCGAGGCGCGGCGGGTCGCCTCGCGCTCGGCGGCCACGGCTGCGGCGGTCTCGGCGTCCAGATCGGCGTCGAGCTTGGCCAGTCGCTCCTCCTCGGAGTCGATGGTCCGGGAGGGACGGACAGCAGCGGTGCCGGTCGCCTCAGCGGGGCTGTCAGTGGTGGCTTCAGCAGGCACGGCGGACTCGGCGGACTCCGTGGCGGCTGTCTCCCGGGGCGACGACGCCGAGCGCTGGGCACCCTCGCGGGCGAGGCGCTCCATGAAGGAGTCCTGCGCGCCGGAGTCGACAGACTCGGCGGACACGGCGGGCGAGGCCGCACTGGCACTGACGGCGCTGCCGGCACCGCTGGAGGCGCTGCGAGTGCTGTCGACGACGGAACGGGGCGCGGCCACGACCGAGGCCGAGGAGCGCCGACCGGTCAGGGTTACCAGGGTCTGCTCGAGCTCGGCGATGCGGCGGCGCTCACGGCGGTCCGCCGCGGCCGAGGCCAGCGCGGCTCGGCGTCCGGCCACCATCGAGGTTCCCAGCAGCGCGGTGGGCAGCAGGGCGGGCCACCACGGCAGAGCCGTGAGAAGACCCAGCACCCAGGCGCCGAGCGAGACTCCGAGCAGGACGCTGGCGACGATCCCACGGTGCGAGGCGGCGACCCGACGGCGCTCACGGCCCTGGGCGTGAACCTGGCGGGCACGGTCGAGCTCGCGCTCGGTGCGCAGGGCACGCACATTCCTCACGGCGGGCCTGTTCATCACCCTCACCTCCGGTCGACGTCGAAAGAGCTCCGCATGCCCACTGCTCGCACAGGTCTCGTCACGCCCGACGGCGGCCGTACCCGTCGCCAGGACCCGCAGCTCAGCCGAGTAGCGGTCCTGGACGTTGGAGCGTCGAGCCATCTCGCGGCGCCCCACTAAAAGCGGAAGGAGGTACACGGAGAGAACCGTGATGAGGGCGATGACTGCCCAGATCTCGATTCCCACACAGCAACCGTAAGCGCGCCCGCCCTCGTCCCTGCGCAGGAACACTCCGGCTTTCCTTCGAAATACCTGGGATTCATGACGTCACACTGTCAGCATGACACCTCTGTCACCACATGAGTCACACACGTTTCTTCCGTCTCGCTGAGCACGTCGTCACCGACCAGCCGACAGCCACCCCGAACGCGCCGTGGACGCACCCGCCGCACCCCGGAGACCAGCCCCGCCTCAGCCTGCGCGCATGCCGTGAAAAAGCGTCACCCGCGCGTGAGTCGCTGCTCGAACCCGGCACCATCCGGCCCGTGGGCCTCCTCGGCAAGGGCCGCGAAGGAGACATGGTCGGCCCAGGCTCCGTTGATGTGCATGTAGCCGCGGCGCAGCCCCTCCTCGCGCAGCCCAAGACCACGGCACAGCGCCAGGCTCCGCTCGTTGTCGGGGCGCACGTTGATCTCCACGCGGTGCAGCCCCACCGGCCCCAGCAGGTGGTCGAGGACGAGGGCCACCGCCAGGCGCATGATCCCGCGCCCCTGCCAAGCCGAGCCGATCCAGTAGCCCACCTGGGCGCTGCGCATGGCACCCCAGATGATCGGATCGACGGCGATCTGCCCAGCGAAGGCGCCGTCGACCTCGACGACGAAGGGCATCGCCTCTGCGAGCCTGGCCCGGTGGGTCTGGCGGCGCAGGAAGGCGGGGAAGGTGCTCAGCGACTCCCCACCGCCGACCGGCAGAGTGGCCTCCCAGGGAGCGAGTCGGTCGTTCTCCGCCAGCCGCAGCGCCTTCCAGGGCTGTTCGTCGTCGGCTCGCAGTTCGCGCACGACGACCGAGGGGCGCCCGGGCACCTGCGAGGCACCGGGAGCCCGGTCCTCGTGGGTCGTTTCGGGCTCGAGGCGCACCGGCCAGGCGAAGCGCGTCGGCGAGCCGGCCCCGAGCAGCAGGCCGGCGATGGCCCGCCGGGCCCCACCACCGAGGGAGTCGTCATGAGCCGTCGACCGCGGGCCGGGCATCAGGCGTCCAGCAGGAGGCAGTGGAGGGTGTCGCCGGCCACCACGGTGCTCGTGTCCTCGGGCACGACGGCGATGGCGTTGGCCTCGGACAGGCCGTGCAGTCGGACAGTGCCCGGTGGCGTCGTCGGCTCGGCGCGGTATCCGCGGGAGGGTGAGCCGCTGACGTGCACGGGGACGAACTCGCGCTTTCCGCTCGGGGAGTGCCAGCCCTCGGAGATGGTGGCCGGCAGGCTGGAGCGGTGCAGGGAGGTGCGCCCGGCGATCTGGCGCAGGACCGGGCGCACGAAGGTCTCGAAGGCGATCTGGGCGCTGACCGGGTCGCCGGGCAGACAGAAGATCGGGGTGCCCTCGACCGTCCCCACGCCGAGCTGCCGGCCCGGGGACATGGCGACGGCGTCGAAACGCACCGAGCCCAGGGGGGCCAGGACCTCCTTGACGGTGTCCCCCTGCCCGACGCTCAGGCCTCCGGTGGTGATGAGGACGTCGGCGCGCACGAGCTGGTCCTCGATGGTGTCCGCCAGGGCGCGCAGCTCGTCGGGGACGGCGGCCACCCGAAAGGCCTGACCGCCAGCGTCGGTGACTGCGCAGGCCAGGGCGTGGCCGTTGGCATCGAAGACGTCCCCGGCCTCACGGAACTGGCCGGGCTCGACGAGCTCGTCCCCGATGGAGACCACGACGACGCGCGGTGTGGGGCGCACGCGCACCCGGTGCAGCCCGAGGCCCGCCAGGAGGGCCACCTGGCGGGCGCTGACGCGCGAACCCCGCTTGAGGACGGTGGTTCCGGACTTCACGTCCTCGGCGCGGCGACGGACGTTGTCGCCCGATGCGATGGAGCGGTGGACGGCGACCCGGGACTCACCGCGGTCGGTGTCCGCCCAGGGGATGACGGCGTCGGCGCCCAGCGGCATGGGCGCTCCGGAGTCGATGAGGACGGCGGCCCCGGAGACGAGGTGGCAGGGGCGCATGTCGCCGGCGCGCACCGCATCGACGACATCGAGCACGAGCGGGTTGTTCCGGTCGGCCTCGGCGACGTCCTTGGCGATGACGGCATAACCATCCTGTCCGGCCAGGTCCACGGCGGGCAGGTCGATTCCGGCGACGACGTCCTGAGCCAGGACGCATCCGACGGCGTCGGGAAGGACCACGTCGAGAGGGGCAGCCGCCTGGGCGATCTCCAGGCAGGCGGCCAGGTGCTCGGCCACTGTTCTCATGGCACTCAGGTTACCCTCAGGTTGACGACACGCGCCGTGCCCCGCCGGGACGAACGATTCAGGCGCGGGGCGCCTTCACCTGCGAGGATGGAGTTATGACGACCGGCGCGCTGGACCTTCCCGATACGAGCCGACTCGAGGTTGACGACGCCAAGGACGAGTTGCGCAAGGTGCTCAGGGCGCACCGCCGCACCCATCACCATCACCCGGCCCAGGGGCATACCGCGGACTGCGAGGCGCTGACCGAGCACGCCCTGGAGGCGGTGGCCGGCGCCCAGAAGGTGGCGGCCTTCGTGTCAGTGGGGGCCGAGCCCTGCACCCGGCTGCTGCTGGAACGACTTCACGAGGCCGGCGTCCAGGTCCTGCTGCCGGTGCTCGGCCCCCGCCTGGCGCGCTGCTGGGGGCTGTTCCAGGGCGGTGAGGACCTGGCGGAGCGGGCGCCGAGGCGCCCCCCGGAGCCCAGCGGCCCCACCCTTCCGGCCGACGCAGTCAGTCACGTCGACGCCCTCATCATTCCGGCACTCGCCGTGGACTGCGTCGGGCGCCGCCTGGGGCAGGGCGGCGGCTGGTATGACCGCATGCTGCCCCTGCGCTCCCCCGATGCCCACACCTTCGCCATCCTCCACCCCGAGGAGCTGGTGCCCGGGCCGTTGCCGATGGAGGAGCACGACGAGTGCGTGGACGCCGTCATCACGGCCCAGGAGTGGTTCCTGCTGGCCGCCGGCTCGCCGGCGCACACCATGTCCCCGGAGTCCTGAGCCCACCGAGACCGCCGGCTCCCGGGGGCCACAGGCACCCTGAGGCGGCCCCTGTCCACAGCACTGAGGAGCCAGCGTGCCGAGCCGCCGTCGGCCGCCGACCCTGGTGGCATGAGACGCCGCCACGGACTGCCCCGCCGCCCCTCGCTCAGCACCTCCCGGGAACCTCAGGATCCCCGTGCGGGGTCACCGCACTCCTCGGTGCCCGACTCCCGCCCGGCCCGTCCGAGCAACCGGGCCGGGCGGACCTGGCGCCGCCCTTCGCTCCTGCTGTGGAGGCATCGCCACCTGGTGGTGGCCGTCTGCCTGGGCACCGCGGTCCTGGTGGCCCTCAGCGTGCTGCATCCCGGCCCCGAACGCGGGCAGCAGGTTCTCGTCGCATCGCGCTCAATCAGCGCTGGGGCTCTTCTCACCGAACAGGACGTTTCGACCAGCATGCTTCCGGCCGGGTCGATCCCCCAGTCCCCATTGACCTCCACTGGACAGGCGGTGGGGAGCCGGGCGGCGATCTCCCTGGAGAAGGGCACGGTACTGACCGCCTCGATGACCAGCGGCGGCCTGGCCCAGCAGCTGGGGGCCGACGAGCGACTGGTCCAGGTGCCCATCGACGTCGGAGCCGAGCTCGCCCGCCCAGGTGCGCGGGTGGACGTCATCGGGCAGGCCCCCGAGGGGTGGACGCCGCAGACACAGGAGGACACCTCTCAGGGTGCGGCGGCTCAGAATCCCACTGAGCGCCCCGAGGCACCCGCCGCACCGAGCAGCCCGGAGAGCAGCTCGACAATGAGCCCCTTATCCAGTCCCAACGCACCCTCTTCACTGACCAACCAGGGATCACCAGGATTTCAGGAGTCTTCTCAGAGTATTTCCCAAGGAATATCTGCCGGACCTTTTGGAACGCACAGCACCGTTCTCTGCTCAAGAGCGAGAGTGGTGACGATTCAGCAAGTCGGAGAGGGTGGCCGATGGACAGAAAACAAGAAAGTAACACTTATCACACTGGCTATTCCTTCCAGTAGCGCTATTCTGGTAGTTGGCGCGGCTACGAATAGCACGCTCGGCATTGCGCTGAGCCCGTAATGCCGCTGCGGCGTCTTACGCGAATGATAGGACGCTCTCACTTCCAGCCCCCGATGGCGCACCCCGGCAGACGTCTGCCCGCGCCGCTAGAAAGGATCGCCATGATTAAGGGATTCAAGGAGTTCATTGCGCAGGGCAACGCCCTCGAGCTCGCCGTCGCCGTCATTATCGGTGCCGCGTTTAAGCCGATCGTTGACGCCATCACCGACGTCATTATGACCATCCTCGGTCAGATCATGGGCCAGCCGAACTTCGACTCCGTCGGTCAGTTCAAGATCACCGCGAGCGCCACCGAGTACGTCCAGCCTGGCACGATCATTACTGCCCTGGTGAACTTCCTGCTCGTGGCCGCCGCCGTCTACTTCGCCATCGTTATGCCGATGAACAAGCTCAAGGAGCGCCTGGCCAAGCAGAAGGCTGAGGACGAGGCCAACGAGGTCTCCGACGTCGAGCTCCTCACCGAGATCCGCGACCTGCTCGCCGCCAAGCACTGAGTCCCATAGCGATCTGAACATCGCTTCATCGCAAGGCCCCGCCGATCCTCATGATCGGCGGGGCCTTCCGCGTGCCCGCAGAGGCTCGCATCAGCCCCAGTGCGGGGGAATGTCGCGCCGGAGGCGGGCGTCATTGGAGCCGGCACCACCGGGAGCTGGGGCGTCGAGCCCCTCCCCCGGGCCGCTGAGGGCGTCGTGCTCGTAGTCGGCCCTCGCCAGATCCTCCGGGCTCTCACCGCGCTCCACACGTGCCCGGTCCCGGGCTGACAGGGCGACGACCCGACGGCGACGACGCGTGCTCCCACGCTCAGGCGTCACGGCACTGTCTGCGGACTCCACGCCCGGGGCCCGCGCCCGGCCGGATCCGCCTGTCACAGCGGTGTCATTCACGGCATCACTGTCATTCACTGCGTCCTTCAGCACCGCTCGTGCGGCTCAGCGAGTGCGCCGCACGGCGTTGGCCAAGACGGCATCGATCCCCGAGCCGCGACGACGCAGAGCCAGTGCGCTTCTCAGCTCTTCGACCTCCCCTGCCTCAGAGCGGACCACGCCGTCGGAGCGGATCCAGGCCATGAGGTCATCGAGCTGGTCGTCGGAGTAGGCCTGCAGCGGCAGCCCCTGGGCGATGCGGGGGCGCTCAGTGCGCTCATGGGCCTCGTCGGCCTCCGACTCGGGAGCCTCGGGAACGGCACGCACCGAGTCGTCGACGCGGTCGGGCACGGCCTCCATGGCCGGGGCGGCCTCCCCTTGACGCTCCACCAGGACGGCAAGGACGAGTTCCTCAACGGCCCTCGCCTCGGCCTCCGGGTCCACGAACACCCCGGCGGAGAAGGCCATGTGGACGCGCCACCCGCGCCGCTCGAGGCGTTCAACGCGGTGCCGGTCCCTCCGACGCAGGCTGGGCTCGCTGATGTAGTCGACGTCGTCGGTCAGGACCGCCACGAGCAGCTCGTCGGGGTAGTCGGGGTGGCCGATGGCCAGCGGGATGCGCACGCCGCCGTCGGTCCCGTAGCGGGGCACGACCGACAGTCCCTTGCGCCACAGGTGCTCGGCCAGGTCCACCAGGAGCCGGTCGGGCACCTTGCCGGCGGAGTTGCCGGACTGGGAGGAGTCCTCGGCCCGGGCCAGGACCTCGCGCAGCAGGCGGGCCCCCGGGGCGCGCAGACGGTCGCGGTCGATGTCTCCGGCGGCCAGGCAGGAGACCACCTGGGTGCTGCCCCGCGAGGCGCACAGGGCCTCGACGAGCCCCACCATGCCGCTGTGGTCCGAGACAGGCCCGAAGTTGTGGATGGTGCGCCCGTGCGGAGTCTTGGCGTAACCCACCGAGATGATGATGTGGTCGCGCTGCAGGGCGCGGGCCTCGGCCAGCTCGACGACGGTGAAGGGCTCGGCCGCCCCGGGGGCGAAGAACTCCTCCAGCGCCGGGGCGCCGGCGGCCGCGCGGGTGATGGCCGAGCGCAGGGCGTCGGCGTGCAGGCGGTTGAGGGCGATGACGGCCAGGGACTCCTCGGGCCGGGTCAGTGCCCGGTCGATGACCATGTCGACGACGCGGGAGACCTCGGCCTCCACCGTCTCGACCGCGGTCTGCCCGGGCGCCGGCATGCCTCGCCCGTCCACGAGCTCCAGGGTCAGGGAGGTGTCCCCCGGCGGGGAGGGCACGGCCTCGACGACCCCCTCGTAGCCGTTGGCCGCCAGGAAGGAGGCGATGCCGGCGTCGAGGCTGTTGCGCCCCGTCGGCAGGGTGCGCGAAGGCAGGAGCGGGCCGAGCTCGGCGGCCAGCCCCTTCGTCGCGCGCCGGGAGTCGCCGACGACGAGCACCTGCTCAGCGCGCACGAAGGCGGGAAGCACCTGCGGGACCGGCATGGGCGTGGAGGCGTCCAGCACGGCCAGGTCCACCACCGCGGTGGGCGAGAAGATCTGGGGCACGAGCGTGGGCGGGACGATCCAGATCGGCCGGGCCAGCAGGGCCATGGGGTGGGCGTCGATGATCTCCCGCAGCGGGACGCCGTCCTCGCGGGCCAGCGCGATGTACAGGGCGCGGGCGTCGGCCTTGTCCTCCTCGACGGCGGCCCGCACCCGCCGGGCGCAGGCCTGGGCCACGGGACCGGACAGGGAGCGCGTGTGGGCGGCGTCGAGCTCGCGCAGCGAGACGGCCATCTGAGACAGGGCGCGCGCGTCGAGACCGCCGAGGTCGGGGTCGGCGGCGAGGGTCTGCGCCAGCAGGGAGGACCACCAGCAGTAGGTGAGCTCGGGCTCGAGCTGCTCGTCCTCGACGCTGCGGGCGGCCATGTCGGCCACGAAGTCGCTCAGGCCCAGGGCCTCGAGATCGGTGCGGATGCGGTTGACCTCGGGGAGCTTCTGGGCGGTGAGGTCGTCGGCGGCCAGGGAGCGGGCCAGCTCCAGGAGATCCTCCAGGGGCATCTCCATGAGCACCGGGGAGTCCTGGGCGCGCCCCAGCAGCGGCTGAACCTCGGTCACGGCGCCGCGCGCCCGTCCGGCGGTGCGCCGCATCTCGTCCAGGCCCTGTGGCAGGCGGGGCCATCCGCCGTCGGGGTCGTGGCGGCGCCACACCTCGCGGCGGCGCTGGACCTTGACCAGCTCGCCGTGCAGGTCGTCGACGACGCGGCCCGGCCGCACCAGGTCGCCCGCCTGCCGCGTGAAGCGCCGGCGCCGTGAGCCGTCCATGTGGATGCCCCGCTCGTCGCGCCAGCGCTTGGAGGCGGTGGCGATGACCATGTCGGCGGCGGAGCGCTCGAAGACCTCGGGCAGGAAGACGTCCAGGGACTCGCGCACGCCGTCGAACATGTCGAGCTGCTCGATCCACTGGCCCAGGTTGCGGGCCCGGCTCAGGCCGGTGGTGCGGGCGACCGCGGCCGTGTGCTCCTGGATGGTGGGCAGCAGGTCGTTGGCCAGGGCACGCAGGTGGACGAGCGCGTCGGTGGCCTCGTCCATGTCCTCCACCGGGATCCCGTTCCAGGCGCTGGAGGAGACCTCCGGGGTGAACAGCCCCAGGGCGTGCCCGCGGTGCAGGAGGGCCAGGGCCCGGTCCCTGCCGTCCTCGTCGAGGCGGCCCAGGTGCTCGGCGTCGATGCGGGCCCGGGTGGTCGCCCGGTCGCGACGGCTGGTGAGCTCGGCGAGCTTCTGCAGCGCCTCGTAGGCGGAGACCGACCAGGGCTCGCGGGGGCGGTGCAGGGCGCGCACGTAGCGGTCCAGGCGGGAGCGGACCGAGGTGAGGCGGTCCCTCGAGGAGATGATCCCGGCGACGTCGAGCTGGGGCGGCTGGACGCCCAGGCTCTCGCGGATGCCCTCGGAGGCGTGCTGGCGCCAGGCCGCGTCCTCGGTGAGGTCCAGGACCATGGATCCCAGGCCCTCCTCGCGCAGGGCGGCCGCGACGGCGTGCCCGTCGGCACTGGTGGCGGGCACGTGCAGCACGGTGCGTCCGGAGGCGGCGGCGTCGGCGAAGACGGCGGCCAGGGTGCCGGCGACGTCGGAGCCGGGGGGCGCGTCGATGAGGAAGCTCGCTCCGGTGCCCACCGCCTCGATGACGTCGAGCTGGGCTGGCTCCAGGTCACCCACGCCGCGCTCGGCGCCGGGAACCCGGTCGGTGGGGACGGCCGGGGGCAGCTCGACGTTGAGGGCCTCACGGGCCCCCTCGTCGCCGGCGATGGCGGCGACCAGGGCGGAGGTGCGCGAACGCTCCAGGACGGCGTCGAAGTCCTCCACCAGCGCCTGTCCGGGGTGGACGAAGGCGCCGACGACGAGGCGTTCGTGGATCTCGAAGCCGGGCAGGTACTGGCGCCCCAGGGCACCGATGCGGGCCAGGGCCGAGCGCGGGGTGAAGCCCGCCGAGGACAGGGCGGCGCGGGCGATGTCCCCGATGTCGGTGCTGCACTGGTAGCGGCGCAGGGCACGGGTGAGGACCGGGTTGACCTCGATGGTGGGGTCGAGGGTGAGGGTGGCGTCCGCGGTGGCGCTGGTCAGGCGCACGGGGCGCAGCAGGACCGGGGCGTTGACGGTGCGCACGCGCGGCGCCGTGGGGGCCTCGGGGACGGTCAGGCCGGCGGCGGCCAGGGCGTTGCGGGCGGCGTGCTCGGCGGCGATGCGCTCGACGTGCGGGATCTGGGCGGTCAGGTCCGCCTCCGGCGAGTCGCCGTCGGCCAGGTGGAGACCGTCCTCATCGTCATCCTCGGGGACCGTCTCATTCCAGGTGGCCACCCCGATGGCCAGGTAGACCGGCGCGACGCCGAACTGGCGGGCCAGGACGTCGGTGCGCGCCGAGACCTCGCGCAGGGATTGGCGGGCCTGGCCCAGGGCGTTACGCTCGCGCACGATGCTGGACAGGTTGGTGGGGCGGCCGGCATAGAGCTGAGCCAGGCCGGAGGGGTGCGCGGCGGTGAGGTCGACGACGCCGTCGAGCAGGGTGATGTCATCAAGGCTCGCCACGCCCCCCAGGTCCACGAGGTGGCTGCGCCAGGAGGACAGGGCCGTGTCAATGCGCTCGCGTCGCTCGACGTCCGCAGCGCTCAGTGGCGGTGCGGGTGCGGGGCGCACGGGGGCCGGAGGCGCCGGTTCGGGGGCGGGCTCGGGCTTGCTCGGCGCCGCGGCAAGAGCCCCCAGGTCCGCGGCGAAACGCCGTCGGCTCGCGGTTTGATCTGAGCCGGCCGAGGATCGGGCACCCTTGTGTTCATCCTCCCGGAGGGCAGCATCGCGCCGTTTACGGCCGAAGGAGAAGAACGAAGGCGTCATACGCTCAAGATATAGGCCGATGGACCCTTGGGCGTGGAGACGCACCGCGGCGTGGCACGCCCCATGCGCCCGCGGCTGCCGTCCGGGCACGACCGGGCGGCACTGATCGACTCCGTCCTTATCGACGCTCGCCGACCGGACCCGGTGGTGTCAGCGCCCTCGATTGGATTCGAACCAACGACACCCGCTTTAGGAGAGCGGTGCTCTATCCCCTGAGCTACGAGGGCCTGAGCGGAAGACTACCAGCGGATCGACCCGACCATGACCACTCGGGCTGCGGGGTGGCGCCGCGGCGAGCGAAGGTGGGCTCACCGCGGCGGGTGGGGCCTCAGGCCCGGCCCCACGGGGTGGAGGTGCGCGAGGTGCGCCGCTCCCCCTTGGCGTAGTGCGTGGGTGCGACCAGAACGGGGCACGAGGCGTGGGACAGGACGGCCTGGCTGGTGGAGCCCAGCAGGAGGCCGGAGAAGCCCCCGCGTCCACGCGAGCCGACGACGATGAGGTCCACGGCGGTGGAGAACTCGGCCAGGAGCTCGGCCGGGTTGCCGTCCAGTGCGTGGCGGCGCACTGTGACGCCCTCATGGCCTTCGAGGGCCTCGTTGATGGCGCGGTCCAGCCCGGAGCGAACGTCGGCCAGGACCTGCTCGCGGTCGACGGCGGCCGGCAGCCAGGCGAGCGCCCCAGCCCCGGAGGCCATCGGCACGGCGGCGATGGCGGTGAGCTCGGCGCCCCACGCCTCCGCCTCGGTCACGGCCCACTTGAGGGCCCTGCGGGCTGAGGAGGAGCCATCGACCCCGACGACGATGCGACGCACCGGCGTGTAGTCGGCGCCCTCATTGTGCTGGGGTACGACGACGGCCGGGCAGTGGCTGTGGGCGGGCAGGGCGGAGGAGACGGTTCCCAGGAGCCGGTCGGCAAAGCCGCCACCTCCCCGGGTGCCGACGACGGCCAGCGTCGCCTCCTCGGAGAGGTCGACGAGGACCCCGGCCGGGTCCCCGGTCTCCAGGGAGGAGGTGACGGTGACGCCGGACTTCTTGACGCGCGCAACGGCCTCGTCGATGACGGCCTGGGCGCCGGACCTGATGGCCGAGTCATCGAGCGCCGCGTAGCCGCCGTCGAGGGACGCGGTGGTGAAGGAGGGCAGGGAGTAGGCGCACAGGATGTGGACGCGCCAGCCCTGGCACTCAGCGCGCGCCACAGCCCAGTCCACTGCCGCCAGGGACTCGGGTGAACCATCGACTCCGACGAGGACGACGTTGTCATCAGTCATGGGATCTGCCCTTTCTCGAGATAACGGTCTACGACCCAAGGACATTCTGCCCCGAAAAGGGGTGTGGGGACCACCACATGAGAAGGTTGTCCTCGTTTTGCTCCCAGGAGACGCCCCGGCGGTCGGCTCCGACCCTCTTCTGACACGCCGTGAGGGGTGGGTGCCCGATGGCACCCACCCCTCACGGTCAGGACTTCAGCGTCTGGGATCAGCCGACGCGGACGAAGCTCGGGGAGCCCCAGATGTCGCGGTAGACCACACCGGTGGACTCGTCACCGGCGTCGATCACCTTGCCGTCACCGGCGTAGATGCCGACGTGACCGGGCCAGGTGACGAGGTCGCCGGGCTGAGCCTCAGCGGCGGACACCTGGGTGCCGGCCACGGCCTGCTCGCCGGAGGTACGGGGCAGGCTGATGCCGACCTGGGCGTACACGTAGGAGGTGAAGCCGGAGCAGTCGAAGGCGCTCGGGCCGGAGGCGCCCCACACGTAGGGGGCACCCACGTACTGCATGGCGATGGCCACGACAGAGGAGTTGGAGGTGCTGGCCGGCGCGGAGGCCTGGGTGGTCTGAGCGGCCTGGGTGTCGGCGGCAGCGGCGTCAGCGCCCTGGTCAGCAGCAGCCGGGGCGGCGGCCTCAGAGGAGGGGGCGGCCTCCTGCTCGGCCGGAGCAGCCTGGGCGGCAGGGGCCTCAGGGGCGGCGGGCGCCTGCGGAGCCGCAGGGGCGGGGGCGACGGCCTCCACCTGCGGGGCGGCCTCGGTCACCCAGTTGGCCTGGGAGATGGTGATCTGCTGGCGGGCGGCCAGGGCCTCGCGGGCGTTGGCGGCGAAGATGCCAACTCCGGGGGTCACGCCGGAAGCCTCGATGGTGCCGGAGGAGGTGACCTCGCTGTGGCCGGCGGCGTTGGCTCCCGAAGCGATCATGGTCAGGGCGAGGCCGGACGAAGCGGCAACAGCCAGACCGCGGCGCGCGGTGGGAGCAAAGTCATCCAGTGGGGTAAGGGCGCGGGTGGCTTTGCGGTGACGTGCGGTGGTGCGTGAGGACATGAATGCTTTCTCCTGTTGAGCCGACGAGGTGAGCTGTCGGGTTCGGACTGGAGACGTCCGGCCCGCAGATGCGGGCTTCACCCCAAGGCCGCTTCGGCTGTTCGCCTGGGCGACCGGTAGTTGGTTCCCCCGTTCCTGCCACTTGAGTTGTTGGTTCCACGTGCCTCAGACCGAGTGGCAGGACTAAGCCCCGGTCCGAGACGTCACCGAGACGGTTGTCTGCGGCAACGACCTGAACGCTACATGACAGACCCGCGCTTCGTCACGGCAAGGTGTCACACACTGTTGTGAGCCGAAGCACTATGGAGCGCTTCTCGCTTTTATCCATATTGCTCCAGGGACCTCAGTCCATCGGCACGCTCGCAACCCAAACCGATAATTCGCGGTATTCTGCTGAAAAATCGCACCCACCTCGGCGGGATCCCGACATAGGTCCTCTGTCCCAGTGTCTGTAGGACCCCTCAACGAGGATGGCTATCCGACTGTCGACCGGACCGCGGGACAACTCCTCGCATCTCATCTAATGAGACGAGAAACACCACCAGAACCCCCTGCCTGCACAGGTTATTTTCAGACTCCCTTGAGGGGGTTGGCAGAAAGCCTGAGCGTCGCCGCTCAGCGCTGGACGAAGAGGTGGCGGGCGACGTCGTCGGCCAGGACGACGGGGTCACCGGAGGACCCGACGAGCCTCACCCCGCCGGCGCTGACACGCAGCTCCACCTCGGCTCCGGCGACGATCTCCGCGTCCTCGAGGCTCGCGATGATCTCCGCGTCAGCCTGGATCGGCTCCCCGATGCGGCTGATGACGGCTGTGACGGTCTCACGTCCGGCGAAGCGGTCCACGCTGACCTCGTCGGCGGAAGGCCGAGGGTGCTCCGCGGTCCGCGGCGGGACAGGATTGCCGAAGGGGTCGGTGGAGACGTCGTCGAGGATGACGGCGAGGCGCTCCTCAACCTGCTCGCTCATGACGTGCTCCCAGCGGCAGGCCTCCTCGTGGACGAATCGGCGCTCGATGCCGATGACGTCCAGCAGCAGTCTTTCAGCGAGCCGGTGCTTGCGGATCACGTCAGTGGCGCGCCTGCGCCCCTCATCGGTGAGCTCGAGAGAGCGGTCCTCGGCGACCTTGATGAGACCGTCACGCTCCATGCGCGCCACCGTCTGGGAGACCGTGGGGCCCGAGTGGTCGAGACGCTCGACGATGCGGGCACGCAGCGGCGGAACTCCGTCCTCCTCAAGCTCATAGACGGTCTTGAGGTACATCTCGGTGGTGTCGATCAGCTCGGTCATGGGGGTGGGCTCCTGCTTGAGGTGGATTACCGCGGCCATTCGATGCCTTCGGAAGGGCTCGCTCACCGAACCGCGTTCCACGACAGGATAGGCGGCATTCTGTGATCTGGGCCAGTACCACCTGAAAGCGCGCCGATCCTCGGCTGGGGAGGACTCCCCAGTGCCCCGGAGATGCGCCACGGGTAGCGTACGTATTACTCGTTCGGTGACATGTGAGGCCCGGTCAGGCGGCACGAGCCCGCGTCAGTCGGTGTTCGGTCAGTGCGAGTCGACGTCGTCGCCCCGGGTCTCCGGCTGTGGGGTCCGCGGTGGTTTCGGCGCGGCCCTGAGATAGGGGCGGGTGGAGGAGTAGTGCAGGGACAGGTTCCAGTGCCTGTAGCTCCAGGCGGCGGCCACCAGCGCGGTGAGGACAGCGCTCAGGCCGCCGACCGCGATGGCGATGCGCGGCCCCCAGGCGTCGGCCACCCAGCCGATGAGCGGGGCTCCCACCGGCGTCGACCCCAGGAAGAACATCATGTAGATGCTTAGGACCCGCCCGCGCATGGACGGCTCGGTGGTCATCTGCACGGTCTGGTTGGCGCTGGTCAGGAGGGTGAGGACGCACAGGCCCACCGGGATCGTCATGACCATGAAGGTCGGGTAGGTGGGCATGACGGCCAGCAGGAGGGTGAAAACCCCCAGGGCGAGGGCCGCCAGCACGACGGTGCGGGGGCGGGGGTTGCGGCGTCTGGCCGCCCACAGGGCGCCGGAGAGGGACCCGACGGCGAAGACCGAGGAGACGGTGCCGTAGGCGTCGGACTCCAGGTGGAAGACGGTGCGCACGGTCGCGGCCATGGTGACCTGGAAGTTGAGGGTGAGCATGGAGACGACGGCGACCACGGCGATGATGACGACGAGGTCCATGCGACCGCGCAGGTAGGCCAGCCCTTCACGGAGCTGACCGGCGGCACGGCGGGCACGGGGCATGTCCACAAGCTCGCTCACGCGCATGGCGGCCAGCGCCACGGCCGGGAAGACGAAGGTGGCGGCGTTGACGGCGAAGACCCAGCCAGCGCCGACCCAGGTGATGACGACGCCGGCGAGGGCCGGCCCCAGGAGGCGGGCGGCGTTGAAGGAGGCGGAGTTGAGGCCCACGGCGTTGGACAGGTGCTCGGCGGGCACCATCCGGGCCACGAAGGTCTGGCGGGCGGGGGCGTCGTAGGCCGCGGCGACACCCGTGAGGAAGGCGGCCAGGTAGACGTGCCACAGGCGGGCGGTGCCGGACAGGACGTCGACGGCGAGGACCGCGGAGACCAGGCCCATGGCGCTCTGGGTGATGATGAGGAACTTGCGCTGGTCGACCCGGTCGGCGACGAGGCCGGCGTGCGCGGACAGCAGCAGCATGGGGAGGAACTGCAGGGCCGTGGTCAGGCCGGTGGCGGAGGCGGAGTCGTCAGTGAGGACGCGCAGCACCAGCCAGTCCTGAGCCACGCGCTGCATCCAGGTCCCGGTGTTGGCCACGAGGGCGGACAGGAACCAGATCCGGTAGTTGTGGAATCTCAAGGAGGCGAAGATGCCACCGCCGGGGCGGCGCTGTGAGGTCGTGCGAGTCATGTCCTGAGGTGGTGAAGACGTGGGGCGGGTTGACGAGTGTCAGGGGTGGTGCCGGACGGTGCCGTCCGGGCGACGAACGCCCCGTCTGAGAAGGGTAGTCCTCGAGGCACCAACGATTACCAGCAATGGACGCCGCCCCTGACGACGGCGAGTGAGACTGGATTGCGGAAAAGCCGCCTCTCTCCCGACCGTTTGGTAACAAAATGGTTACGCCACTGAACGGCGTATGAGAGAGGGGTGGGCGTTGAACGATAACGGCCAAGGGTATGTGCCGGGCTCAGGCGCCGGGGAGCCTCCTCGGGTGTGGCCGGCGTCTCGGCGCCCGCCCGAGCGAGCGGGCCAGGAGGGGATGCTGGCGGGACGGCCAGTGGCGGGGCATCCGCCATCGGGACAACTATCGGGCCACCCTGCGGTGGGGCAGCCGACGGCGCCCTCCGGCCACATCCCACCACCCGCCGCCCAGGGGGTCGCACCACCCCGGAGTCATGGTGTCGCCCCGCCCACGGGGCCGTTGGCCGGTCACATGCAGACGGCCGCCTACAGTCACATGCCTGACTCCGGTCGAGCCTTGAGACCCCGGCCTGCCCAGGGACCTGCCCAGCAGTCCCAGCCTGCAACGGCACCTGTTCAACCGGCCGCTCCGCCCATGACGACCACTGCGGTACCAGGGCCCATGGCTGGACCACGAGCAGAGGCACCGCCGAGGCAGGAGTGGTGGGAACGGCTGCGTGACCGCACGTCGAGGTCTCGGATCTTCCTGGCGCTGCGCCGGGTGCGGGCCGTTGCGGCATGGTTCGCGCTGCTGGTGGTCCTCGTGGCCGTGGCGGTCTCGCCGACGGTCCGCACCGCGCTGGGGGCCTGGATCGGGTGCCTGTGGCTGGTGGTGTGCTGGTTCACTCTGGCCCGAGCTAAAACCGTCTCCTGGGCGCTGACGTCAGGAGTGTTCGCCACTGGAATGCCATTGGCGCTGTTGATCGCCATGGTGAGCCTGTGGGTCTGCAGCGCCGCCGGCGTCATCCCGTCTGATATAGCCGCTTCCGTAGCGGTCGCCTCCGTGGTGGAGGAGGTTCTCAAGCTGACACCGCTGGCGGTTCTTGCCCTGGTGGCTCCAGGGCGGGTACGCCGTTTTCTGGTGAGCGACTGGATCGTTCTGGGGGTGGCGGCGGGCGCCGCCTTTGAGACGGTCGAGGAAGTCACCCGCCGCGTCATGCTGCTGAACAGCAGCAATAGCTTCCTGAATAGTCTGTTCTGCCCCGAGGGCGGGAGACAACTGGAGTGCGGCGGCGCTACGACCTACTCCCTGAGTCCGTTCTCCGGGGTCACCGGGGACATCTTCCCCTACCCCTATGCCGGGCACGCGGTCGTCACCGGGTTGGTGGGAGGGGCGATCGGGCTGGGTATCGCCCTGTGGCGACGTGGTCGGGTGCATCGCGGTGGATACAGGGCCGCGTTGCAGCTCCTTGCCCCGGTAGTGCCGCTGTGGACGTGGTGGGTGGCGGTTGTCGACCACATGGGGCGCAACGCCTCCAACGACGTGTTGTGGTCGCTGACGGGAGGCGAGGCGCCGTCGTGGCCCGTTGAGGTGACGGCATCGCTGACCAACAACGGGCACGGACGCGGCGCCACCCTTCTGCTGATGCTGGCGCTGGCCTGGGTCATCGATAGCCGCACGCTGTGGAGCGGCGGGTACGTGAGCGCCCTTGAGAGCGAGAACTACGGGAACCGCTGGGCGCCGTGGCGGTGGCGTGTCTGGGCGGGAGTGCCACGCAATGCCTTCGGGCGCTTCCTGGCCGACGGCGCCTGCCTGGTCTCCGTCGTCGGGGTCGAGTGGCGATGGGCGTGGATGACGCTCATGGAGGCAGCCGCGTTCCGCGAACCGAGGCTGCTGCTGGCGACTCCCGCGAAGCTGCGGATTGCGCGGGAGGAAGCGGCGCGCGCCGAGCTGGATCCAGCGCCGGAGCAGTGGTGGAGGGTGCGACTCGGGGGCCTGTGCGCGGTGGTGGCCGGCGTACTCGTCATTGCCATGGTTCCCGATCTCACCCGGAGCCTGGCCGATAGCCTGACCGAAGAGCAGCCGTACTGGTTGGCGGGGATTCTTGATGCATTGGGGGCGGCGTGGGAGTCGCTGAGCTGGGAGAAGAAGCTGGGGCTGGTGGTGCTGGCCGGGTCCATGGTCGTCTTGTCCGGGGGCACGCTCGGCCTGGCCTTCGAGGTCGGCATGGGCGTTGCCACCGTGCTCGGATCCGCCCGCGGGGCAGCGTCCCTCGTCCGCGACCCCCGGGGCACGACGGCCCGCTACCTGTCCACCCACACACCAACCGAGATCGCCCTGGACCTGGCGACCGCTGCGCTGACCACGGTCGGCGGCGGAGCCGCCAGCGCCATGGGCGGCCAAATGGCCCGCGGCGCCTACGCCGCCACCCGCGAGGCCAGGTACGCCTCCTGGCTGTGGCGCACCGACCGAACCGCATGGCGACACTACGTCCGCAACACA
>NZ_JASPEP010000035.1:0-17869 GCF_031292835.1 Actinomyces stomatis
CACCGTCCACCGTCTGCGCGCCCTGCCGGAGATTCCCGGCGGGGCCGCGTCGGCTCCGGCCGCCCCCCAGTCCCTCCAGCAGACTCCCGCCTCCCCGTCCCCGCAGGCACCCGGGGGCGGCAGCATCCCCGGGGTGCCCGGTACCCCTGAGCCCGCCGCCGGATCGCCCGGCCTGGCCCCCGTCACCTGGGAGGGGACGCCGTCGAGCCCCTTCAGCCCGGGGCCGGCACCTGAGGAGCCCAGCGCCTCGAGCGCCCCACCCGAGGACGAGTCCACCTGGGCGCCGTCGGGCATCGCCGGCTCGCGCCTGGCCGCCGCCATGGCCGCCGCCCGCGCCGCTGCCCAGGACGCCGACACCGACTCCCTGGCCGACGACACCCCCAGCGAGGACGATCCCGACGCCGAGGACGCCGGCGTCGTCGGGCTCGAGGTCGTCAAACGGATCCTCGGCGCCCAGGTCATCGAAGAGGTCACCGTGACCCAGGAAGGACGCTGACATGCCCGCCGTCTACGAAGGCGCCGTCCAGGACCTCATTGACGAGTTCGGCGAGCTTCCCGGCATCGGCCCCAAGTCCGCCCAGCGCATGGCCTTCCACGTCCTGGCCGCCGACTCGGCCGCCGTCGAGCGCCTCATCGAGGCCCTGCGCGCCGTCAAGGCCAAGGTCCGCTTCTGCGAGACCTGCGGCAACATCGCCGAGGCCCCCCAGTGCGCCATCTGCCGCGACCCCCGCCGCGACCAGCGCGTCATCTGCGTCGTCGAGGAGCCCAAGGACGTCGTCGCCATCGAGCGCACCCGCGAGTACCGGGGGCTCTACCACGTGCTCGGCGGCGCCATCGACCCCATCAACGGTGTCGGCCCCGACGACCTGCGCGTGCGCGAGCTCTTCAGCCGCCTGGGAGACGGCGAGGTCGAGGAGGTCATCCTGGCCACCGACCCCGACGTCGTCGGCGAGGCGACCGCCGCCTACCTCACCCGTATGCTGCGCACCATGGCCGTGCCCGTCTCCCGGCTCGCCTCCGGCCTGCCCGTGGGCGCCGACCTGGAGTACGCCGACGAGGTCACCCTCGGACGGGCCTTCGAGGGCCGACGCCGCGTCGAGGACTGACCGTCCCGCCTTCGGCCGAGCCGGGCGCTCCTCGCCCATCTCGACGGAGAAACGGTGGGGCTACGCGAGAAACGCCCGGCTCGATGGGAGGAATGGAGGGTCAGGCCAGGCGCACGCCGCGCGGCAGCCTGCCGGCCGGCACACGCAGACGCCTGCTGGCCGTCACCACGCCGCCGGCCCCCAGGGCCATGAGCACCACGATGCTCGCGGGCCAGAAGGCCAGGTGCCTGGCCAAAGGGCCCCCGTCGTCACGGCTGCTGGAGGGGTGGTCGAAGGAGTCCTTCCGGTCCTCGCAGTAGTTGCGGACGACCCGCTCGGGCTGCGGGTTGCGCATGAAGTCGATGCCCTGCCCGGTCAGGGACAGAAGGGAGGCCGGGTCTCCGAAGGATGCCGAGGCCGGTTGCTGCGGCGCGTGGGCGGTCGCATCCCCCAGGGCCACGAAGGGGTTGGGGGCCAGCATCCACCAGATCCAGTCGGTGCGCGTGACGTCGTGGGTCCTGATCTCAGGCTCGGGCTTGCACACGACCTTCTCATCGGATGAGTCGTCGTAGTCCACCCTGTAGGTCACCACCGTCTGGGTGCCGGTCACCAGGGAGGCGGAGATGGCCGTGGCCAGGGGCGTCCCCACAGTCAGGGCGGCCACCACGAGGTAGGTCAGGACCGCCGAGGCCGAGGGGCGCGCCGTCAGTCCCGAGAAGCCCAGGCCGATGGCGCACACCGCCCCCAGCGTGAAGACGAGGATGACCAGGTGGGCGAGGAGGGCCTGCCAGTGCGAGCCGCCCGCGACCGTCAGGAGGATGAGGAAGGGTGTGGCCACGCCCAGGAAGGCGATCGCCGCCACCCAGGCCGCCAGCAGCTTGCCGACGACGATCTCCTGGCTGCGCAGCGCCGTGGCCTGCAGCAGCGCCAGGGTCGCATCGGCTCGGTCGCCGTTGATGGACGTCGCCGACAGCGTGGGAGCGACGATGAGCCCGATCCCCAGCACGAAGCAGACGACCAGGTCATAGAGGGACAAGAGGTACTCCGTGCTGGAGCTGTTGGGCATCAGCACCTCGACGGTGATCACCAGCCCTCCGCACAGCAGGACGAGGACCGCCAGCCAGATCCCCAGCATGATGCGCCAGCGCGTGGCCCTCACCCGTTGACGCAGCTCGAGCACCATGATGGTGCGCACACCGGTCCAGGTCATCGGCGTTCTCCTTCCAGAGCCAGGTAGGTCTCCTCCAGGGTTCCGGACAGTGGGGCGAAGGAGATGACCTCCACCCCGGCCTCGACGGCCTCGCGCAGCAGATGGGACGCTGCCGCGTCGTCGGCGACCGGGACGCGCACGGCGCCGTCCTCCTCCGCCGTGACGGGCAGCTGCGTGGAGCGCGCCCACTCGCCCAGGCGCCCGGCGTCCAGGGCCCGTATGCGCCAGGTCCGCCCCACCGGGACCGGGGCTGTGGCGCCGGAACCCGCCTGGCCGGGCGCCGGAGCCCACCCCGACGGCGAGGCGACGGCGGTCCCGTGAGACATGAAGACGACGCCGTCGACCATCTCCTCCATCTCCGACAGGATGTGGCTGGAGAGCAGGATCGTGGTGCCGCCCGAGGCCAGGTCGCGCAGCAGGACGCGCAGGTCGGCGCGCGAACGCGGGTCCATGCCGGCGGCCGGTTCGTCCAGGAGCAGGACCTTGGGGGAGTGGATGAGGGCGCGGGCCAGGCCCAGGCGCTGCTTCTGGCCGCGGGAGAGGACCCGGGCGGGCGTGCGCGCCATCTCGTCGAGGTGGACCAGGGAGAGCATCTCAAGGGCTCGGGGGCGGGCGGCATCGGCGTCCATGCCCTGGGCGGCGGCGAAGGTCAGGAGGATTTCGGTGCAGGTCAGGGAGTCCCAGGTGCCGAAGGCATCGGGCATCCAGCCCACGGCGCGGTGGACCTCGCGCGACTGGGTGACCGGGTCCAGGCCCGCCACCCGGATCGTCCCGGAGTCCGGGGCCAGGAGGGCCGCCAGCATGAGCAGCAGTGTCGTCTTGCCGGCGCCGTTGGGGCCGACCAGGCCGGTCACGGCGCCGCCGGGCACCGACATGTCCAGCTGGCGCACCGCCGGTGCCCGACCGAAGAACCGGGTGAGCTGGGAGACTTCAATGCTCATACGACCAGGCTACGTCGTCGGCCGGGCCTGGTGGGCGGAACCCCGGGGACGACGTGGGCGACGGTGATGGTGCGCGCCCGAGCCCGCCTCACTCCGACACTTCGACAAAAACTTCAGAAACGACGCGGCTCCGGGTCGTTTCTGAAGATTCGGTCGAAGTGTTGGCCGCCGGCTGTGGGCCGCGAGTTGTTGGCCGCAGGCTCCGAGCCGCGTGATGTGCCGGCAACACGGCGCACCGTATGCTTGCCCCAGCCACGCCGTCGTGGGCGCCGCGCGGCGACGGCTCCATCCCCGGAAGCCCCCTGCCAGGACGCCCGCACCGGCGCGGAGCACCTGATGCTAGACACGCACTGATTCCAGGACCCGAGGAGCGCCATATGGCACTGGTCGTCCAGAAGTACGGCGGCTCGTCCGTCAGCGACGTCGACGCGATGCGGCGCGTCGCCCGGCGCATCGTCGCCACCCGCCAGGCCGGCAACACGGTTGTTGTCGTCGTCTCCGCGATGGGGGACACGACCGACGAGCTCCTCGACCAGGCCGCCGCCCTGACCACCGACGCCCCCGCCCGTGAGATGGACATCCTGCTGTCCGCCGGGGAGCGCATCTCCATGGCCCTGCTCGCCATGGCCGTCACCGAGCTCGGCGTGCCGGCACAGGCCTACACCGGTGCCCAGGCCGGTGTCCTCACCGACTCCAAGTACGGCAAGGCATCCATCGTCGGGGTGCTGCCCGAGCGCGTGGCCCGCTCCATCCAGACCGGCGCGGTCGCCATCGTTGCCGGCTTCCAGGGCATCAACGAGGTTGAGGACACCACCACCCTGGGGCGTGGCGGCTCCGACACCACCGCGGTCGCCCTGGCCGCTGCCCTCAACGCCGACGTCTGCGAGATCTACACCGACGTCGACGGCCTGTTCACCGCCGACCCCCGCATCGTCCCGACCGCCAAGCGCATCGAGTCCCTCTCCAGTGAGGAGACCCTGGAGCTGGCCGCCCACGGCGCCAAGATCCTCCACCTGCGCGCTGTGGAGTACGCCCGCCGCTTCGGGGTGCCGCTGCACGTGCGCTCCTCCTTCTCCGACAAGACCGGGACCTGGATTTACGACGGCCGCCGCGAGGGCGCCTTCGTGCCCTCGGTCGTGGCCGCCCAGCTCGACGACGTCGTCGCCGCCGACACCGACAGCGCGCCCACCGCCCCCAGTGCCGCGAGCCCGGAGGCCGCCGACGAGTCCGCGGGAGTTGCTCCGGCCTCGTCCTCAGACCCCGCCGGGCTCGACGACGGGCCCTCGGCCTCCGTCGTCGACACCGCGCACCGCAATGCCATCGCCGCACGGGCCCAGGCCCGACCCCGCCCGACCGCCAAGGAGGACCACGTGGAAGCCCCCGTCATCTCCGGAATCGCCCACGACCGTAGCCAGGACAAGATCACGCTCGTGGGCGTGCCCGACGTCCCCGGTGCCGCCGCCCGCATCTTCGCGATCGTGGCCGGAACCGACGCCAACATTGACATGATCGTCCAGGACGTCTCAGCCGAGGGGACCGGCCTGACCAACATCTCCTTCACCTGCCCTGACGGCGACTCCGCCACCGCCCGCGAGGCCCTCGAGGCCGCCCGCGAGGAGCTGGGCTTCCGAAGCCTGCACTTCAACCCCGACATCGGCATCCTGTCCCTGGTGGGGGCCGGCATGCGCTCCAACCCGGGGGTCTCGGCGCGCCTGTTCGGCTCGCTGAGCGAGGCCGGGGTCAACATCCACATGATCTCCACCTCCGAGATCCGCATCTCGGTGGTGGTCGACGACGCCGTACTCGACGAGGCCGTGCGCGCCGTCCACTCCGCCTTCGGCCTCGACGCCCAGGCCGCCGAGGCGGTCGTCTACGGAGGGACCGGACGATGAGCAATCCCGTGAACACCTACACCGGAGTGGCCGACGGCGTCTGTGTCGCCGTCGTGGGGGCCACCGGCCAGGTCGGCCGCGTCATGCGCGCCATGCTGGCCGAGCGCGACTTCCCCGCCCGCTCGGTGCGCTTCTTCTCCTCGGCCCGCAGCGCCGGGACCGTCGTGGACTTCCGCGGCGCCCAGGTCGAGGTCGAGGACGTCGCCACTGCTGACCTGGCCGGTATCGACGTCGCCATCTTCTCCGCCGGGGGCGCGGCCTCGCGCGAGCACGCCCCCCGCTTCGCCGCCGCCGGGGCCGTCGTCGTCGACAACTCCTCGGCCTGGCGCAAGGACCCCGAGGTGCCGCTCGTGGTCAGCGAGGTCAACCCGCATGCGCTGCGCGAGCGCCCCAAGGGCATCATCGCCAACCCCAACTGCACCACCATGGCGGCCATGCCGGCCCTCAAGGTGCTGCACGAGGAGGCCGGACTCATCCGCCTCATCGTCTCCACCTACCAGGCCGTCTCCGGCTCGGGGCGGGCCGGGGTGGCCGAGCTGGCCGGGCAGGTGCGCGCCGTCGTGAACGAGGACATGGAGGGCCTGGCCCTGGACGGACGGGCAGTCGAGTTCCCCGCGCCGGAGGTCTACGTCGACACCATCGCCTTCAACGCCGTGGCCTGGGCCGGCGGCGACGCCGGTGACGGCTCCGGTGAGACCGACGAGGAGCAGAAGCTGCGCAACGAGTCCCGCAAGATCCTGGGGATCCCGGACCTGCTGGTCTCCGGGACCTGCGTGCGTATCCCGGTGTTCTCCGGCCACGGGCTCAGCATCAATGCCGAGTTCGAGCGCGAGATCAGCGTCGAGCGAGCCCGCGAGCTGCTGGAGGCGGCGCCCGGCGTCACCTACGAGGACGTGCCCAGCCCCCTCAAGGGCGCCGGCCGTGACGGTACCTTCGTGGGGCGTCTGCGCGCCGACCAGGCCTTCGCGCCGGGCCACGGCCTGCAGTTCTTCGCCGTGGGGGACAATCTGCGCAAGGGCGCGGCCCTCAACGCCGTCGAGCTCGCCGAGCTGGTGGCCGCCGAGCTGCGGGGCTGACGGGGTCTTCTCTTTCGCTGAGCCGGGCACTTCTCGCGGCACCCAACAGGAATTCTGTCGGGCTGCGCGAGAAGTGCCCGGCTCGGTTACTGCGTGGTGGACGACGACGGCTCGGGAGGCGGAGCGTGCCCTTGCCGACCCGAGTCGTGTACCTCCAGAAGACGGTCGATGCGCTCGCTCAGCTCGCTGACCTGCTGTTGCAGAGCTGCCACCTGCGCCTGCGTGGCGGCCTCCTGCTCTGCGTTCTCCTCATCGACCAGCGAGACGATCCACGAGGCCAGGGTCGCCGTGACGACGCCGGCGAGCGCCACCCCGCCGATCATGAGCAGCGCCGCGATGAAACGCCCCTCCCTGGAGACTGGGAAGGTGTCGCCGTAGCCGACAGTGGTGAACGTCGTCAGCGCCCACCACAGGGCCTGGCCGAAGGTCCGGATCGAGGAGCCCGGCTCATGACGCTCCGCATCCAGCGAGGCCAGTGCCGAGGTGAAGATGAGCAGCGCGGCGCTGCCGACCGTGTACAGGGTGATGCGCCCGCGCAACGCGGTGCCGGCGCTGCGCTGCATGATGCTCACGAGCGTCACCAGGCGCAGGAGCCGCAGCGGCCGCAGGAACGGCAGAACGATGATCGCCAGGTCGGGTAGGTGGCGGAGGAACCAGCGACCCCGGCTTGGCGCCAGTGCCAGGCGGACAAGATAGTCGACGCCGAACAGTGCCCACACGGCGTCGATCATGAACTCGGCCGCTTCCTTGGTCCCGCCCTGCGCGTTGGTGAGCACCTCCCAGGCGTAGGCGCCCAGGAAGACGACGGCGGCGCCGGTCAGCGGCCACTCCGTGGCCCGCTCCCACGCCCGCAGCCGAGTGCCCGGGCTGTTTTCGGTCGGCATGCTCCGATGGTAGACGGCGCTGGGGAGAGAACCGTGTTGCCCTCACCGTCGGGGACATTTCGTTGCGACCGGGGACGTTCGACGCCGTCGGGGACATTTCTGTGCGGCCAGGGGCAGTCCGCGCGCCCGGGGACCGGAATCCTGTCCCCGGACGCGCAGGATGTCCCTGTCTGGAAGAAAGCGCACCCCGACGCGCAGGATGTTCCCGGCTGGGGTGGTGTGCGCCCGGCTGCGTGGAATGTCCCCGTCGGCAAAGACGAGGACGGCGCTTCTCAGGCCGGCTTTGGCTCGGGCTGTGCGGTCGGTGCGGGGGGCGCCTCGTCCTGCTCGGTTGAGGTACGTATCAGATGGCTGGTGCGCCAGACCTCGTCGAGCCGGGCCTCGACGAGGGAGCGGGCGTCGTCGAGCCGTGAGGGTTTCACCGTCAGGCTGAGCCGAGGGAGGAGGACCGGTCTGCTCGGCTCGGTGCCCTTGGTGGGTGGGGAGTAGACGGCTTGTATTTGAACGCGGCCCCGGCGCGTCGGAACCTCCTGGACCCTGAGGTCGTCCCGATCGGAGGGCAGGGGGAGGCTGAAGGACTTCGGGTCCGCAACCGCCATGCCGTACGACCTCAGGCGCACCGCGCTCGAGCGACGGCGCACAGCTGCTCGCACCATGGCGACAAAGAGCAGGATGTGGAGCAGGAGCAGGACCAAGGTGGCCCCATCGACCAGCTCCCGGGTGGACTCGATATAGATCTCGGTATAGATCCCGATATAGCTCAGGACGTTCGGGACCGCCATCAGGGCGATCGGGCATGCCACCAGCAGCGTGCCTGCAAGCATCGCCCACAGCAGGCCCGCTGTGCGCCTGCTGGGCTCCTGTGCGACGTGGAGGAATCGCGCCGCCATGACGTCGCGGTGGGACATCATGGCGTCCTTGGTCAGCCACTGGTCGATGCCCACGAAACAGAAGGCCGCGCCGAAGCAGAGGGCTGTCAGCATAAAGCTGTAGAGGGTCGTCCAGGTGATCAAGTGCGACGCAGGGGTGACTGCCCGACTTGGTTCACTGGGGTCGGCCATCAGGGCTTCGTCGACTTTCCCCAGGGTCCAGGAGGCACCGAACAGGACGAGTGGGTAGAGGACGGAAAGGCCGACGGCGGCTAGAGCGCCCAGGCATCCGAGCGCCTTGATGCCGGTGGTCGGGCGTGATCGGGCGTAGATCGCCATGGGTCACCTTCCTCGAAACATGACAGCGGGGCGATCTTGGGTTCGCGCTCCGCTCCGACGGCGTCGGATGTGCCAGGGAGTCAAGTGTGCGGGTGCCGGGCTCGTCCTGCCTATGGGGGCTTCTGGCTGGGCGGGGGCATTCGACGCCGTCGGGGACATTTCTGCGCGGCCGGGGGCAGTCCGCGCGCCCGGGGACCGGATTCCTGTCCCTGGGCGCGCAGGATGTCCCCGGCCGGAATGGTGTGCGCCCGGCTGCGTGGAATGTCCCCGGCCGTCTTGGAGAGTGAGCCGGGCTCAGGCGAGCAGGACCTTCAGGACGGCAGGGGCGGCGAAGCGGCGAGGCTGCGAGCCGGTCTCGACGACGTCGAGCACCCCGATGTCAGTCAGCTGGGCAACCAAGCTGTTGGCTCTCCCGTACGAGATGCCAAGGGCTGCCTCGACCTTACGCACCGTGAAGCTCGGATTCGCGACCGCGAAGTCGACGAGGTCAAGGGCGTGAGCGGACCGCAGACTGGAGGCGCGCACCGTCTCCTTGAGACTCTGGTGCGCGGCGGCCAGAGCGAGCATCTGATGACGGGTACTGGTGGCCGCCGCGGCCAGTCCCTGGGAGAAGAAGGCCAGGAAGGTGTCCCAGTCGCCGTGGGTGCTGACTCGCAGCAACGAGTCGTAGTACTCGGCGCGACGCTCCTCGAACCACGGCGAGACCGTCAGCGTGGGTTCGCTGAGAACACCCGAACTCAGAAGGGTGAGCACGATGAGGAACCGCCCCAGGCGACCGTTGCCGTCCCGGAAGGGGTGAAGGGTCTCGAACTGGTAGTGGGCCATGCCTGCGGCGATGATCGGGTCGATGTCTCCCGCGTGGTCCCGATGCAGCCAGTCGACGAGGGCTCGCACGCCGGCGCGAAGAGGATCCCCGGGTGGTGCGGGAACGAACCGGGACGCATGGACCGGGGCCGCGCTGTGTGCGCCGGGGCGGCGGCCGATCATGACCTGGGTGTCTCGCAGGCGACCTGAGGTCGACTCGAGCGGAGTCCCCCGCATGAGCTCGCCTTGAAGGTCCTCGATGAGTGACAGGGTGATAGCGCGCCCCTCCTGCGCCCACAGGAAACCGCTGTTGGCCATGCGGACGTAGTTGAGGATCTCCGTCATCTCGGCGGTCGCGGGGGCGTCGTCGTCGGCGGTGAGCACCTCGCGCAGGGGGGCGTATGTCCCCTCCAAGGCCGACGTCGACTGAGCCTCGCGCCGTAGGGAGGGGGTTCGCAGCAGGTAGGGGTTCGGCAGCTGTTGGGCTGTGGCGTCGAGGGCGGCCAGTGCACGGCCGGCTGCTGCCACCATCCGGTAGGTGCCTCCGCTGATGGGTGGCTCGTCGGAGCCGAGTGGGACGGGGATGAAGGCCTTGTGCCGCCAGCTGCCGGTCACCGGGTCGGAGCCGGTGATGTCGACCAGCTCCCCCATGGTGTCGTCGACGAACATGCTCACATCCATGATGTCAGTCTAATGGCGATTGTATGACATCCCAAGGGAGTAGATTGCATACATTGAGGACTTGTCAAACATCGTAGGTGAGTGGGTGTCTGGAAACCGCCATGTGTGGGGCTGCGCGCCGGTGACTGCCGCCGCGGGGATCCGTTGTGAGCGGGGCCTTCGACGCCGTCGGGGACATTTCTGTGCGGCCGGGGGCGTTCGACGCCGTCGGGGGCCGGAATCCTGTACCCGCACGCGCAGGGTGTCCCCCTCCGGAGCAGCGCGCACCCGACCGCATGGAATGTCCCCGGACGCACTGTGCAGGGCTGGGTTAGGTGGTGGAGCCGTCACTCGTTGGAAGGGTGTTGTCTGTTTGGGGCTGGTCGTTGTCAGCGTCTGCGTCGGGCTGCCGTGGCTGGTGAGCCGGATTCGTCTCGGCCTCCGATGTCGGGGCATCGGAGGCCTCCTCCTGCTCGGTTGAGGTACGTATCAGCTGGCTGGCGCGCCAGACCTCGTCGAGCCGGGCCTCGACCCGGGAGCGGGCGTCGTCGAGCCGTGAGGGCTTCACTGTCAGGCCAAGGCGCGGGATGATGACCGGTCGCCCTGGCTTGGCACCTCCGGTGGGTGGAGCGTAGATGGCCTGCACTTTCACGCGACCCAAGCGTGCCGGAACCTCCTGGATGCTGAGGTTGCCACGGCTGGAAGGCAGGGGGAGGGAGAAGGACTTCGGGTCCGCAACCGCCATGCCGTACGACCTCAGGCGCACCGCGCTTGCCCGCCGGCGTGCGGCGGCATACACCAGTGCCACGAAGAGCATGATGATCAGAAGGGACGCGCCCCAGGTGGCCTCATCGACCAGCTCTTGGGTGGATTCGCTGTAGATCAGGGGGTGTGGGACGGCTATCACGAGGGACGGGGAAGCCACCAGCAGCGCTCCCGCGAGCATCGCCCATAGCATGCCCACGGCGCGGCTGTTGGGGTCCTGGGCGACATGAAGGAACCGTGCCGACGCGATATCTTGATGGCTCACTGTCGTGCCCTTGGCTAACCACTGGTCCGTGCCCGTGAAGCAGAAGGTCGCCCCGAAGGTGATGGCCGTCAGTACGAAGCTGTAGATGGCCGGTATCACCCCTACCATAGTCGCGGCGTTGGCTACCGATTCGTTGTCCTCCGGGTAGGCGACGGCTTCGTCCAGGGAGCCCAGAGCGAAGGCGGCCAGGACTAGGGCGGTCGGGTAGAGGAGCGCGATGCCGGCGGCGGCCAGAGCACCCAGGCATCCGAGTACCTTGATGCCGGTGGTGGGGCGGGTGCGGATGTAGATCGCCATGGTTCCCCCTCCTGAAAGCTGATGGCAGGTCGGTTGCTGCCGGCGAGTCAAGTCTGTGGGCAGTGGGTATCCCCTGCCCATGGGGACCATTCACCCTGGTTGGGGTGTATTCGACGCCGTCGGGGACCGGGATCCTGTCCCCGGACGCGCAGGGTGTCCCCCTCCGGAGCAGCGCGCACCCGGCCGCGTGGAATGTCCCTGGCTAGGAGGTCGCGCTACCCCCGACGCGCGGAACGCCCTAGTGCGCGAGGCGGATCCATATCCGGTGGGGCACCACCAACCCGACTGCCATCGCCAGCACAATGATGACGGCCGTGGCCAGATCACTCGCTGTCGCCTCCAGTGCCGCCTCCGCGTGCGCCTCTCCCACCAGGCTCAGTGTCCCTGCGGCAGCGCGGAACAGGTACACGCCGGGTACAAGGGCCACGACCGCGGCGAAGCCCGCCCCCGCGAAAGGAATGTGCCGTGAGTGGCACACCGGCGTGAGCAGGCCGCCTGCCACCAGGCAGGCCAGTAGAGAGGAAGCGGGCGCGTTCCATTGCCACCGCGTCAGTGCGACCCAGTGCGCCGCGTGCGCGAGCCCGCCGGCCAGGAACGCCCAGCCGAAGGTCCTAATCGGCATGGAGAAGTACACCGGATAGCACATGGCGAGGACGGCGGCGGCTAGGACGTCGAGCCACAGTGGGATCGCGTCGGTCGTCGCGGTCAGCGGCAGGCCAGTGCCGCCGATGAGCAGGCCTCCGATGATGCCCGCACTAATGGTCAAGATCGTCAGCGCTGCGTCCGTCAGTCGTGCCAGGCCCATGTCGTGGCGGCGCTCGGCGATCTCGATGGCACCGTTGAGGACCTGGGGGCCGGGCACGAGCACCATCCCCGGGCACACGGCCACGAGCCGAGCCGTGCCGGTCCAGCCGAGGTGGACGGCGAGTGCGCCGACCAGACCGCCGATGAGGGCAGCGGCAAAGGTCTGGGTGACTGCCGTCGTCCGCTCTGCCAATGCGCGCCGCGCGAGGCCGCCTGCTCCCGCCGCGGCGAAGGCGAGGGCGACTGACGGTGTGTGGTGCGCCCCGAAGATGAGGGCGAGCAGGCTCGCGCCGAGGCCCGCCGCCAGGGCGAACATCCAGGTAGGGCTGGAGGGCTGGGCCTCCGCCTTCTCCAGCAGGTCCTCCAGCTCGTCGAGGCTCAGTGAACCGATGGCACTCAGACGGCGCTGGATGAGAGTCGCGCGTCCCATGTGCACCGCTACAGGGCGAATGGCTTGGAGCGCGGCTACGGCCCCATCGGCGTCGGCAAGCGTGACCTGTGACCAGGTAAGCAGCAACGTGAAACGGGTGCCTAGCAGCTCGTTGAGCCGTTCAACGGTGGCTACCGCGGCGTGGGTGGACTGGCCTGAGTCCAGGAGCAGAGCGGCGGTCCGGGCGGTGAGCCCGGCCGCGCGCCGTCCTTCTGCTCCCGTCAGCCGGCGGCTCAGGCCTTGATTTCGGGGTAGACCGGCTGCCACATGGCGTCCTGGACCGCCTGGATAAGGTTGTCGTGACTCGCGGTGGCGACGCCGTCGGCCTCGGCCTGGCGGGCGACCGCGACGGCGACCGTTGCCGAGGATGCGCGCAGGTTCTCCACCGGAGGCAGGAGGGACGCACCTGGGCTGGTGGGATCGACCTGGCTCGCGACGGCCTGCGCGGCGGCGAGTAGCATGCCGTCGGTCACCCGGCTCGCGCCGGAGACGATGACCCCCAGCCCCAGGCCCGGGTAGAGCAGGGCGTTGTTGCCCTGGCCGATCGTGAACGTGGTCCCCTCGTACTCGAAGGGCTCCACCGGGATGCCGGTGGCGACCAGCGCCTTGCCGCCGGACCAGGCGATGACGTCGGCGGGCATGGCCTCGATCCGCTCGGTGGGGTTGGACAGCGGCAGAACGATGGGGCGCTCGACGCCGCTACTCATCTCCTCGATGACCTCACGGGTGAAGGCCCCGTGGTCCGTGGAGGTTCCGATGAGGATCGTGGGGTGAACCCGACGCACCGTCTCAAGCAGGCCGATCCTGCCGTGCTCGCGGGTCCAGTCCGCCACCTCGGAGGCCGGCCGTGCGTAGGTCTGCTGGTAGTCGGGCAGGCCCTCCATGTCGTCGGTGACGAGGCCGTTGCGGTCGATGAGCCAGATGCGGGAGCGCGCCTCGTCGGGGCTGAGCCCGTCGCGGACCATGCCGGCGTGGATCTGGTCGGCCATGCCGGTGCCCGCGGTACCAGCGCCGTAGACGACCAGGCGCTGGTCGGCGAAGCTCTGGCCGGTGACCCTCATGCCGGAGACCACCGCGGCGATGACGATCGCACCGGTGCCCTGCATGTCGTCGTTGAAGATGCGGTACTTCTCCCGGTTGGCCAGCAGGATTCGGCGCGCGTTGGACGGGCCGAAGTCCTCGAAGTGGAGCAGCGCACGGGGGAAGAGCTCGGCCGCAACGGACAGGTACTCGTCGATGAGCTCGTCGTAGCGCCTGCCGCGCACGCGCGCGTGACGGTTGCCCAGATAGGCGGGGTCATTGAGGAGGGCCTCGTTGTCCGTGCCGCAGTCCAGGTTGACGGCGATTGCCCGCTCGGGGTGGATGCCGGCGGCCGCCGTGTAGACGGCGAGCTTGCCCACGGAGATGTCGGTGCCATTGACGCCCCAGTCCCCGATCCCGAGGATCTCCTCGGCATCGGAGACAACGAGCAGGTCGACGTCGTCGGGCCCCAGACCCAGACCCTCCAGAGAGGGTCGCACGTCCTCGATGCGGTCCACGGACAGGTAGACGGCGCGCGACCGGCGGTAGTCGCGGCTCCACTTCTTGATGGCCTCGCCGACCGTGGGGTCGTAGACGATCGGCAACAGCTCGGCGAGATGGTCGGCGAGTACCCGGTAGTAGAGGATCTCGTTGCGGTTGTGGAGCTGGTCGAGGAAGACGTACTTGTCCAGGTTCGTGGGCTGGGCGGTCAGCTGTGCGTAGGCCCGAGTCGCCTGCTGGTCAAGGGTCTCGACGGCGGAGGGGAAACGGCCGATGAGTCCGAGCCGACGCCGCTCCTCCTCGGTGAAAGCGGTGCCACGGTTGGTCAAGGGATTGGTGATGATGGTTGGTTTGGCCGACATGTGGTCTCCTCCAAAGTGAGCGGAGCCGATCGTCAGTTTAGTGACGATGTTGTTGGATTATGGAAGTAAACTAACGCTCGTTCTTCCGATATGTCCATCGGTACTGGTGCGTTGGTGCGTCGGCCGAGGCGGAGTTCGGCGGTTGGCGGAGCCGCTACAGGTAACCGCGCATGAGGGCGAAGGTCTCCTCGACCCTCTCGGCGCGGAGGTGCTCAGGGTGCTCGGCTGCCACCGCGTCCAAAATCGCCTCGAGAACGACGAGTGTGGCCGCCCGTGTCCGGAACATCGCCTCCTGGGTGACTAGCGGCGTCGTCAGAAGGATGTCCGCCAGGGGCACGAGCGGCCCGGTGCGCCGATTGGTCAGGAGGATCGAGGTTGCGCCGCGTCGGCCTGCTAGGCGCAGCAGGGCTTCGACGGGAGCCGGGTGGCGGTCGAAAGTCGCAACGAGGACGACGGCGTCGGCCTCCAGTCCGGCCAGGGCGTGTGCCCAGTGGTCGGTGCCGTCCAGGATGGTGACACCGCCTCTGAGGTAGGAGAGCAGGAGACCGAAGTACTGCATGAGGGGTCGTCCCGTGGCGACAGCGCCCAGGTAGAGGGGGCGATCGGTGTCGCCGACCAGCGCACAGGCGCGGGCGAATGCCTCCGTATCGATCGCGGAGGAGCATCCGGAGAGCACCTCCTGAGCTGAGCCGACGCGCTGCTCAAGGACGGACCGGGGTGACGACGCAGCGTCGTCATGCATTTGCCGGAGGCGATCAACCGGTGAGGACAGCTCCTCGCGCACGCCGATGCGCAGGCTGCGACTCATGGCGCGGAAGTCGGAGTATCCGAGCTTGCGAGCGAACCGGCCCACCGTCGCCGAGGAGACCCCCACGGTGCGGCAGACCTCCTCGAGGTTGAGCAGGGCGGCGCCGGGCAGGTTGTGCTCATAGAAACGGGCGACGTCGAGCTCGCGTGCGGTGAGGTGGGCGGACGCGAGCCTGTCCAGGAAAGGACTGTCCTCAGATGGCTCCACGGTGTCCAATTTATCGGAGTCGCCAGGTCGGAAGCTGTCACTCGCGTCCGTGGGAGGTAGGGGGGCGAGTGGTGCCGGTAAGAGTGTGGGCGGCAACGGCAGGAGGATGCGTGGTGCCGGTGGCAGGCCGAGCGGCCCCGGCAAGAGGACGGACGGCCCCAGGAATAGGCTGGGCCCTGGTCGTGTTGGCCGCAGTGGAACCGATATGTCTCCGCAATCTTGAAAGGAACGCTCATGGCCACCAAGAACATCACCGGCCCCGAGTTCAAGGACACCATCCACGGCGAGGGCATCACCTTCGTTGACTTCTGGGCCTCCTGGTGCGGCCCGTGCATGCGCTTCGGCCCCATCTACGAGAAGGCCTCCGAGGCCAACCCGGACATCACCTTCGCCAAGGTCGACACCGAGGCTGAGCAGGACCTCGCCGGGGCCCTGGGCATCTCCTCGATCCCCACGCTCATGGTCTTCCGTGACAATGTGCTGGTCTACCGCGAGGCCGGCGCCCTGCCCGCCCCCGCGCTGGACTCTCTCATCACGCAGGTGCGCGAGCTCGACATGGACGAGCTCAAGGCCAAGATCGCCGAGGAGGAGGCCGCCTCGGGCGCACAGGCCTGATCCGTCACGCACCGTGGGGCCGTCCTCCGGCCCTCCAACCGTCCGACATCGCCCGGAAACCCGCCGTTTCCGGGCGATGTCGCCGTCTGTTACCCGGCTCGCCCACCCAAGGGCAGAACATTACGTTTTGATATCCTATGATGGCCCGCGTGAAGTTGGAGTCCCACGTCAGTCACGCTGTCAGAGCCCGATGGGCGGTCCCCGTCGGCGCCTCGGGCCGCGACGCGTTGGTGCGCCACCTCGTCTACGCCTTCCTGCGCTCCGACCCCGAGGGGGCCACGGACTGGATCGACTCGACGGTCCCCACCGACCCCGACGAGCTGCGCACCATGCTCGACTTCCTCCTCACCGCCCGCCCCCCGGCGCCCCTGCCCGAGGACATCGCCGCCGACCTCGACACCCTCCTGGAGGCCGAGGCCGCTGAGCGCGGCATGGTCGACGCCACCGAGATCCCGCCCCTGGCCATCACCGACCACGTGCCCGGCCTGCTGGGCCGCAACGTGGCCTTCTGGCGCGGTGACCTCACCCGGCTGCGCGCCGGCGCCGTCCTCAACGCCGCCAACTCCGGGATGCTCGGCTGCTTCGCCCCCGGGCACCGCTGCATCGACAACATCATCCACGCCGTCGCCGGGCCTGCCCTGCGCGCTGAGTGCGCCCGCTACATGACCTGGGCGGAGACCTTCGACCCCACCCGCCGTCAGGGCGGGGAGCCCGCCGGCCGGGCCGTCTTCACCGGCGGCTACCACCTGCCGGCTCAGCACGTCATCCACTCGGTGGGGCCCGTCATCGAGGACGGGCGCAGGCCGACCCTGAAGGATCGGCGCCTGCTGTCCTCGTGCTACACGAGCGTCCTCAACGTCGCACACGCCGCGGGGCTGGGCAGTGTCGGCCTGTGCTCACTGTCCACGGGCGTCTTCGGCTACCCCAAGCGGCAGGCCGCCCTGGTGACCCTGGAGACGATCGGCCGCTGGCTGGCGGCCCACCCCGACTCCCGGATGCGCATCGTCATCAGCCTCAACGCCGACGTCGACGTCGCCGCCTACGAGGCCGCCCTCGCCCCGCCGCCCTGGCGGCCTTAAGGGGCGGGGCCCGTTGAGGTAACTCAGTTCGCCGTCGCCCGGGCGGCGGCGCGGGCGGCCGCCGGGGCCGCAGCCGCAATCGCCTCCAGCTCCGCCTCGCCGTGTGCGGCCGAGACGAACCAGGCCTCGAAGACCGACGGCGGCAGACCCACCCCCGCCTCGAGGAAGGCGTGGAAGAAGGGCCCGTAGCGCCAGGTCTCCTGAGCGCGGGCGGCCTCATAGTCGCTCACGCCCTCATCGGCGGCCCGCTGCCCGAACATGAAGGAGAACAGCGAGCCCGCCCGCTGCACGCGGTGGGGCACGCCCTGCTCACTCAGGGCCGCCGAGACCACCTCGCCGATGGTCCGGGCGTGCTCGGCCACTGAGGCGTAGACGGCGTCGTCGGCCAGCTGGAGCGTGGCCAGGCCGGCTGCCGTGGCCAGCGGGTTCCCCGAGAGCGTGCCCGCCTGGTAGACGGGGCCGTCCGGTGCCAGCAGGTCCATGACCTCCGTCCTCCCGCCGACGGCGGCCAGCGGCATCCCGCCGCCCACGACCTTCCCGAAGGTCACCAGGTCCGGCACCCAGGCGGCGCGCTCGCGCCAGTCCGCGCCCGGCCAGGAGGGGGCCGCGGCGTCGGCGGGCTCAGAAGGAGCGGCGCCGGCGGCGGTCTCGGCCGCGAAGACCGGCAGGTTGGAGGTCCAGCCGTCGACGGACTCCAGCCCCCACCAGCCGGCCGGGCCCACCCGGAAGCCGGTGAGGACCTCATCGAGGATCATGAGCGCGCCGTGCTCGGCGCTCACCCGGCGGATCGCGGCGTTGAAGCCGGGCGCCGGCGGCACGATGCCCATATTGGCCGGGGCGCCCTCGGTGATGACCGCGGCGATCTCGGCGCCGCGCTCGGCGAAGCAGGCCTCCAGGGCGGCGACGTCGTTGTAGGGCAGGACGATCGTCTGGGCGGCCACCGCCGCGGGCACGCC
>NZ_JASPEP010000036.1:0-15274 GCF_031292835.1 Actinomyces stomatis
CACACTCGATGGGTCGTTCCCCTTATCAGCGGTCGCCAGCGCCCGGCTGCTGGCCCGGGGCCGCGGCATCCTGGCGGCCAGCGGCGGAGGTGGCGTCCACCGCGAGTACGACCGCTGAAGGCCCGGGCCCGAACTCACTGCGGTGCTTGGCCGAGGGTATCCCCGGCGTCCCGTTCAGCACTGCACGAAGATCGGGGGTTACTCGAGGAGAGCCGGGTGTACTCCATGGGGGCGGGGGTTCGTGCAGTACGCACAATCCTTGGCCAGTGAGTCCCCACCCTCGTGGAGTGTGCTGGGATCACTCCTGCTGGGTGGCACCGCGGAGTCGGAGAGCGCGTCCTGCGGCGGGTGGGCCGGCTCGTCGTCGGCGCCCAGCTGGGCGGCCTCGCGCAGGGGAGGTTGCAGGACGGCGGCCCCCAGCACGATCGGCAGGTAGGCGGGCAGCACCGTCCAGGGCCCCACGAACACGTTCTGCACCACGGTCAGAGCCGCGAAGAACAGCCAGGGCGTGGCCTTGAGGCGCCCCAGGTCGCGCATCATCGCCGCCAGCGCCATTCCCGCAATGAGCAGCAGCAAAAGGCCGCCCGGGATTGAGGCCGCCGCCCACATGTCCATGAGGCCTGAGTGCAGCTCGATGCGGCCGCCGAACATGAAGTTCTCGACGTAGCCGTTCTCCGGGTCGTAGCCCAGGGCCGCCATGCCGCGCTTGGCTACCCACAGGTCCTCGAAACGGGGCTTGACGCCGGCGCCGTACCCCCAGGGGCGATTCTGGAACAGGGCCCAGGAGGCCCCCAGCTCGGGCCGTGCGGACAGGAGCAACCCCGCAGAGCTCTTCGACTGGGCGATGGTCCGGTTCTGGGCGTCCTCGCCCAGGGTGCCGGACTGGGAGGCGATGACGACCCCGGCCATCGCCACGATCCCCACGACTGCCAGAACGATGATCTGGGAGATCGCCAGGCGTCTCGGAGTGGGCACGTTCCACCGGGCCCAGGAGGCCAGGGCCTGCCAGATGACCGTGCCCAGGATGATGGCGAGGAAGGCCAGGGTGGAGCGCGAGTCGGAGACGAGGAAGACTCCGCTGAGCCCCAGCAGGGCCACGATCTGCACGAGTCGGCGTCGGTTGGCCACAAAACTGAGGACCATGATCGTCACCGCGGCGCCGACCCCGAACTTCCACGGATTGGAGTTGGTCTGGAGCAGGGGCAGCGAGTCCAGGAACATGCCGAAGCCGACCGCCATGGCCGCGCGCCGCGTTCCCAGCCGGCGCGCCCCCCACACGAAGGCGGCCACCGCGCAGGGAACGGCCAGCAGGCTCAAAGTGGTGACGCGCCGGGCCCAGTCCTCGACGACGAAGCTGCTCTCGGCCAGCAGGGACATGATGTAGGCCGTGCCCGCCGCCAGGATGGACAGCACGAGCAGCAGCGAGAACCGGCGCGCCTTGCGCACGGCCGTCCAGGTGACGGGGAGCGCGGCGAGCGCGACGCAGTCGCCGACGCTCAGAGCCGCCGCCAGCTCGCGGCGCACACCCACGCAGACCAGCAGGACGACGGCGATCGCCATCTCCAGTCGGCGCGATGGTGAACCCGGCTCCCGGCTCGACTCGGGATCAGTCTCCGACGGCGTCTGCGAGCCCTCGTGGGAGGCGGCCGGTGACCAGGTCGGGGCCACGGCCGCTCAGGCGTCTTCCCGAGAGCGACGACGCCCGATGATGAGCAGCGGGTCCTCGACCTTGTCCTGCGGGTTCTTCTGACTCAGGAAGTACAGCAGGATCGCCATGACAGCGCCGGCGGCCAGTCCGATGGCGGTCCCGATCAGTGCGGTGGACACGGCGGACAGGCTGGAGGGGGAGGAGGGGGTCGTGGGGGAGTCGACCACCTTGAGTGTCGCGGTGGTGTTCCCCGCCTGCCCGGAGCTGGACAGGTCACGGGCCACCGAGTCCAGGGCGGTCAGCTCGGCCTCGGCGATCTTGTGGGCGCGCTCAGGATCAGTACTGGTGGCCCGGATCTCCACCAGTGTGGTACCGGTCTTGCTCGTCACCGAGACGGACTTGCGCAGCTCCTCCTGGCTGATCCCCGTGTCCTTGGAGACCTCCGCGAAAGTGCTCTCCGAGGTCCCGATCTCCACCAGCGTCGGCATGATGGAGGTCAGGTAGTTGAAGGTGTTGGGGAGGTTGGCCTCACTGTTCTCCACGCCCAGATTCGCGTTGGCGGTGGAGGTGTACTGCGCCGGCGTCAACAGGCCGAAGACAATGCCGATGATGGCGCCCAGCACAACGTGCATAGCCACCAGGACTGCGTTCTTGCGCAGCGCGATGATGAGGGTTTCCGGGTCCATGGGTTCCGTTTCGGTGATTGCGGGAGCAACAGAATAGCGCGCCGTTTGGGGCATGAGCCGGGCGCGGGAAGTGAATCACCTCCTTCCCGGGCACTTCCCAGAACCCGTTGGGTTCTTGATGCTCGAAGATTGCTGGCACTCGCAGGACGATCGACCGATCGGGTAGTGACGAATGCGACGGGTGCCCGCCAGGCGGAGTGCGACCGACGACGACGCGAGCGTGAGCGACTCCGGGATGGCGTTCAGAGATGCTTCAGGGGTGCTCGGTGGTGCTCTCGCGGTGGCCGGAGCCCTCGGTGCGGGAGGCGGCCCCAGGCGCCGGGGCGCCGGCGGCTGGGCCATCGGAGCTGCTGGAGCTGTCTGCGGGGCCGGAGTGGAGCGTGGGCCTGGCCTTCATGCCGCGCAGGCCGTTCCAGGCGAGGTTGACCATGTGAGCGGCCACCTCCTCCTTGCTCATCGAGCGGTTCTCCAACCACCACTGAGCCGGCATGGCCACGATACCCACCAGCATCTGGGCGTACAGCGGGGCCGTGCGCGGGTCGAGGTCGTGGGCGGCGAACTGCGAGGCGAGGATCCCTGAGACCTCGATGGCGACGTCGGCCAGCAGCGTGGAGTAGGTGCCGGCGGCGCGGTCCGAGCCCGCCGAGAGGATGCGGAAGCCGTCGGGGGAGTCCTCGATGTAGGTCAGCAGGGCCAGGGCGGCCCGTTCGGCGATCCGTGAGGCCGAGCCGGAGGCTCCAGACCCTCCCGGTCCGCGCTGATCGGCCTGCGGATCCGCTGCGGAGCCTGCTGCCGGGTCTGTGATCGCCGAGGAGATCGCGACCGAGATCGTGGTGATCTCCCGGTCGACGACGACGGCGTACAGGCCCTCCTTGCCGCCGAAGTGCTCGTAGACCACCGGCTTGGACACCTGGGCGCGGGCCGCCACCTCCTCCACGCTCGTGGCGTCGAAGCCGCGTTCGGCGAACAGGCCACGGGCGACGGCGATGAGCTGCTCGCGCCGTTCGCTGGCGCTCATGCGGGTGCGCTTGGCAGCCATGGTTCTAAGCCTCACCGACCTGGCCGGCGGCACGGCCGGAGCGGCGGCGCTCGGACCACTGGGCGAAGCGCGCCGAGGTCAGGGCCCCGGTGCGGCGGGCCAGCCGGTGGCTGGGGGCCTCGATGTAGCGCTGGAACAGCCAGGTCAGCGGCGCCGAGACCAGCGGTGCCAGGATGAGCAGCCACCACGGGGAGAGCGGCTGCGTCAGCAGCCGCAGCGAGACCACGACCGGCTCATGCACCAGGTAGAGGGAGAAGGACATGAGCCCCAGGTACTGCACCGTGCGTGAGCGCAGCAGACCGCGCAGCGCCCCGGCCCTCACCACGAGGTGGACCAGGTAGGCGGCTGCTGCCAGGGTGACCGCGTTGGCGAGGCGCTGGGCCGTGTGGCTCTCCATCCCCGGCCACCAGGCCAGCGTGATGAGCAGCAGGCAGACCAGGGCCTGCGCCGTCGCCCAGGGGCGGGGGCGCTCTGGGACTGGAGCGGGGTTGTGCCCCCAGGCCCAGCCCATGACCGCGCCGACGGTGAAGACCGGCAGGTAGCTGCCCGAGCCTGGACTGGCGGTGATGACGGGCACGGCCAGGGCGGCCGCCACCGGCAGCCAGGAGACCCGCCAGCGGGCGCACAGGGCCACCCCGAGGATCATCAGGGGCAGCACGAAGGAGAAGATCGCCTCGGCGTGCAACGACCACAGGACGGTGTTGCGGTAGGCGTGCTTAGGGATGAGCAGGTACTCCATGAGCATCTGGCGCGCCCCGAGCCCTGTGGGGTGGGTGACGGTCATCCAGTGACCCAGCGCCGGATCCTCCGAGCGCGGCACGAGCAGCATCGCGATGACCGCGAAGGTGGTGGAGGCCGCCGCCGGCAGCCACAGGCGCACGAAGCGCCGCGGGGCGTAGTCGACCCAGTCGAAGCGCCGCCCCTGGGCGTGGCGGCGGGCCACCGGGTAGGTCAGCGCCACACCTGACAGGACGAAGAAGATGAGGACGGCCTCGTGGCCCGCCCACAGCAGGTGGAGGGGACTCTGAGTGAGGATCCGGTTGAAGGTGCCGGTGGGCACGGTGCCGGGCCGCGCTCCGACCTCCGCCAGTGCGGGCACGGTCTCCAGGGCGTGGTGGATGAGCACGACGACGGCGGCCAGCCCGCGCAGTCCGTCGAGCTCGATGAGGCGCACCGCTGCCGGCTTGCCGGAAGAGGGAGGGGGAGAGGAGGGGGAACTGGACATGCCCCCATCCTGCCCTGTCCTCCCGGCCGACCGTGAAGCCCGACGAGTGTGGCATGCGCCCCGCAGATGCGCGAGATCCGGTGCCGGGCGCCTGTGGGGCGCGCTGAATCGCCGCGAAGGTGCCGAGCGCGACCGGGACGTGAGAGACTGTCCCGGCGTCTCGCCCCTCGCCGCCAGGCCCGGGTCGGGATGTGTCCTTCCGCCCTGGTGTAGCGGCAGCACGCAGGCCTTTGGAGCCTTGAGGCCCGGGTTCGAATCCTGGGGGCGGAGCGGCGTAGCATGAGTGGCGTTGGGGTTCCCTCGCTCTCACGTTCGACGGCGGTCACGGTCGCCGGCGGCACGCGCGCCAACCGTCCATCCGTACCTGATTTCAGAAACCGTTGGAGTCCGTTCCCGGCTCCGTCCGGTCACCGGCCGGAGACGTCGGGAGCCCGGGCGCGAACCTGTGAGAAGAGGACACGTGACGCCTACCGCACCCGCCGCCGTTATTGTCATGGCCGCAGGCAAGGGAACTCGTATGCGATCGGTCACCCCCAAGGTCCTGCACCGGATCGGCGGTCGCAGTCTGGTGGACCACGCCGTCACCGCAGCCAGGGGGCTCGAGCCCCAGCACCTCGTCGTCGTCGTGCGCCACGAGCGCGATGCCGTGATCGCCCACCTGACCGAGGTCGCCCCCGACGCTGTCCCGGCCGACCAGGACGATGTCCCCGGCACCGGGCGGGCCGTCGCCTGCGGGCTGGCCTCCCTGCCCGAGGACCTGGACGGGCCCGTCGTCGTCACCAGCGGGGACGTCCCGCTGCTGGACACCGCGACCCTCCAGGCTCTGCTGGCCCAGCACAGCGAGCGCGGCGACGCCGTCACCCTGCTGACCACCGAGCTCGAGGACCCCACCGGCTACGGGCGCGTCGTGCGCGAGGCCGACGGCACCGTCTCGGCCGTCGTCGAGCAGCGCGACGCCAGCGAGGCCCAGCGCGCCATCCGCGAGATCAACGCCGGTGTCTACGTCTTCGACGCCGCCCACCTGCGCACCGCCCTGGCGACCCTGGGGACGGACAACGACCAGGGCGAGGTCTACCTCACTGACGTTGTCGCCCATGCCCACCGGGCCGGACGCTCCACCAGTGCGCTGGTCGTCGCCGACCACTGGCTCGTCGAGGGCTGCAATGACCGCGCCCAGCTCGCCGAGCTCGGCGCCGAGCTCAACCGCCGCGTCCTCGCCGACTGGATGGCCCAGGGCGTCGGCGTCGTCGACCCGGCCTCCACCTGGGTGGACGTCACCGCTGAGCTCGCTCAGGACGTCACCCTCGAGCAGGGGGCCCTCGTGCGCGGATCCACTCGGATCGGTGAGGGCGCCCGTGTGGGCGCCTACGCGATCCTCACCGACGCCGTCATCCCGGCCGGCTGCGTCGTAGCCCCCTTCAGCCAGCTCGACGCTGACGCCGCCCAGGCCTGACGCATGAGCGCACCACACCTTCGGCCGCGACAGGCTCGGCCGTGCCGGCCGAACCGATCACTGACCTTCACCTCCGTCTCCAACAGTCACACCGAGGGCCGCACCGGCCGTGAGAAGGGAACCACGTCATGACGGGCATCATTACCAAGGGTGAGAAACGGCTGGTCGTCGTCTCCGGGCGCGCCCATCCCGAGCTCGCCCAGGACGTGGCCAGCGAGCTCGGCACCGAGGTGCTGTCCTCCACGGCCTACGACTTCGCCAACGGGGAGACCTACGTCCGCTTCAACGAGTCGGTGCGCGGCTGCGACGTGTTCGTCGTCCAGTCCCACGGGGACCGCGTCAACGACTGGCTCATGGAGCAGCTCATCATGGTTGATGCCCTCAAGCGCGCCTCCGCCAAGCGCATCTCCGTGGTGGCCCCCTTCTTCCCCTACGCCCGTCAGGACAAGAAGCACCTGGGGCGCGAGCCCATCAGTGCCCGCCTCGTGGCGGACCTCTACAAGACCGCCGGCGCCGACCGCCTCATGAGCGTGGACCTGCACACCTCCCAGGAGCAGGGCTTCTTCGACGGCCCCTGGGACCACCTGTGGGCCCAGCCGGTGCTCGTGGACTACGTGCGTACCCGCGTCGACCCGGCCAACGCCGCCGTCGTCTCCCCCGACGCCGGCCGTATCCGAGTGGCCGAGCGCTGGGCCAACCAGCTCGGCGGCACGCCGCTGGCCTTCGTCCACAAGACCCGTGACGTCACCCGTCCCAACGAGTCGGTGGCCAACCGCGTCGTCGGTGACGTCGAGGGACGCTCCTGCGTCTTGGTCGACGACATGATCGACACCGGCGGCACTATCGCCAAGGCCGTCCAGGTGCTCCTGGACTCCGGCGCCAAGGACGTCATCGTCGCCGCGACCCACGGGGTGCTCTCCGGGCCGGCCGTGGACCGGCTCTCCACCTGCGGAGCCCGTGAGGTCATCGTCACCGACACCCTGCCGATCCCCGCCGGCAAGCGCTTCGATCAGCTGACCGTCCTCCCGATCGCGCCGCTGCTGGCCCGGGCCATCAAGGCCGTCTTCGACGACGGCTCGGTGGCCTCGCTCTTCGACACCGTCGGCGTCGCCGGCGACTGAGGCCGGCGGGTCTGAGAGTCTGCACAGGGCTGCGAAGCCTGCCAGACCCTCGACGCGCAACAAACATCTGCTCTCGTCGGGCCCCACCGCTGGGTCCGACGAGAGCTTTTGTTATGAGCCTGGTGGGCACTACGGCCCATGTCGGCAAGCTCCAACCTGCGGATGCAGTGATATCACCGACTAGATAACGGTTTGGTTGCGATTCAACCACACGGTTGCGTAGCGTGGAGTCGTCACCAAATCGTGCCCTGTTTACACGGAGCGCGTTCACTGAACTAACGCGCATTACCGGTTAATTAATGTCCGTCACAGGCGTTCCAATGGCGGTGCGTACCACATGCACCCCCGCGGAATCCGCCGCTCTGCCGACATCCTGCGTGCACCCCGCAGCCCTATCTTCCGGAGGTCCCTGTGCGCCGTCGTTCCAACATCCCTCGTATTGTCACCATCCTCTCCCTTCTTCCTATCCTCCTCGCCTCGATGGTTGTCCTTACCCCCACTGCTCCGGTGGCCGTGGCCGAGGAGAACGCCGAGGCCGACTCCGATGCCGACGGACACGACCAGGGCGACGGCTCCGGCAACGTCGGGGACAACGGGGGCGCCGCCGCGGGCGCCGACCCCTCCGGTCAGTCGTCCCGGGAACCCGCCTACACGGCGGTTCCCCTGCCCACGGTGCAGATCGACGGCGTCGCCTGGGGGCAGCTCGTCGTCGGCGACGTGGTCTACGTCGTCGGCAGCTTCAACAACGCCCGCCCGGCCGGGGCCCGTGTCGGACAGCAAGAGGTCCCGCGCTCCAACATCCTGGCCTACGACCTCAACACCGGGAAGCTCATCGAGGACTTCGCCCCCACCCTCAACGGCGCGGGACGAAGCCTGGCCCTCTCCGAGGACGGCAAGACCCTCTATGTCGCCGGGGAGTTCGACAAGGTCAACAACGAGTGGCACAGCCGTCTGGCCGCCTTCGACATCTCCCACGGGCACGGAACCCTCATCTCCTCCTTCCAACCCGTGTTCAGCACCACCGTCAAGGACATCGCGGTGGCCGGCGACACCCTCTACGTCGGGGGCTACTTCACCAAGGTGAACAACCAGCAGCGGACCCGCCTGGCCGCCCTCAAGGCCTCCACCGGTGAGCTCCTGGACTGGACCGCCTCCGCTGAGGGCCCCAACGCCCAGGTCTACGCGATCGAGGTCTCCCCGGACCACTCCAAGGTCGTCATCGGCGGCTCCTTCTCCACGGTCAACGGCTCGAGCAAGCCCGGATACGGGATGGCGCTCCTGAGTGCCTCCACCGGTGAGGTGCTGCCCATGCCCGTTAACGACACCGTGCGCACGGCCGGTAAGGAGGCCGCCATCTTCGACATCGCCGTCGACGACGCCGGTTTCTACGGCACCGCCTACTCCGCCGTCGGACGCCTCGACGAGGCCAACCTCGAAGGGAGCTTCAAGGCCGACTGGAACGGCAACCTCATCTGGCTCGAGCCCTGCCACGGGGACACCTACGGGATCGCCCCCACCAAGGACACCGTCTACACGGTGGGGCACGCCCACTCCTGCGAGACCATCTACGGGTTCCCCAACATGCCCGAGGTGCGCAAGGACGGTCAGCACCCCCTGTACGTGCGGGCCATGGCCTTCACTAACAGCCCCGACATCACCATCCGCCACCAGGGGGTGGTCGACGGGTACCAGGACTGGTCGACCTCGGGTCTCAAGAGCCCCACGATCATCGGATGGTACCCGGACCTGGAGGCGGGGAAGTTCACGAAGACGTCCCAGGCCGCCTACAAGGTCGACGTCACCGACTCCTACGTCCTCATGGTGGGCGAGTTCATCGAGGCCGACGGCAAGGTCCAGCAGGGGATCGTGCGCTACCCCAGGCGCGCGGGCCAGCCCACGCTGCCCCCCGAGGGCAAGGCCGAGACCCTGGCCGCCAAGGCGGAGGTGACGACCTCGGGCTCAGTGAGGGTGGGGTTCAACGCCACCTGGGACCGCGACGACCCGACCCTGACCTACAGCCTCTACCGGGATGACGAGACCACGCCGGTGGCCACCGAGAAGATCAGCGACACCCGCTGGGCGCTCAAGAGCCACAGCCTGGAGGACACCACCTGCTCGGCCGGTGAGCACACCTATCGCCTCGTGGTCTCCGACCCCAGTGGCAACACCATCACCGCCCAGATCCCGAGCGTCACGGTCCCCGAGAAGGTGAAGAAGGACAAGAAGGCGGATCCCGCTGCCAACGCGAACGACGCCGCCAAGAACGCCGGCCAGGGCGGCAACAATCAGGCCGCCAATGACGAGCAGGCCGACGACGAGGTCGAGGAGGACGGGAACTGAGTACTCGGGCCGCGGAGGTCCTGGCCGGGGACCTACCTGGCCCGGTGCGAGCATGAAGGGCGGGTCCGATGCTCAAGCATCGGACCCGCCCTTGACGGTCGTGCCGACAGTAGGCCTACCAGGAGCGTCCCGTCGACTGCGTGCGGCGGCCGGCCGAGGCCGCGGAGGCCGCCGAGCCGGAGACAGAGCGTTGGGCCGAGGCGGCCGACGACGCCGAGGCCATCTGCTGGCCGGGCTGGATCGACGGCGGCGGAGGCGGAGGCGGGGCGTCCGGCGGATCAGGACTGCGGTGGCGGCCGCCCGCTGACGCCGACACCGGCGTGAGATGGCGGGTCTGCTCGATGGAGGACTCCTCGGACAGCGGCGTCACAAGAGTCAGTCGCGGCTTGGACATCCGCCGACGTCGAGCGAGGGTCTGCCGGCGCGAGGGCGCCTGCTGACGCACCGACGTCGAGGGGGCGGTGGAGGAGCCGGTCTCGGAGGCCGAGTCCTGCTTGTGCGTCGCAACGCGTGAGGCATCGTCGGCAATCGTGGGCTTGGGCGCCGAGGACGCCGACTGGAGCCGGCGCCGGCTCGTCGTCGGCAGGGAGGAGACGTCCTGCCAGCCGGTCGGCGATGCCGGTCGGTCCGCCGACGGCGAGGTGATGCGCCGCCGCGTGGGCGCGCTCGGCGCGGAGGCCGACGTCGGCTCTGGGGCGCGCCGGCGGCCGGTGGCCGGCATGGCGGAGGCGGCGGAGCTGGTGGATGAGGGTGTCGGGGCCGGCGCCGGTGCCGACGCGGGCGCCGGAGGGTACTGGTAGGAGGGGCCTGCCGAGGAGGCGGAGGAGGCCGGGGAAGCTGAGGACCCTGAGGACGCCGAGACGGTCTGCCCGGTGGGCAGAGCGGTGCTGCGCCGGGTGGGGCCGTCCGGTGCGCCCGGGAAACGGTGGCTCCCGGTGGCCGGGACGGTCGTATAGGGCTGCACCGCGATGGACGGGGAGGCCGGCACCGTCAGGTCGGCGGGAGTGGGCAGTGGCGGGGGCAGCGGTGCGTGCGTGTAGGAGGCGGTGGCCTCGGAGGCCGACTGGGATGAAGCGGTCCCGGCCGAGGTGGCCGGTGCGGACTGGTCGGCCTGCTGCCGCTGCATGGCGGAGGTGATGCCGGAGGTGAAGCTGTGTGCGGGGTCCGGGGCGGAGTCCTGGGGAACCTGAGCGGAGGACTGTACGGAGGTTGTGGCCGCCGAGGCCGAGGACAGCGGCGCCGCGCTCATGGAGACGGGCGAGTGCGTCGATGACGTGGCGGGCACCGGGGACACCGAGGACGGCGTCGGCACCGGGGCGTGGGCCGGCTTCTGAGGGGAGGGCGCTGGCTGGGAGGCCGAGTACTCGGAGTCGGAGATCGCGGGCATCGCGGTCGTCTGCTGCGGCGACTGCGGGGTCGAGAAGGTCGGGGCAGGGGCCGGGGCGGATGAGGCCGTCGGCTGGGAGGGCGGGGCCGGGGCGGGCGACGAGCCCGGAAGCACGGGCGCGGAGACGGGTGACGGCATCGAGGAGGGGGCGGACTGCGTCGCGGCGGCGTCGGAGGCCTGGATGACCGAGACCTCGGGGGAGGCCGGGACCGGCGAAGGGGCCGGGAGCTGCTGATACTGGTAGGGGACCTGCGCCTGCATCTGAGTCTGTGCGGGCGGCTGGCTCGGTCGTAGGAGATCCGAGGTCTTCTGCCTCAGGGCGTTGAGAGCGGCCGCCGCACGTCCGGGACGGAGCTCGGCACCCTGGCCCCCGCCGTGACCGCTGTCACGACGGTGACGGAACATCGCATAGGAGACGGAGGCCAGAAGCCCCAGCAGTAGCCCGGAGAGCGCCGCGGCCCGGGCGCCGGGGCGCTCCATGGTGGTGTTGGCCGTGGTGGCCGGTGAGGTGGTGCTCGTCGTCATTCCCAGGGCCTGCTTGCCCAACAGCTCGCCCGAGGAGAGCTCCTTGTTGAGCGAGTCGGCCGTTGCCTGAGCCATGTCGACGGCCTTCTGCTTGCTCCCGGCCTTGGCGGTGATGGACAGGACCAGGGTCTCGGGCGGGTTGGTGACCGTCAGGGCCTCCGTCAGATCAGTGGTCTCCATGTTCAGGTTGGCCGCTGCCGGATCGAGGACCTTCGGGCTCGTGGAGAGCTCCACCAGGGTCGGCATGAGGTCCTTGGCCTGGGTGGAGAAGGAAGGGGTCTCCTTGGACTTGGGCTGGATGCCCAGGGTCGTGGTGGCCACCGCGACCGGCCGCGTCGCCAGGGCCACCCCCAGTCCGGCCAGGATGCATACGAGCAGGATGACGAGGCAGGCGACAAGGTTCCTGCGGATGGCGTGAAGGATCTGCGACGGCTGCACGCTGCTCCTCATCTGGTCTGGGGCTGATTCTGGATCTGGTCGGTTCGGGCTGCCCGTCGGGAACCGTGGGCCTCATGACCCGGCGGATGCTGAAAGGCTACGGCCCAACCCTAACTGTAAGATCACGCTCAGGTCTCGGTGACTGTAGTAGCCTTCGCTGCGCCCCCGGCGACGCCTGGAATCCTCAGACGTGGGGGAGCGGGCAATGTGGTGAGTCTTTCACCGGAACCGTGTGACGGGCGAGGGTCCTGAGGACTCCCGCCCCAGCAGGGAAGAAGACGTCGGGCTCAACCGGACCGGGGTGAGGTCGTCGGACTTCTTCCGGTTCCGGCTGACCTTGGTCAGGATCTCGGAGGCTCTCCCAGCATATTCCCGGGTACTTCTCACAGCGGCCCTGCGGCGGCTCCCCGGCCGCCGACACACCACCGATCAAACGCCGTGACATTGCCGCGGCCATGACATGACAAGGGAGGAACGATGTCCTTCGCCAGGACCCTGTTCATCGTCCTCCCCATGGTGGCCGCCGCCCTGGCGGTCCTCATCTTCGTGGCCGACCGCATCCACCGCCGCCCCATCGTCGGGGCCTGCCTGGTGATGGGCGCCATCGGCTTCGTGCCGGTGTGGGTGATGATCCCCTTCGAGCCCAATGTCCCTCCGGCCACCCTGGCCTGCTTCCTGGTGATCGTCGCCCTCCTGCCCGGGTTCTCGTGGCGGCTGACCAGCGGTGACTTCATGGTTGCCACCGCCTGGTGCCTGGTGGGCCTGTCCGTCGCCGCGGGCTCGCCGCTCAACTACGTCCTGTCCGACGTCGTCTTTAGCGCCCTGCCCGCCTACCTCGCCGGACGGCTGCTCGTGGAGAGGCTCGGACTGCGGCGCATGGCCGAGGTCCTGGCGGCCGTGTGGATCGCGGTGTCCGTGCTGGCCCTGTTCGAGGCCGTCACCACCATCAATCCTTTCAGCTACATCGCCATCGACAACAACCTCTATGAGGAGTGGGCCCCGCCCCTGGCCCGGGGCAGCTTCACCCGCGTTGAGGGCGCCTTCGGTCATCCCATCGCCCTGGGAGTGTGCCTGGCGGCCGGGATCCCGCTCATCCTGGCCACGCGGTGGAGGCCCGGCTACCGGATCGCGGCCGGCGCCCTCGTCCTGGGGGCGACCATCCCGACCTTCTCCCGCTCGGCGATCGCCTGTGCCGTCATCGCCGTCATCCTCAGCCTCATGCAGGTGCACACCAACATCCCCGCCCTGTGGCGGATGGGCTTCCTCATGGTGCTGGTCGGTGTGGGCAGCGTCCTGCTGCCCTATGTGCTGGGCGTCTTCGACTCGGCCGGCCGTGAGCAGGAGGACTCGGCCGGCTACCGCGGCGACATCCTCGTCCTGGTGCGTCAGCTCGAGCCACTGGGACTGTCCTCGGCCTACCAGAAGTCAGGGGACTCGGTGGCCTGGGGCGGCTACAGCTCCATCGACAACCACCTGCTGTTGACCGCGCTGCGCTTCGGCTGGATCCCGGTGGTGCTCGTCATGGCCGGGCTGCTGGTCTACGGCGCCAGGGCCTTCGTCCAGCGCTCGAACCCCGCGCAGATCGCCCTGCTCAGCCTCATCCCGGCCTACGGCACAGTCGCCTTCATCACCCAGATCGGTACCGTCGTGTGGCTCATCGCCGGTATGGCGGCCTCGGCACAGGTCTCCGTCCTGCTGGAGAGCCGCAACAACACCGCGGGCGGGGGCGTTGGTGTCGTCGCCAGGCACGCCAATCCCTGGAACCGGGTCCGCAGCCGGGACTGGTCCCGCAGGGCCTTCACCGGCCGACCGGTCCGGCCCGCCAGTGGTGCCGGGACGGGGAGTCACTAGACTCGCGGCCGTGCTCCTGACTGCGCTCCTGCCTCCGCTGCTCGCCGACGCCGACATCACCCGCACCGTTCGCGCCGCCTCCTCCCGCTCGCGCTCCGACCGCAGCCTCGTCGTCGCACCAGGCGCCCGGCCCGCCGTCCTGGCCGCCATGACCCTGGGCGAGGAGGGCGTCCAACGGGTCGCCGGCGGCGACGCACAGGCGTCCGGCTCGGCAGACGCCTCCGGTACGCCCCTGCTGGTCGTCACCGCCACCGGCCGCGAGGCCGAGGAGACCGCCCTGGCCCTGCGCAGCTACCTGCCGGCGGACGACGTCGCCGTCATGCCCGCCTGGGAGACCCTGCCCCACGAGCGCCTCTCGCCGCGCGCCGACACCGTCGCCCAGCGCCTGTCCGTCCTGCGCCGCCTGGCCCACCCCGAGGAGGGCGGGGCGATCCGTGTTCTCATCGTCCCCGTGCGCGCCCTGCTGGCCCCCGTCATCGCCGGGCTCGGCGAGCTCGAGCCCGTCCAGCTGGCCCCCGGTCTGGCCGTCGGTCTGGAGGAGACCGCCCGCCGCCTGGAGGCCGCCGCCTACACGCGCGTCGACATGGTCGAGTCCCGCGGCGAGTACGCCGTGCGCGGCGGCATCCTCGACGTCTTCCCGCCCTCCGAGCCCAGACCGGTGCGCGTGGACTTCTTCGGCGACGAGATCGACGAGGTCTCCTCCTTCGCCGTCGCCGACCAGCGCACCATCGAGGCGCTGGGGGCCGTCACCGCCACCGCCTGCCGCGAGCTGGTCCTCACCGATGCGGTGCGCGAGCGCGCCGCCGCCCTGGTCGACGCCGTCCCCGGCGCCGCCGACATGCTGGAGAAGATCAGTCAGGGCATCGCCGTCGAGGGCATGGAGTCCCTCGCCCCGGTCCTGGTCGACGCAATGGTCCCGCTGCTCGACCTCGTCGGGGACCGGCTCACGGTGCTGCTGGAGCCCGAACGGGTGCGCAAGCGCGCCGAGGACCTCACGGCCACCACCACCGAGTTCCTCGCCGCCGCCTGGACCTCGGCGGCCTCCGGCGGCACGGTCCCCGTCGACCTGTCCGCCGCCGCCTTCGCCCACCTGGCCGAGGCCCGGGCCCTGGCCCTGTCCTCCAACCGCGGCTGGTGGTCCTTCACCGCCCTGGCCGCCGGCCCCGAGACCACCTGCCTGCACCTCAGCGACCCGCGCACCTACCGCGGCGAGCTCGAGCGGGCGGTCGCCGACCTGGGCCGGCTGGCCCGCCAGGGCTGGACCGTCGTCGTGGCCACCGACGGACCCGGACCCGGCCGGCGCATGGCCCAGCTCCTGGGCGACGGCGATGTCCCCGCCCGCATCGTCGACCAGCTCTCCGAGGTCACCGAGCTCGGCCGTGACGGCGACTGGACCCCTGACCCGGCCGCCCCCGCCGATGAGACCGACGATTCGGCCGCCGACTCGACGACAGGCCCGGGAGACGGCGTCGTGCGCGTCACCCAGGCCAGCGCCGGCCACGGCTTCCTCGCCGAGGGGCTGCGCCTGGCCCTCATCGCCGAGTCCGACCTCACCGGGCGG
>NZ_JASPEP010000037.1:0-13985 GCF_031292835.1 Actinomyces stomatis
GGACAGCGGTGCAGGATCGCGCCCTGGCTACCGACGATTGCCGGCGGGCCGACCACGGCTCCTCATCGGAGCGGAGGGGGCGGGGACTCATCGTCGCCGGCGACACCGCCCACCCGGCCGTCGGTGCCCTGGCCGGGTCTCTGGCCGAGCACCTCGGCTGGCCGCTCCTGGCCGAACCCACCTCCCAGGCCCGCGGCGGCCCCCAGGCCCTGACCCGCTACGCCGAGCTGCTGGGCACCCAAGCGGGCCGCGCGCTCGCGGAGCAGGCCGGGCACGTCCTCGTCCTGGGCCACCCCAGCCTCAGCCGCTCCGTCACCGCGCTCCTGGGGCGCGAGGACCTCGATATCACCGTTCTGACCGAACGGGCCCGGTGGGCCGACGTCCCCGGGCAGGCCCGACGGATCCTCCCCGTCGACGGCCCCGATCACGAGGCCATCGACGACGTCGCCCTCCGATCAGCCCGGTTGGCCGCCTCCCTCGGCCTGCAGCGGGCAGACACGACCTGGACCGAATCCTGGCACCAAGCCGTGGCGGATCTTCCCGATCCGGGCCGCTCCAGCAGCGCCGACACCCTGGCCCAGGCCGTGTGGGAGGCGAGCCTGGCCCCCGGCGCCCCCACCCTCCTGCTGGGCTCCTCCATGACGGTGCGGCGTCTCGACCGACTCGCCCGCCCCGGTGCCACCGTCCCGAAAGCAGTTGCGAACCGAGGCCTGGCCGGAATCGACGGCACCATTGCCACTGGCATCGGACTGTGGACGGCCTCGGGCGGACCGGTGCGTGCCGTGATGGGAGACCTCGCCTTCCTCCACGACGCCATGTCCTTGAGTCGGGGAGTGCGTGAGGAGGAGGCCGACCTGCAGGTGATCGTCGTCGACGACGGCGGGGGCGCGATCTTCTCCCACCTCGAGTACTCCCGCACCACGTCACTTGGCCGGTTCGAACGACTTTTCACCGCCCCCCAGTGTGCGAATATTGCTGCACTGGCCACCGCCCTGGGGGCTCGTGTCCATGTCCCAGATGATGTCGCGGCCCTCCAGAGGATCCTGGCCGAGCCGGTCGACGGTCTGAGCGTCGTCGTCTGGGAGACCACGAGGCACGGTCCTCACACCCTGACAACATGAACGACGATAGAGATGGACGGCAGCCGGCGGGATAGGACTCGCGGGAGAGGGCTCCGGGTTCCCCGAACCCACTGCCGCACTCTCAGCCCGCTGCAATACAACGGTTACACGATCCACAGTGCAGCCTCAGGGAATCATCGGAAACGGCACAGAGCCCTGGTGTTGTCTACCCGTGGATCTGGAGAGGGCGAGACGCCCGAGGAGGAGCACAGATGAGCGGATACGACGAGGCGAACCCGGAGGCCCACCGGCCCGACGAGCCTGGAGCGGCGGCGGACGACAGTCACTCCGGTGTCGACTCCCGGTCCGCCGACAGCCAGGACAGCCCGGCTGCGGCGGTCTCCGGCAGCGAGGCCCCGAGTGCGACCGAGAATCAGGTCGGCTACGAGGATCTCTCACAGGCCTACGCCGCCGACGCCTCCTATCCTGAGACGCTCGTGCCTCACAACGCAGGCGAGCAGCGCTGGGACGACACCCGGCAGCTTCCTGCCGAGCCGCCCACCTCGCAGCTGCCCGCCGACCAGTCCGCGTCGGTCTACGCTCAGTCCTCCCAGGGGCAGTACCAGCCCCAGCAGTCCTATCAGCAGTTCCATCAGCAGGGCCAGTACCCCGCCCCCCAGGAGCAGCAGGCGGCGCCGACCAGCTATTCATCCACCCAGCAGCCCTACGAGGCGCAGCAGGCGCACTTCGGCTCGCCCTACACGAGCGCCCCGACGACACCCGGCGGCTACGCGCAGGCCGGCGCCCCCGGCGGGGAGTCCTTCTACGCGACATCGAAGGCCGCAGGCAGTGAGACCGGTGCCGAGAGGCGCCGGGGGCCGGGCTGGATCGCCCTGATCGCCTCCGCGGTGGTCGCCTCCCTGCTGGGCGCTGGTGGCGCTGTGAGTGCGGTCAGGTACATGGACACTCACGGTGGGGACGTTTCATCGAGTTCCTCAACGGCACCCACCGCGATCGCCACCGGGAGCACGACCCAGACCGTTAACAGCGCCGGCCAGGCCCCCGACTGGGAGGCTGTCTCGGCCGCCGTGTCCAACGCCGTCGTCTCCATCGCCATAACCACCGGCAACGGCAAGGCCCTGGGGTCCGGAGTCATCTTCGACAAGGAGGGGCACATCATCACGAACAACCACGTGGTGGCGGGTGCCTCGCAGATCCTGGTGACGCTGGCCGATGGCCGCGTCTACGAGGCCGAGCCCACCGGGACCGACCCCGCCACCGACCTGGCCGTCATCCAGCTCAAGGACGCCCCCGACAACCTCACCGTCGCCCAGCTCGGCGACTCCGACAAGCTGGCCACCGGTCAGGACGTCATGGCGATCGGTAACCCGCTGGGCCTGTCCTCGACCGTCACCACCGGCATCATCTCGGCCCTCGACCGTCCTGTCGTCAACTCCCAGAGTGAGGACGGCTCAGGAGGAGGCTCCCCGTCCTCGGCGGTCTACACCAACGCCATCCAGATTGACGCCGCCATCAACCCCGGCAACTCCGGTGGGCCCCTCTTCGACGAGAACGGACGGGTCATCGGGATCACCAGCTCCATCGCCACCATGGGGAGCTCCAGCGGTGGTGAGGGGGGCTCGGGGAGCATCGGCATCGGCTTCGCCATTCCCGTCAAGCTGGCCGACAAGGTCGCCAAGCAGCTCATCGAGTCGGGGGCGGCGACCCACGCCTACCTGGGCGTCAACCTGCAGACCGGTTCTGCCAAGGTCGATGGTGAGACGCGCGGCGGTGCCAAGATCATCTCGGTCGAAGGCGGTTCTCCGGCCGACAAGGCCGGCTTGAAGAGGGACGACGTCGTCATCGCCATCGATGGCAAGACCACCTCCCAGGGCTCGGCACTGACCGGTTACGTACGCCAGTACTCCGCCAACGACAAGGTCAAGCTCACAGTCATCCGCGACTCCAAGAAGCAGGACATCGACGTGACCCTGGTTGAGCGCAAGGACTCCTGACGCGCTACCCGCTCAGAGGCGTCTCAGAGAGGCACGCCCAGGGCGCTCAGCATGGGGCGCATCTTGGCGGTCGTCTCCGCCAGCTCGTCGACCGGCTCGGAGTCCGGCATGATGCCGCCGCCCCCGAACACTCTCGCGGGGGACTGCGGTCCGGGACCTTCCGCGGGCAGCTGGGCGCTGCGCAGCGCGATGCACCACTCGCCCTCACCGTGCCAGTCGACCCAGCCCACGGGTCCGGCATAACGCCCCCGGTCCATGGACTCGGCCTCCTCGATGAGGCGTGCGGCCGCCTGTGTCGGTGTCCCGCACACGGCCGCCGTCGGGTGCAGTGCGTCCACCAGGGCCAGCGCCCCGGTGTCCCCGGCGACGACTCCGGTGACGTCACTGGCCAGGTGCAGCACGTTTGGAAGCGTCAGGACGAAGCGGGCCGGGGCCTCCACCACCGAGCACAACGGCTCCAGCGCCGTGATCGCCGAGTCCCGGGCCAGCTCGTGCTCCCGGTTGTTCTTCTCCGAGCCCTCCAGCCAGGACGCCAGGCGCGCCGTCGCCAGGGTGTCCTCGCCGGCGTGCCGGCGGGCCGTGCCGGCCAGCACCCTGCTGATGAGGCGCCGATCACGTAGACGCAGCAGCAGCTCAGGGCTGGCCCCCACCATCTGGTCGACGGCGAAGATCCAGGTGGAGGGGTAGTCGCGGGCCAGGCGCTGCAGCACCGTGCCGGTGGCCAGCGGCGTCTCCGGGCGGGCCAGCACATCGCGGGCCAGGACCACCTTGCGGACCCGCCCCGCACGCATCTGCTCCTGCGTGCCGGACACCGCCTCGCACCACTGCCCCTCGCTGAGTGCCCCGGTCTCAACGGCGGCAGTGCCGCCGGAGTCCCCGCCGTCGCCGGCTTGCTCCCGGCCGATCGCTGCGCGCGCCTGGGCCACCATCGCCTTGAGGAGCGCCTCGGGATCCGGGTGCTCCGGCTCCGCCCCGTTGGCAGCCTCAGGCACCGCGGTCGTCAGCCAGGCGCCGGAGTCGTCAAGCCCGACGAGTACCTCGGGGACAACGAGGACCGAGGAGTGCTCGGAGGTGGGGGAGAAGGTGATCGTGCCCAGGGCCACCGGTCCGGTTCCCGGGCGGACCAGCGCATCACGCCACCAGGCCGCGCCGACGACGGCCCGCCATGCGGCCCGCAGCGCCTCGATGCGTCCAGCCCCGTGGGCCTCGATCACCAGGACACGACCCAGCCCGATGAGTCCGCGTCCCTCATGGACCCAGGAGCTGATATCCTCCCGGCACCCCAGCAGGTCGATGAGGGTGAGCCCCCCCAGGGCGCCGTCGGGCAGCTCATGGGTGCGGAAGGACAGGCGCGGTGGCGCGACCCGGCAGTGCTCGGCCCTCACGACGTCGGCCCCGGGGCGGTGCTCGGCCCGATTCTCACTGCTCGCCCTGAGCGCGCACGGGCCGAGTGGCCCGGTGGACCGCGACGATCCCGCCGGAGAGGTTCTTGTATCCCACGCCCCGCCAGCCGGCCTCGTGCATGAGACCGGCCAGCTCCCTCTGGTCCGGCCAGGCCAGGATCGACTCGCCCAGGTAGTCATAGGCCTCGGTGTTCGATGAGACCAGACGGGCGGCGGCCGGCAGGGCGCTGCCCAGGTAGAAGCGGTACAGGTGACGGAAGGCGGGCCGGCTCGGGGTGGAGAACTCCGCAATGACGATCCGCCCGCCCGGAACCGTCACCCGGCGCATCTCCGACAGTGCCCGTGCCGTGTCCTGCACGTTGCGCAGCCCGTAGGAGATGGTGACGACGTCGAAGCTCTCATCGGCGAAGGGCAGCGCCGTGGCGTCCCCGGCCACGAAGGCGATCTCGGGGTGGCGGCGCTTGCCCTCGGCCACCATGCCGGTGGAGAAGTCGCAGGCCACGACCTCGGCGCCGTCGGCGGCGTACTCCACCGAGGAGGTGCCGGTCCCGGCGGCCAGGTCCAGGACGCGCGTTCCCGGCCGCGCGGCGACGGCCGCGCGCGTCACCCGGCGCCACATGTGCACCTGGAACAGGCTCATCACGTCGTTGGACAGGTCGTAGCGGCGCGCGACGGCGTCGAACATCCCGGCGACCTCGCGAGGGTCCTTGGCGAGGCTGGCTCGAAGGGGGGAACGGCTCATGGGGGTCATCATCGCAAATCCCGGCTGCGGTATCGCCGTCAGGCGTGCCGGGGGCCGTTGCTGACCGACCTCCGACCGCCCCGGTGTCGCTCTAGGACACAGGTCCCGTCCGACAGTGTTGAAATTCGTTACTCACTTGCAGCGTAATTCTGGGGCGCCGCAGTCTTTCGTTGAGGTGGGGACTTCCCTGAAGATTGCCGTCACGGCAACGAAAACCCCTGTTCGCCACCTCCGTCGGCGGCCTCGTCATGGAGGCGCCCGTCGCCTGGGTACAGTCGGCACAGGCTCCGCCGAGTGCGGGGCCTGCATTACGGTGCCAACTGTGATGCCTACGACAACGCCCGCTGTACCAGAAGTGCCGAGGAGGGAAGCCCGAGTGACTCAGGCAGCCGCCCAGCCCAGCGCCTCCACCACCGCCGACGTCATCGTCGTCGGGGCCGGCCCGGCTGGATCCTCGGCGGCCTACCACATGGCCACTCTCGGTCTCGATGTCATCCTCCTGGAGAAGCAGGAGCTCGGCCGTGACAAGGTCTGTGGGGACGGCCTGACCCCCTCGGCCGTGCGTGAGCTGGTCTCCATGGGGGTGGACACCTCCGGCTGGCAGCGCAACCGCGGCCTGCGCGTCATCGGCGGCGGGCACCTCCTCCACTTCCCCTGGCCGGAGCAGGCATCCTTCCCCTCCTACGGGATGGCCCGCCCCCGCGCCCTGCTCGACCGCGACCTGGCCGAGCACGCCGCCGCGGCCGGCGCCCGCCTGCTCACCGGTGTCACCGTCACCGGACCCGTCACCTCGCCCACCGGCCGCGTCACCGGTGTCGAGGCCCGCCCCACCAACCGGGTCGCCTACCCCGGCATCGAGGGGCCCACCACCTTCACCGCCCCGCTGGTCGTCGACGCCGGAGGGGTCTCGGCCCGCCTGGCCACCGCCGTCGGGCGCACCAAGAACGAGCGCCGCCCCATGGGCGTGGCCGTACGCGCCTACTTCCGCTCCCCACGCGCCAAGGACGCCTGGATGGAGTCCCGCCTCGAGCTGTGGGACGGCACCCCGGGCAAGTCCGACCTCCTGCCCGGCTACGGATGGATCTGGTCCGTGGGGGAGGGGCTGGTCAACGTCGGGCTCGGCTCGGTCTCCTCACGCGCCCAGGCCACGTCCATCGACTACCGCGCGGTGTTCAACCGCTGGATGGACAACGTTCCGGCCTCCTGGGGCTTCACCCAGGAGAACCAGGTCGGCGGCCTGGTCAGCGCCGCCCTGCCCATGGCCTTCAACCGCAAGCCTCACTACGCCGACGGCCTCATGCTGCTGGGTGATGCCGGAGGCATGGTCTCGCCCTTCAACGGCGAGGGCATCGCCCAGGCCCTCATGTCCGGCCGCCTGGCCGCCCAGGCCGCCGCCCAAGCCGGTGCCCGCACGACCACCTCGGGCCGCGAGCAGGTCCTGGCCCAGTATCCCAAGGCCCTCAGCTCCGAGATGGGCGGCTACTACACGCTCGGCCGTGTCTTCGTCGCCCTCATCGAGCACCCCGAGGTCATGCGCCTGTGCACCCGCTACGGGCTGCCGCGCAAGCGCCTCATGAAGCTCGTCACCAAGCTCCTGTCCGATGGCTGGGAGCGCCGCGGCGGCGACGGAATCGACCACTTCATCCAGCTCCTGACAAGGATGGTGCCGGAAGCATGAACCCCTACGCCTCCCTGCTCATCATGGCCGCGCTGGCCCTCCTGGTGGCCGTCGGCGGTCTGGCCATGAGCGCCATCATCAGCCCCGCCCGGCGCAACCGGGTCAAGGTCGCCAACTACGAGTGCGGCATCGACCCCACCCCCGCCAACACCGAGCACGGGCGCTTCCCCGTCTCCTTCTACCTGGTGGGCATGACCTTCATCATCTTCGACGTCGAGGTGGTCTTCCTCTACCCCTGGGCCACGGCCTTCGGCCGCCTGGGGTTCTTCGGGTTGGGGGCGGCCGTTCTGTTCATCGGCCTCATCACCGTGCCCTACATCCTCGAGTGGCGTCGCGGCGGACTGGACTGGGACTGAGCCGGCTCTGACCGGCGAGGACCCAGCCCGACGATCTCAAGGAGTACACAGCAGTGAAGAGCATGAAAAAGCACAACGCCTACATGGCGTCCATCCCCTCCAAGCGCAATGACCCTTACGCCGCCGCTGCCGCCGAGGTGGACAGCCCGGGCTTCCTGCTGACCACCGTCGAGAAGCTCGCGGGCCTGGCCCAGGCCCGCTCCATGTGGCCCGTCACCATGGGCCTGGCCTGCTGCGCCATCGAGATGATGGCCGCCGGCACCCCCCGCTTCGACATGGCCCGCTTCGGCTGGGAGGTCTTCCGCGCCTCCCCGCGCCACGCCGACGTCATGATCGTCTCGGGCCGCGTCTCCCACAAGATGGCCCCGATCGTGCGCAATGTCTACGACTCCATGCCCGAGCCCAAGTGGGTCATCTCCATGGGGGCCTGCGCCTCATCGGGAGGCATCTTCAACAACTACGCCGTCGTCCAGGGCTGCGACCACATCGTCCCGGTGGACATCTACCTGCCCGGCTGCCCGCCGCGCCCCGAGATGCTCCTCAACGCCATGCTCGAGCTCACCCGCCAGATCGAGAAGAAGCCGCTGTTCAAGCACCGCGAGGAGATCGCCCGCGCCGTCGAGGCCGCCGCCCTGTCGGCCACCCCCACCCATGAGATGAAGGGCCTTCTGGCATGAGTGAGAAGAACGCTCCGGGACACGACTCGGGCTCCGACGCCGTGTCCGAGATCCCCGAGGTCTCGGCGGTCCCCGACGTCCCCGAGGTCGCCGGCACCCCCGTGCGCCCCGAGCTGCGCCTGGAGGTCATCGCCGCCCCCACCGGCCAGTTCGGCGCCTCCGACGCTGGCGACACCACCGGCTACGGCGAGCACCGCAGCGTCGTCACCCTCGCCCCCGCCGCCGTGCGCCCCTACGGCGGCTGGTTCGACGGCGTCGTCGACGCCCTGATCGAGGACCTTCAGGAGGCCGGCATCGACCCGGCCGCCGCCATCGAGAAGGTCGTCATCGAGCACGACGAGCTCACCCTGTTCATCGCCCGAGAGCACCTGCTCGACGTCGCCCGCCCCCTGCGCGACGACCAGGACCTGCGCTTCGAGCTGTGCCTGGGTGTCAGCGGCGTCCACTACCCCGAGCTGACCGGGCGCGAGCTGCACGCCTGCATCGAGTTCATGAGCCTGACCCACGGCGGGCGCCAGCTGCGCCTTCAGGTCACCTGCCCCGAGACCGACCCGCACGTTCCCTCCCTCGTCTCGCTCTACCCCGGGAACGACTGGCACGAGCGTGAGACCTGGGACCTCATGGGCATCGTCTTCGACGGCCACCCCCACCTGACCCGCACCGCCATGCCCGACGACTGGGTGGGCCACCCCCAGCGCAAGGACTACCCGCTGGGCGGCATCCCCGTCGAGTACAAGGGCGCCCAGACGCCGCCCGCCGACACCCGGAGGTCCTACCGCTGATGAGCACCACAAGCACCTTCCGCGCCTCCGGCCCCGCCACGGACGAGCTGTCCGCCGGCGCCGAGCAGTTCACCGTCAGCGGTGGGGACTGGGACGACGTCGTCGCCCAGATCGCCGAGCGTGACGAGGCCGACCGCCTGCGCAACGACCGGATCGTCCTCAACATGGGCCCGGTCCACCCCTCCACCCACGGCGTGCTGCGCCTGGTCCTGGAGGCCGACGGTGAGGTCGTCACTGAGGTCCGTGTCGGAACCGGCTACCTGCACACCGGTATCGAGAAGAACATGGAGTACCGCACCTGGGTGCAGGGCGAGACCTTCGTGACCCGCATGGACTACGTGGCCCCCTTCTTCCAGGAGGTCGGCTACGCGCTCGCCGTTGAGAAGCTCCTGGGCATCACCGACGACATCCCCGAGAAGGCCTCCGTCACCCGCGTGCTGCTCATGGAGCTCAACCGCATCGCCTCCCACGTCGTGGCCGTGGGCACCGGGGGCAACGAGATGGGCGGCACCACGCTCATGACCATCGCCTTCCGCTGCCGCGAGAACATCCTCAAGGCCTTCGAGATGGTCTCCGGGCTGCGCATGAACCACGCCTACATCCGCCCCGGGGGGCTGGCCCAGGACATCCCCGAGGGCTTCACCGAGTTCGTGCGCTCGGTCATGCCGGACATGAAGAAAGACATCCACGAGCTCGAGCTGCTGCTCCTGGAGAACCCGATCCTCAAGTCCCGCTTCATCGGCGTGGGGGAGATCAGCCTCGCCGGTGGGCTCGCCCTGGGCCTGACCGGGCCGTGCCTGCGCGCGGCCGGCTACCCGCTGGACCTGCGGCGCTCCAAGCCCTATTGCGGCTACGAGACCTACGACTTCCGGGTCCCCACCTACAGGGTCTCCGACTGCTACAACCGCCTGCGCATCCGCCTGGACGAGGCCTACGAGTCCCTCAAGATCGTCTCCCAGTGCCTGGACCGCCTCGACGAGATCTCCGCCCGCGGCGACGACCCGTCCAACACCACGATGGTGGCCGACCCGACCATCGCCTGGCCCGCCCGCATGTCCATCGCCACTGACGGCCAGGGTCAGTCCCTGGAGCACGTGCGCGAGATCATGGGCAGCTCCATGGAGTCCCTCATCCACCACTTCAAGCTGGTGACCCAGGGCTTCAGGGTCCCTGCCGGGCAGGTCTACCAGACCGTCGAGCACGCCAAGGGGATCCTGGGCGTCCACGCCGTCTCCGACGGCGGTACCCGCCCCTACCGGGTCCACTTCCGCGACCCCTCCTTCTCCAACCTGCAGTCGCTGGCCATGATGGGGGAGGGCGGCATGATCGCCGACCTCGTGCCCACCCTGGCCTCCATCGACCCCGTCCTGGGAGGCGTGGACCGCTGATGAGCACCACCGAGAACGCAGTCAACCCAGCCGTCGAGACCATCGCGACCGTCAGCGCGGTCGGCCCGGTGAGCACCGTCGCGGCCGCCGCCGTCGCCGCCGGCTACAGCGCCGAGGTCGCCCAGGGCCTCCAGGACGACATCGAGCGGATCATCGCCCGCTACCCGGAGGGCAAGGAGCGCAGCGCCCTCATCCCGATGCTCCACCTCATCCAGTCCGTGGACGGCTACGTCTCGCCGGCCGGCATCGCGCTGTGCGCCGCCCGGCTCGGCCTGGAGCGGGCCGAGGTCAGCGCCGTGGCCACCTTCTACAGCCAGTTCCGCCGCCACCCGGTCGGCACCTATCACGTGGGCGTGTGCACCAACGCCCTGTGCGCCGTCATGGGCGGGGACGAGATCTGGTCGGCGGTCACCGAGCACACCGGTCTGGGCGCCGAGGAGACCAGCGAGGACGGCACCATCAGCCTCGAGCGCGTCGAGTGCAACGCCGCCTGCGACTACGCCCCCGTCGTCATGGTCAACTGGGAGTTCTTCGACAACCAGACCCCCGACTCCGCCGTCGCCATGATCAAGGCCCTCGAGCGTGGCGAGGACATCGCTCCCACCCGCGGCCCCGAGACCGTCCCCACCTTCCGCGAGAACGAGCGCCTGCTGGCCGGCTTCGAGGACGGCCGCACCGACGAGGGGCGCGGCCCCGGTGAGCCGACCCTGCGCGGCCTGCGCATCGCCCGCGAGCAGGGCTGGACCGCGCCGAAGGAGGAGACCAAGTGAGCGACACCGCCACCTACACCGCGCCGGGAACCCTCACCCCGGTCCTGAGCGACCTGTGGGACCAGGAGCGCTCCTGGACCCTGCAGGCCTACCTCGACCACGGCGGCTATGAGGGCCTGAAGAGGGCCAAGACCCTCAGCAGCGAGGACCTCATCACCCTCATCAAGGACTCCGGCCTGCGCGGCCGCGGCGGCGCCGGCTTCCCCACCGGCCTGAAGTGGTCCTTCCTGCCCCCGGTCGACGGCGGCCCGCGATACCTCGTGGTCAACGCCGACGAGTCCGAGCCGGGCACCTGCAAGGACATCCCCACGATCATGTCCAACCCGCAGGCACTCATCGAGGGCATCGCCATCACCTCGCGCGCCATCGGCGGCGACCACGCCTTCGTCTACCTGCGCGGCGAGGTCCCCCACGTCTACCGCCGTCTGCTCAGCGCCGTGCGCGAGGCCACCGAGTCCGGCCTGCTGGACACCGGCTTCGGGCTCGACGGCCAGCAGCGGCTGCGCATCACCGCCCACGCCGGCGCCGGCGCCTACATCTGCGGTGAGGAGACCGCCCTGCTGGACTCCCTGGAGGGCCGCCGCGGCCACCCCCGCCTCAAGCCGCCCTTCCCCGCCGTCGCCGGCCTCTACGCCCGTCCCACAGTGGTCAACAATGTCGAGACCATCGCCTCGGTCCCGGCGATCCTGGCCCGTGGCGCCCAGTGGTACTCCACCATGGGCACTGAGAAGTCCAAGGGACACGGCATCTTCTCCGTCTCCGGCCACGTGGCCCACCCCGGCCAGTACGAGGCCCCCTTCGGCATCACCATGCGCGAGCTCATCGAGCTCTCCGGCGGCATCCGCCCCGGCCACGAGCTGAAGTTCTGGGTGCCGGGAGGCTCCTCGACTCCGATCTTCGGGCCCGACGAGCTCGACGTCCCCCTGGACTACGAGTCCGTGGCCGAGGCCGGCTCCATGCTGGGGACCCGCGCCCTGCAGGTCTTCGACGAGACCGTCTCCGTGGTGCGCGTGGTCACCCGGTGGACCGAGTTCTACCAGCACGAGTCCTGCGGCAAGTGCACCCCCTGCCGCGAGGGCACCTACTGGATGCGCCAGATCATGCTGCGGCTGGAGGCCGGGCGCGGGCTGCCCGGCGACGTCGAGAAGCTCGAGTCCATCGCCTCCAACATCGCCGGACGCTCCTTCTGCGCCCTGGGCGACGCCTCCGCCACCCCGGTCCTGACCGGCATCAAGCGGTTCCGCGAGGAGTTCGAGGCCGGCTACACCGCCGCCGCCGGTGAGCTCTTCCCCTACGCCGCCTCCTCCGTCTTCGAAAGCGCACGGTGAGCCATGACTGCTGAGACGACCACCAAGAGCTCCGCACCCGCGGCGCCGCCGGCCCCCGAGATGGTCCACATGACCATCGACGGCCTCCCCGTCGAGGTCGAGAAGGGGACCCTCCTCATCCGTGCCGCCGAGCAGGTCGGCGTGCGCATCCCGCGCTTCTGCGACCACCCGCTGCTCGCGCCGTCGGCCAACTGCCGCCAGTGCCTGGTGGAGGTGGCCATGCCGGGGCGCGACGGCGTCGTGCGGCCCATGCCCAAGCCTCAGCCCTCCTGCGCCATGACCGCCATGGAGGGCATGGAGATCTCCACCCAGGCCACCAGCGAGGTCGCCGCCAAGGCCCAGGCCGGCACCATGGAGTTCCTCCTCATCAACCACCCGCTGGACTGCCCGGTGTGCGACAAGGGCGGTGAGTGCCCCCTGCAGAACCAGGCCCTGGAGCTCATGGCCTCCGGCGCCCAGTCCGCCACCCGCTTCACCGACGTCAAGCGCACCTTCCCCAAGCCGCTGCGCCTGACCAGCAACATCCTGCTGGACCGTGACCGCTGCATCCTGTGCCAGCGCTGCGTGCGCTTCGCCGACCAGATCCCCGGTGACCCCTTCATCGCCCTCCAGGGCCGCGGCGGCGGGCACCCCTCCTTCGACATGGACGGCGACCCCGAGCACGCCGGGGGCCTGTACTCCGAGCAGATCGGGCGCTTCGACGCCCGCGTCCTGGACTTCCACACCGAGCCGACCCAGCAGCCGCTCGACGCCGACCTCCAGACGATCCGCGGCGTGCCCTCCCTGACCGCCCTGGGCGACCTGACCGGTCCCGGCGGTGAGCCCGGCGCCTCCGACGGCACCGACTACGGCCCCGACCTGGCCACCGGCCGCGAGGACCTGGACGCCTCCGGGCGCCCCTTCGCCTCCTACTTCTCGGGCAACATCATCCAGATCTGCCCCGTGGGCGCCCTGACCTCCGCGAAGTACCGCTTCCGGGCCCGCCCCATGGACCTGGTCTCCACCGACTCCGTCACCGAGCACGACGCCTCCGGCTCCGCCATCCGCGTCGACATGCGCCGCGGCGTCGTCCTGCGCCACCTCGCCGGCAACGACCCCGAGGTCAACGAGGAGTGGATCACCGACAAGGACCGCTTCGCCTTCACCTGGTCCTCCCAGCCCGACCGCCTCACCGTGCCACTCGTGCGCGACGAGGAGACCGGCGAGCTCGTCACCACCTCCTGGTCCGACGCCCTGGACGTGGCCGCCCAGGGACTGGCCCGCGCCGCCTCCGACGGGGGAGTGGGGCTCCTGCCCGGCGGCCGCCTCACCCTGGAGGACGCCTGGGCCTGGTCCCGCTTCGCCCGCACCGTCCTGGGCACCAACGACATCGATCAGCGCGTGCGCGCCCACAGCCAGGAGGAGGACACCTTCCTAGCCGCCCGGGTGGCCGGCACCGGACTGGGCGCCGTCACCTACCGCCACCTGGAGAAGGCCGGACAGGTCCTGCTCCTGGGCCTGGAGCCCGAGGACGAGTGCGGCTCCCTGTTCCTGCGCCTGCGCAAGGGGGTGCGCGCCGGAGGCGTCAAGGTGGCCACCGTGACCACCTGCCTGAGCGCCGGCAGCCGCAAGCTCTCCGCCCAGGCCATCCTCACCCCGCCCGGTGAGGAGGCCCGCGTCGTCGCCCACCTCAGCCAGACCCACCCCGACCTCGTCGAGGCCCTGCGGGCCGACGGCGCCACCATCCTCATCGGTGAGCGCGCCGCCCGCGTTCCCGGCCTGCTGAGCGTCGCCGACGCCCTGGCC
>NZ_JASPEP010000038.1:0-12094 GCF_031292835.1 Actinomyces stomatis
GCCGCACGCATGCGACGCCCCGCCGGGGGCCTCGCCCCCGGCTCCGGCTGGCGCGATGACGGTGTCTCCTGGACGCCGGAGACCGCCCTCATGGCCTGGTCGGCCCTGTCGCTGGAGATGGAGGAGGAGGGAACCCGGCTGCTGTCGTGGCTCGAGTCGCACCGCACCGGCGCCGGCGCCCTGCCGGAGAAGGTCCTGGCCGACGGCGCCCCGGCGGGTCCCGCACCCCTGGCGTGGACCTGCGCACTCATCCTGCTGGCCACCGCCTCACGGGCAGCCGGCCGGCCCTCATGACCCGGGCCGCCGCCCCGGGGGCAGGACCGCCCGCGGGCCCGGCGCGATTCCCTGCTTCGCCATCGGAGGATTCAGTGCCGATGAGAACTGAGCTCCTTGCACTCAAGGGCTGAGAGTGCCAGCATTGCGGTTAGCACTCGGGCTCCTCGAGTGACAACGCATCCTTGAATGCACCAAGTTCATCCAGGCTGGAACGTGAGGGCCGGCGTCGGGCGTGACGTGAACGCCCGGGACCGACCCGTCCGTCGCGGGCACGAACCGGCCGCCCCTACCACGCAGTGGAGGAAACTCAATGTCCAAGATCATCGCCTTCGACGAGGAGGCCCGCCGCGGCATGGAGCGCGGCCTCAACACCCTCGCCGACACCGTCAAGGTCACCCTGGGCCCCAAGGGCCGTAACGTCGTGCTCGACAAGAAGTGGGGCGCCCCCACGATCACCAACGACGGCGTGACCATCGCCAAGGAGATCGAGCTCGAGGAGCCCTACGAGAAGATCGGCGCCGAGCTCGTCAAGGAGGTCGCCAAGAAGACCGACGACGTCGCGGGTGACGGCACCACCACCGCCACCGTCCTGGCCCAGGCCCTGGTGCGCGAGGGCCTGCGCAACGTCGCCGCCGGCGCCAACCCGATCGCCGTTCGCCGCGGTATCGAGAAGGCCGTCGCGGCCGTCGTCGAGCGCCTGCTGGCCGACGCCAAGGAGGTCGAGACCCAGGAGGAGATCGCGGCCACCGCCTCCATCTCCGCCGCCGACGAGCAGATCGGTGCCTTCATCGCCGAGGCCCTGGAGAAGGTCGGCCACGAGGGCGTCGTCACCGTCGAGGAGTCCAACACCTTCGGCCTCGAGCTCGAGGTCACCGAGGGCATGCGTTTCGACAAGGGCTTCATCTCCCCCTACTTCGTCACCGACCCCGACCGCCAGGAGGCCGTCCTGGAGGACGCCTACGTCCTGCTGGTCGAGTCCAAGATCTCCAACGTCAAGGACCTGCTCCCGCTGCTGGAGAAGGTCATGCAGACCGGCAAGCCGCTGGCCATCATCGCCGAGGACGTCGAGGCCGAGGCCCTGGCCACCCTCGTCGTCAACCGCATCCGTGGCACCTTCAAGTCCGTGGCCGTCAAGGCCCCCGGCTTCGGCGACCGCCGCAAGGCGATGCTGCAGGACATGGCGATCCTCACCGGCGGTACGGTCATCTCCGAGACCGTCGGCCTCAAGCTCGAGAACGCCACCCTGGAGGACCTGGGCCAGACCCGCAAGGTCGTCGTCACCAAGGACGAGACCACCCTGGTCGAGGGCGCCGGCGACAAGGAGGCCATCGAGGCCCGCACCGCCCAGATCCGCCTCGAGATCGAGAACTCCGACTCCGACTACGACCGCGAGAAGCTCTCCGAGCGCCTGGCCAAGCTGGCCGGCGGCGTCGCCGTCCTCAAGTCCGGTGCCGCCACCGAGGTGGAGCTCAAGGAGCGCAAGCACCGCATCGAGGACGCCGTGCGCAACGCCAAGGCCGCCGTCGAGGAGGGCATCGTCGCCGGTGGTGGCGTCGCCCTGCTCCAGGCCGCCGAGGTCCTCGACTCCCTCAAGCTCGAGGGCGACGAGGCCACCGGTGCCGCGATCGTCAAGGTCGCCGTGGAGGCCCCGCTCAAGCAGATCGCTGCCAACGCCGGCCTCGAGGGCGGCGTGGTCGTGGACCGCGTGCGCAACCTGCCCACCGGTGAGGGCCTCAACGCCGCCACCGGCGAGTACGTCAACCTGCTGGCCGCCGGCATCGCCGACCCGGTCAAGGTGACCCGCTCCGCCCTGCAGAACGCCGGTTCCATCGCCGGTCTGTTCCTGACCACCGAGGCCGTCGTGGCCGACAAGCCCGAGCCCCCGGCCGCTCCGGCCGAGGGTGGCGCCGGCGACATGGGCGGCATGTACTGATCGACATGACTCCCAGCGAGCCAGTCATCGCCCGGTAGCCCGGCCGCGACGTCGGCCGGCCCCGGGAATCACGGCGGGCCGTCTCTCACACATGTGAGGGGCGGCCCGCCGTCGTCGGCTCCTACCAGGCGCCCAAGGGCGCCGAGCCCGTGGCCGGAGCGGGGGCGGGAGCCGGCGCCGAGGTGGCGAAACGGCCCCGGTTGGAGGTCTCTGCGTCGTCGTAGCAGACGGCGGCGTTGTCCAGGGCCAGGCTGATCTGATCGAGGTTGGACTGCACCTGGAGCTGGGTGAGGTGCCAGTCGGCCGCGCAGGCGGCCATGGAGTCCGACGCCGTCCCGGTCCAGCAGGACTGGAGCAGGCCGATGTCGCCCCGCATGCCATCGACCTCGGTCTGGATCGTCGCGATACGGGTACGGGTCCGAGCGGCGGTGTCGGCCACCGCGGCGGTGTCGACGGAGTAGGTGGGCATGAGGGGCGTCCTTTCGTGAGAGGCGGCCCGAGGGCCGTGCGCGGTGTGCCGGTGGTGCACCAAGGTGCGCGCTGTGCCTCTCACGGTAGGGGGCTGACCGGGTGGCGTACCGGGCGAGCAGCCGGCCCTGTGGAGCGGGTCCGCAGATCGTGGCCTGTGGCCCCGCAGGAGGCGGGCCGTTCCTGAGGAAGGGCCCGCCTGGGTGCCTCAGAGGTCCCCGGCGCCGTCGTCGATGATCTCCTCGGTGATGGGAGTGATCTCGCCGGTACGGGCCTCGCGCAGCTCCTTGGCCTCCTGGGTCTTGGCTCGCAGCTTCTCCGTGAGCTTGTCCCGCTCGGCCTGGACGCGGGCGCGGCGGTCCTCGGCCTCGTCGGAGCGGCGACGCGAGATCATGAGCAGGTCCAGGTCCGCGATGCACGACTCCATGGAGGCCGTGTGCGTCATCGCCTCCTCGCCGTCCTTGTCCTCGCGCGCCTCGCCTCGCTCGGCAGGTGCGTCGGCGGGGCGGCGCGCTGAGGCCACGGCTGGAATCCCGCGGGCGGGGGTGCGTGGCGAGGGCGCGCTCGACGGGGAGAGCGGCGACGCGGACGCCGCCGGCGCTGAGGATGCTGAGGGCGCCGCAGAGGCGGCTGTCGCCGCGCTCGTGGCCGATACGGTGGATCGCATGGCCCTGAGCTCGGTGGGGTTCAGACGCAGGGTGTTGCCGTCCTGGGCGGGGCCGTCCATGGGGTCCTCAGCGGGCAGCGCCTGGAAACCCAGCGGAGGGGTGCGGGGGTCGCGTTCCGCGGCCTCGCTCGGCCGCTCGGGAACGGGGCCTGCAGCAGCGGTGGTACTGGCCAACGGGGTGACCGGGGCGGTGCGTGCCGGCGCCTGGGCGGCTCCGATCTCGGGGGCCGCCTGATCGGCCGGCCCCTCCTGATCCTCGGCGAGCCTGCCGAGCTTCTCGTTGAGACGTCGTTGCTCGGCGGCCAGGTTCTCCCGGGCGGCGTGCTCCCAGCGCTGGCCCAACGGCGAGTGGAAGAGGTGCTCACGGTCCAGGAGCCGGGAGACGATCGTCAGGCGGCCGCGCAGGTACTCCTCCAAGGGGATGTGGGAGTACTCCTCGCGCAGCAGCCGCACGTACTCGGCGTAGGTCTGGGGGTCCACGGCCAGGGTCCCCAGGTCGGCGTCGATGAGGGCCTGGGCGTCGATGTCGTGCTCGTCGAGCATGTGCCGCTTGAGGTTGACGATGAGGCAGCACACCCGCTTGACCGTCTCCATCGGAACACCCAGGTGACGCAGGTCGGCCTCGGCGAAGGCCGCTGAGGCGGTCTCATCCTCGCCGCCGTTGCCGCGGATGACCTCCTCGACGTCGGAGGAGAAGACGCAGCCGTGGTACCAGCAGGCGACCCGCATGATGTCCGGGTTGTGCGACTCCTCGGCCAGCTCGTCGACCCGCGCGAGCATGTCGATGAGGTGGCGAAGGTTGTGGAAGCGACGGTCCGGTGTGGACCAGCGCTCGATGAGGAGCTCGCCGGCGGAGCCGATCGCCTCTGGGGGCTGCGTGGCGCCGATCGCCTTCACCGAGCGGGTGAAGGCCGGCAGGAGCCATTGCGGTGCGTCGATGACACCCATGGGTCAGTCTCCGTGTTGGAAATGGAACGCGTGCCATCGTAGGACTGTCCTTGCCGTGACGTCGACGTGACACAGTGTCTCGCGTGCCACTCTTGTGGACGACGCGGTGCGGCCGGCCCTGCCTGAGGCGCGGTGGCGGGGCCTACCAGGCCGGTGCGGGCGGCAGCTCGATGTGGACGGTGGCGCCGCCGCCAGGGGTCTGGAGCATCTGGACCGTCCCCTTGTGGGCGGCCACAATACCCAGCACGATCGCCAGTCCCAGGCCGGATCCGCCGGTCTCCCGGTTGCGGGAGGTGTCTGAGCGGTAGAAGCGCTGGAAGACCTTCTCGGCCGCCTCCGGTGGCACGCCGTGGCCGTGATCGCGGACCTCGACGACGACGACCGGTTGCGCCGTCGGGTTGGCTCGCGGGGGCGCCATACCGATGGCGATCTCCACCGGCGTCCCAGCGGGGGTGTGGCGCACCACGTTGCCCAGCAGGTTGGTGAGGATCTGGGAGAGGCGGTCGCGGTCGCCGATGACCTGGAGCGAGGGGGCCTCCTTGCCGGCGGCCTCGTCGCGGGGGTCGAGGGGGATGAGGCCGCAGTCGCGCTCGGGGGCCAGCACCATCATGTCGCTCAGGGCGCCGGCGGCCAGGTCGGTGAGGTTGACCGGCTCCATGGACATCTCCCGGCCCTCGTCGATCCGGGCCAGCTGGAGGAGGTCGTCCACGAGGCGCCCCATCCGGTTGGACTCGGTCTCAATGCGCCCCATGACCTCACCGGTCTTGTACGCGGGCACCCCGCCCATCCGGTAGAGCTCGCCGTAGCCGCGGATCGCGGCCAGGGGGGTGCGCAGCTCGTGGGAGGCATCGGAGACGAAGCGCGTCATCCGCTCCTGGGCCACGACCTGGGCGGCGAAGGAGCTCTCGTTCTGGGTGAGCATCGTGTTGATCGCCCGCTGCAGCGAGCCGACCTCCGTGGTGCGCGGCTCGGTCACCAGGATGCGGGCGGACAGGTCGCCGTGGGCGATCCGGGCGGCCACGCCCTCGATCTGGCGCAAGGAGCGGAACGAGCGGTGAACCAGGTAGGTGGCGAAGACGGCTCCCACCGAGATGATCGAGACATCGGCCAGCGCCACCACGAGGCGGGTGCGCTCCACGGTCTCCATGACGTCGCTCAGCGGGAGTGCCAGGGCTACGGCACCGGTGTACTCGCCGGTGTTCTGGTCCCGGATGAGCAGGGTGATCATCCGCCACTGGTGGCCGGGCTGATCGGAGTTGACCGTCGTGATCGGGAAGTCGTTCTTGTCCGCGTGGGCCAGGGCGCGCCGGTAGTCCAGGCCCTTGATCTGGGGTCGGCCGTAGGTGGCGGCGGTGTCCGGGGAGATCCACTCCCCGTTACGGCTGGGGTCGAGGTACTCGGCCTTGACGTAGTAGTTCGAGGGGAAGGTGGTGCTGCTGGTCCCTCCCTCGCGAATCTGGGCCAGTCCCTGGCTCCCGATGGCCACTGAGGTGGTGCGCAACTGACTGTCGATCTGGCCCATCATGTGGCTGTAGAGCAGCGAGGTCACCACGAAGGAGACGACGATGAGCCCGATGGCGAGCAGACCGGTGGTCATGAGGGTCAGGCGCGTGCGCAGCGGCATCGCCTGCCAGGGGCGCTGGATCGCGGTGATCGGGTGCCATCGGCCCCGTTTGATCGGGCGGTGCTGCTTACCGGACGACTTGGCCGGGCGCGTGCTCCCCCCACGCGCCGCGGCCATCACTCGGCCTTGGGTTCGCGAAGCATGTAGCCGACTCCGCGACGAGTTTGGATGAGCGGGGTGACGGGCTGGCCGTCCGCGCCCTGGATCTGGTCCACCTTGCGACGCAGATAGGAGATGTAGGACTCCACGATCGCGGCGTCACCGTTCCAGTCGTACTCCCAGACGTGGTCGAGGATCTGGGCCTTGGACACGACGCGCCCGGCGTTGAGCATGAGGTAGCGCAGGAGCTTGAACTCGGTGGGCGACAGGTCCACCTCGACCTCGGCGCGGTACACCTCGTGGGCGTCCTCGTCCAGGACCAGATCGGCCACGCGCACGACGCCGTCGTCCTGGTTCTCAATGGCGTGGGTGCGGCGCAGGATGGCGCGAATGCGGGCGATGACCTCCTCCAGCCCGAAGGGCTTGGTGACGTAGTCGTCGCCGCCGACGGTCAGGCCCTGGACCTTGTCCGCCATGTCGTCGCGGGCGGTCAGGAAGAGGATCGGGGTGGTCACGTCGCGTTCGCGCAGGCGACGTGCCACGGTGAAGCCGTCCATGTCGGGCAGCATGACGTCAAGGACCACCAGGTCGGGGGACGTCTTCTCCACCGTCTTCAGGGCGCCGTTGCCATCGCCTGCGATCGAGACCTCGAAGCCTGCGAAGCGCAGGGACGAGGCCAGCAAGTCGCGGATGTTGGGCTCATCGTCGACGACAAGGAGGTGAGCTTCGGTGCGGGACTGCTGGGAACGCTCCATGAGTCTCACCATCCCTTCAGTTTCTGGTCGTTTCCTGAATGAGTTCCGAATGGTCGCTGTTGATAGGTCAAGTGGTTGGTGTGACCTCAATCCAATTGTAGACCCGGGAAGTCTTGGAAATCCCACAAAAATGGGGAACGGTGTGGTTGCCACGTGAACAGAGGTGACCTCTGACGGCTCTTCGGTGAGTCGCGTTGTGACATGAGGCGGGGCGACGGCAGGTGCCGTCGCCCCGCCGTCGGGTCAGAGGAAGGCGAGTGGGTCGAAGTCCTCCAGCGGGATGATGCACACGCGCGGCAGCGGGATGGTGAAGGCCTTGACGTCACTCTCCAGGTCGTAGATCGTCAGGCCCTCGTCCTCCAGGGCGGCCAGCTGGGCGTTGAGGAACTCGCGGAAGCACAGGATCCCCACCTGGGCGCCGGCCTGCAGGAGGCGCTCGATGTGGGGGATGTAGTCGCCGTCGTGGCTGCCCAGCAGGACGTGGGCCTCCTGGCCGGACTCGACCCGCTCGGCCAGCGCCTCCAGGGTGCGCTGAATACCGATGTCGACGACCTTCTCATCATTGCTTCCGGACCCGGCCAGTGGCACGGGACGGTAGTCCATGGCCAGCAGGGCCTGGATGAAGCTCATGGGCATGTGGCCGCTGGTGGCGTTGAGGAAGAACAGGGCCCGGGCCTCATCCCCCTCACCCTCGGCGGCGTCGGCGGAAGACAGTTCATCGCAGTATGCGAGGACTCGGTCCCAACGGGGCCGCTCCTCAGGTTCGGGACGCCGGCCCAGCACACTCATGCCGAGAGTGGCGTCAATGTTCTCGCCATCGACGAGAAGATAAGTCGGTACGCTCATGAGGCTCATGCTACCGGCCACGCAGTCCAGTAGCGTCCGACGACGCTCGAAGACACCGCACCGATACCGGCCTCCTCTCCCGTTCGTCTGAGCGTGATCGGGGTGTGTCCCAATCGTGTTGGGAAGCTGCCCGAGTGAAGGGACTCGAGGCGCTGGTCGGGGACATTCGACGCGGTCGGGTGCCGTCTACGCGGCCGGGGACGAAACTCACCTGGCGGGGACAATCGGCGCCGTCGGGTGCGGAATTCCTGTCCCCGGAGGCGTGAGATGCCCCCGGCCGGAGTGGAATGTCCCCGGCAGGGGCCGCGACGACCGACGTCGAGGAGCACGAAACCGCCCGGCACTCATCGGGATGACGAGGACCGGGCGGCTTGCGGGCTGGTACGCCTGAGTGACGCGGTGAGATCAGTAGGAGGACTTCTCCTCGCCGGCCGGCTGACTCTGGTTCTTGAGGGCCGCGAAGGCGGCGTTGATCGCGTCGTCGTCACCGTCGGTGATCTGTGCGGGGGCCTGCTGCTGGGCGCCCGGAAGCGCCGGGTTCTGCCCGGACTTCAGGGCCGCCAGCCGGGCCTCCGCCTCCAGGCTGGCGCCGGAGGCCTCGAGCTCGGCGAACTGAGACTCCAGGGAGGAGCCGGCCAGCTCCATCTGCCCGGCGGCCTGGGCCTCGACCCGACGCACCTGGTCCTCGTAGCGGGACAGCTCGCTGGTGGGGTCCAGGACGTTGATGGAACGGATGGCGCCCTGCACCTTGACCTGCGCCTCGGCGGTCTTCTGGCGGGCGATGAGCTGGTCGCGCTTGGAGCGCAGCTCGCCGAGCTTGACCTCCATCTGCTGCAGGCCGGTCTTGAGCTGCTCGACGACCTGGCGCTGGGAGGCGATCATCGGCTCAGCGGCCTTGGCCTCGTTCTCCGCCGTGATCTGCTTGGTCAGTGCGATCTTGGCCAGCGAGTCCCACTTGTCCGCGCCGGCCGTGTCACCGCCGGCGCGCATCTGGTCGGCCTTGCGGGAGGCGGCCAGGGCCTTGTTGCCCCAGTCCTTGGCCTCGGCGACGTCGGCGTCGTGGTCCTTCTCCGCCAGACGCAGGTTGCCGATCGTCTGGGCGACGGCGTCACGGGCCTCGGCGATGGACGCCGTGTAGTCACGCACCAGCTGGTTGAGCATCTTCTCCGGGTCCTCGGCGCGGTCCAGGAGCGCGTTGATGTTGGCGCGGGTGAGCTGGGCGATGCGCCCCAGGATCGACTGCTTCTCAGCCATGGTTGTTCGTCCTTCCGTCGAGCTGCGACGTCGGTGTGGGCAGATTGTGGGCAGGTATGGACTCGGCGCTTGCCGGGTGGTCGCCAGGCGGGCCAGGCGTCATGATCGCAGGTCCCAACGCCCGGAGTCACGCCGGCGGGGGCCGCATCGCTCAGGGCATGACGGGCGTGCGAGCGGGGGCGTCCGCCAGACGTGCGCGACTCAGAAGTCGCCGCCCCCGTCGAAGAAGCCGCCGCCTCCGCTCATGAAGTCCCCACCTCCGGAGAAGAAGCCGCCGCCTCCGCCCCAGTCGCTGTCGTGGTGGTGGGAGCTCCAACCGCCGTAGTTGTGGCCGCCGCCCAGCAGCAGCCCTCCCAGCAGGAGCGAGCCCAGGTCGAGCCCGCCGCCCGAGCGGCCGTAACCGCCGGAGTAGGAGTAGCCCTCACCGGAGTGCGGGCCCCACGAGCTCGACGACGAGCCGCGCACATCGGCCTCGGCCAGGGCCTGGGCCTGGGCGACGAGCGGCTCGGCCGCCGCAACCTCCGCCAGGGCCGCCACCGGATCAGTGGTCTGGACGCTGGTGGCGGCCGTGGCGTGACGGGCGGCCTCGCTCAGCGCGGTGCGCGCCGAGGGACCCACCGCCCCGCGGTAGGTGGTGATGTAGGAGGTCACCGACTCCACCTGGGAGTTGAGGCGGGCCAGACGCGAGCCCAGGGAGGCCCGGGCGCGCGAGTCGTTCTCCTCGCGCTCGCGGGCCGGTGCCAGGGCGGCGTCGATGGCGGCCTCGGCCCGGGCCAGGTGGTCCAGGGCGGCCAGGGGGTCGCCGGTCGGGTTGGCCCCGCTGGCCTGACGGCCCTGCTCCACGGCGGCCTCGGCGTCGGCCACGAGCGGGGCCAGGGTCGCCGCCGGCACCGAGCCCTCCAGACGCTTGGCGTCCACCAGGTCTGAGGAGATCGAGGCGATGGCCGCCTCCAGGTCCTTCGTCGCGCTCTGGAGGCGCTCGCGGGCACCGGTGACCTGTGCGGCCAGCTCGCCGGCCTGGGCGATCGAGCCCTGGGCGATGCGCACCTGCTCCACGGCCGTCGCGTCCTGAGAGGCCTCGACGCTGGCGCGGGCCTGGTCCAGGGCGGTGCGCCCGGCGGCCAGCAGGCGGCGGGCCTGCTCGGGGGCCTGGGCCACGCTGGTCAGGGAGGAGGCGGGGTAGGCGGCACTGAGCGTCACCAGGATCGTCTCGGCCATGACGATGGCCTGCTCGGTCTCGTCCGCCCGCTGGGCGGTCTCCGCGATCGACGTCGGCAGGTTCGCCTCGATGCCGCGCCGCTTGTTGAAGGCCTCCTCCTGGGCGCGGATCTCACCGACCGCCTCCGAGCAGTGCTGGAGGATCTCGGTGTACATCTGGCGCTGCTGCGGCTCGGTCTCGGGGATGTCGTCGTCGAGGATCTTGCGCAGCTCGAAGCACCGTGACAGGTGCTTGCGGGCGCTGTCCAGGGCGGCGGTGAAGGCGTCCGTGGCGGACAGGCCGAACTGCGCCTGCGCGTAGGACAGCTCCTCGGCGGCGGCGCGCACCGTGTCATCGGCCTGGACCAGGGCGCTGCCGGCCTGCGTGCGCAGCTGCTCCACCGTCATCGCCGCGGGGCCCGCGGGCTGGTTCCCGGGTGCGCCGCCCGCGGTGTCCTGCTTCCTGCGCTTGCCGAACAGCATGTCGTCGTTCTCCTTGTTCTTTCTGCGCTTGTACACCGTCCAGGCGGCGGCCCCGCCGGCCGCGACCGCGCCCCCGCCCAGCAGGAGCGGAAGCGCCGAGGATCCCGAGTCGCTCGAGCCGCCCGAGCCGCTGGAGCCGGACATGTTCTTCGGGATGGCGGCCACGGCGTCGTCGTAGTTGCCCGCGCTCAGCTGCTTCTTGAGGGCCGAGTCGATCCGCTTGTAGTCGGACTCGGAGAACTTCGAGGAGTTGCTGTGCGCCTGCAGCTTGTAGCTCTTCGAGGCCGAGCCGTCGGAGGGGATGTTGATGACCAGGAGCATGTCGTCACGCCCCAGCTTCGTGTCCTTGAAGGCCTGCTCGGCGATCGCGGAGGCCTTGTGACTGGAGTCGGAGACGGTCAGCACCCACAGGCCCACGCCGTACTTGGAGGACATCGTGTCCACGGCCTGCTGGGCCTTCGAGGCATCCAGGATCCCGAGCTCATCGGTGACGTGCTGGGTCAGGGTGGTCGACGCCGCCGGGAGCGCCCGGGGCGCACCCGCCGACACGGCCGACGCAGCCGGGACGGAGGAGGTCAGGGGCAGGGGCGCGGAGCCGGCCGTCGTCGGCGCGGCTGCGGCGCCCGCCGAGAGTCCCAGCAGCCCCAGGGCGGCCGCCGTCGCGACGCCGGAGAGGGCCATCTGGTGCCAAGGACGGGAGAGCGGGGGCTGCTGGTTCTTCATCCGGGACATCGTCCCCGCCGGGCGCGGGTGTGAGCAAGTCGTTTCGCCTCAGGCGGCACGCCTGCGCCTGTCACCGCGCGCAGGCAACCGAACCACCGGCAGAATGTCGTCCATGACAGATACGCTCACGATCACCGTCATCGAGCCCGAGGAGCTCGCGCCTGTGGGACGCCTGGGGGAGTGGCTCTTCGCCGAGGGCGCCACGCTGCGCATGGTGCGTCCCTGGCGGGGCGACCCCATTCCCGGCCTGGATGAGATCGGCGACGGTCTCGTCGTGCTGGGCGGCTCCATGAGCGCCCACGACGAGGGCGACCACCCCTGGCTGGCGGACCTGCGTGAGCTGCTGCGCGGCGTCGTCGCCGACGACGTCCCCGCCATCGCCATCTGCCTGGGGGCCCAGGTGGCCGCTGAGGCCCTCGGGGGCTCCACGGCCGTGCCGGCGCTGGGCAACGACGAGGTCGGCGTCGTGGAGCTGACCATCACGGCCGCCGGCGAGAGCGACCCGGTCTTCGGGGCCGTGGCCGCCGAGGCCATCCGCGCCGCCCACCGCGCCGGGATCCGCACCTCCGACGGCACCCGCTTCCCCGTCATCGTCTCCCACCACGACGCCGTCACCCACCTGCCCGAGGCCGCCATCCTGCTGGCCTCCTCCGACCGCTCCCCGGTTCACACCTGGCGGGCCGGGCGGCTCCTGGCCTTCCAGCACCACCCCGAGTCCGACCCGGCGCGCGTGGCCTACTGGCGCACCCGCGACGCCCTGAACGACCTGGCCGGCACCATGGACGCGGCCTCGCTCAAGGCCGCCCGTGACGCCCTGGAGG
>NZ_JASPEP010000039.1:0-11487 GCF_031292835.1 Actinomyces stomatis
CCGTCGACGCCGGTGAGCTCATGGCCTGCGCCGCCAGGGCGGGTGTGCGAGCCTCCGGCGGCGCTCCCGACCCCGATCAGCCCACACGCGCCCTGGCCACGCTCCTGACCGACGGGCTCATCGCCACCGACGACGACGGCGCCAGCTACCGGCTTCCCTAGCCGCCTGCCCAGTCCGCGTATCGATCCGCGCACCGCCGGGGCGGGGCGCTCACGGTCCTGAGGCCGTCACGCCGGTAGAGTCGTGACCATGGCCAAAGGACGCGGACGCAACCATGGGGAAAGCGCAGGACGACGAGGCTCGGCCCGTCGCGGCGCGGGCTCCTCATCAGGGCGCTCGTCCTCGGGCTCCCAGTCCCGGCCCCTCCGGCAGGGCGGATCGGGTGGGCCGCGGTCGGGCGGACAGTCCTCCTCCTCCCGCTCCGGCGGGGCGGCCAGGTCCTCCCAGGCCAAGGGGCGCGGGGGCCGTGCTTCGGGAGCCAAGTCGACCGGACATCCCCTGCACTCGGGTCAGACGGGCAGGCCCGCCGGCGGGCACTCGGGCAAGTCCTCCCAGGCCGGCAAGAACCGCCGCCCCTCCCAGGGCGCCCAGGGATCCTCGACGGCTCGCTCACGGCAGGCCGCTCCGGGAACCGCTCGCTCCGCCCGGACGAGCTCGACTCAGGCCGCTCGCTCCGATCGTCGTCGAAACAGCTGGGGCAAGGGCATTCAGTGGGCCCACATCGGCGGCGGGCGGCTCACCGGCTCCCCCGACTCAGTCCCACAAGGCCCGGACCAGCCCCGCAGCGGACGCCTGCGCAAGCCGATCCCGCCCCAGCCCCGCTACGGTCTGCGCCGTGCCCTGGTACTGGGCGGAGTCCTGCTGATCCTCCTGATCCTCGTCGTGACCATCGTCGTCGGCTACCTCTGGGTTCGTCACACCATCCGCAGCCAGGATGAGGAGCGGGCCGCCGCTCAGGTGCACACCGTCTACCCCACGCCGGGAACCTGCGACCCCTCGACCCTGTCAAACACGGTGCAGGGGCCCGAGACCGTCGGTGTGGGCGCCGGGGCGACCTTCTCCATCTCCCTGGTCAACAACGGCTCGGTGCCCTGCCTGCTCGACGTCGGAAGCCAAGCGCTGGGGGTACGGGTCTCCTCGGGCTCTCAGCAGGTGTGGGACTCCGTCACGTGCCCCGTGGGCCAGACTGAGAAGGCCCTTCTGCTGCCTGCCGGGAAGGCCGCGGAGGTCAGCGTGACCTGGAACGGCAATGCGGCCACCTCCGACTGCGCTGTCGCCAACGCCGCACCGGCCTCCCCGGCCAGCGCGTCGGCCTCCTCCACCCCGAGTGCCACCGGCGGCTCCTCTGCGAGCCCCTCGGCGGACCAGGCGCAGACCGCCCCCGGCAGCACCGCGGGCGCGGGGACCTACCGTTTCCACTTCGTCATGGGGGGCAAGGACCTGACGGAGGACCGGGTCTTCGTCGTCGGCTGACGACCATCTGCGGCCGGGACGCCCTCCCCGGGGCGGCCGGCGAGCCTCGCAGCGGTGCCGAGGGGCTCAGGAGTAGCGCTCGACGACGGAGATCTCCGCCAGTCGTGACAGCCCGTCGCGCAGGGTCCGGGCCCGCTGTGCGCCAACGCCCTCGACGGCCTCGAGCTCCTCAATGGTGGCGCCGAGGACCCCCTGCAGAGACCCCCACTGCTCGACGACGGCGCGCGCCGTCACCACGGGCAGGCGCGGGATCTTGGACAGGATCCGCAGGCCGCGCGGGGAGACCTGAGCGTCCAGGTCCTGGCCGTCGATGCCGCCCAGGCCCATGGAGCGCGCCACCATCGCCAGGTCCAGGAGGGCGGGGGAGCCCACCCACTTCAGGCGCGCATCCACGGTGGCCGTGTCCAGCCCCTCGGGCAGGTAGTCCTCCAGGAGGAAGCCGTGCTCGGCGAGCAGGCCCCGGGTGAGCTCCTCGACCTGGAGGGCCAGGAGGCGCCCGTCGGTGCCGAGCTCCAGGACGTAGGAGTCGATGTCGGCGGAGATGCGGCGAACCATCTCCATGAGCTGGAGTACTGAGGTGACGTCACGGACGGTGACGAGGTCCTCGATCTCCAGGGAGTCCAGGCCGGCGGAGGTCTGGTCGAGGCGGGCCTTGTAGCGCTCGAGGGCCGACAGGGCCTGGTTGGCGCTGGCCAGGATCGACTCGCTGGGCTCCAGGACGTGGCGCTTGCCGTCGACGTACAGGGAGATGATCCGCATCGACTGGCTCACGGAGATGACCGGGTACCCGGTCTGGCGGGCCACGCGCTCAGCGGTGCGGTGACGCATGCCCGTCTCCGAGGTCTGGATCGAGGCGTTGGGCAGCAGTTGGACGTTGGCGCGCCGGATCCGGGCGGTGTCCATGTCGACGACGACGCCGCCGTCCATCTTGGCCAGCTCACGCAGGCGGGCGGCGGAGAGCTCGACGTCCAGGTGGAAGCCGCCTGAGGAGATGGCCTCCACGACCGGGTCGAAGCCCAGCACGATGATCGCTCCGGTACGTCCGCGCAGGATCCGCTCCAGGCCGTCACGAAGGACGGTGCCGGGAGCGACGAGCGCAAGCGTCTCGCGCAGCTGGCCAGCGGCCTCGATCATCATCTCTCCTGATCTCGCGGTGTCCTGGGGAAGGGATCGCACAGTGTGCTTGCCGGGGTGTGGACGGTGCTCCGACCCTTCGGGTTTCACGGCATCTGGTTGAGCCCGCACACCCCGGTGCTCACGGCCCCATGGTATCGGCAGGCGGGCCGACCTTCGGAGAGGGCCTTCCCACACTGGACCACTCGGTCTGTTGGCGGCGCAAGGCGGATCCATGGCGGAAACGTTGCCTGCTCGGCTTCGGCGTCCGTCCCTCACCTCTGTGCTGCTGTGCCGTCCTGTCAGCCGCGCGGGAGTGCCGCCCCCATGGCCTCACCCACGTGCGCGACCGGCAGGACCTGCATCCCGGCGACCTCGCGCAGCTCGGCTGAGCCCGCCAGCGGCACGATTGCCCGGTCGAAGCCGAGACGGGAGGCCTCCGCCAGGCGCCGCTGAATACCGACGGTGGCGCGCACCTCACCGGTGAGCCCCACCTCGCCGAAGGCCACGAGGCCTGCGGGCGTGGGCAGGTTGCGCGCGGCCGAGACCACGGAGACGGCCACCGCCAGGTCCGTGGCCGGCTCGACGGCGCGAGCCCCACCCACGGTGGAGACGTAGACGTCCGCGCTGGAGGTGTCCACCCGCAGTCGGGCGCTGAGAACCGCCAGCGCCATAGCCGTGCGCGAATGGTCCACACCGGAGGTGGTGCGCCGTGGGGAGCCGGCGTTCGTGGGGGCCACGAGCGCCTGGATCTCCACCGGCATGGGACGGCGCCCCTCCAGGGTCACGGTGGCGCAGGTGCCCGGCACCTCAGAGCGGGCGGAGGACAGGAACAGGCCCGAGGGGTCCGCCAGTCCTACGATGCCCCGCTCGCCCAGGTCGAAGCAGCCGACCTCATCGGTGGGGCCGTAGCGGTTCTTGACGGCCCGCAGCAGCCGCAGGCGCGCGTGGCGGTCTCCCTCGAACTGGGTGACGACGTCGACCAGGTGCTCCAGGACCCGGGGGCCGGCGATCCCGCCGTCCTTGGTCACGTGCCCCACGAGCAGCACCGGGATATTGCGCTCCTTGGCCACCGCGATGAGTGCGCCGGCCACGGCCCGGACCTGGGTGACGCCCCCGGCACTGCCCTCGACCTGAGCCGAGGCGATGGTCTGGACCGAGTCCACCACCAGCAGGGAGGGGCCGGCCGCCTCCACGTGCCCCAGCAGGGCCCCCAGCTCGGTCTCCGCGGCCAGGAGCAGCCCGGGATCCAGGGCGTCGATGCGCTCGGCCCGCAGCCTCACCTGCGAGGCCGACTCCTCCCCGGTGACATAGAGGACCGGCCCGTCCCCGCGCTCGCGAGCCACGGCGGCGGCCTTCGCGGCGACGTCGAGCAGCAGCGTGGACTTGCCGACACCGGGCTCGCCGGCCAGCAGCACGACGGCGCCCGGCACGATCCCGCCACCCAGGACCCGGTCCAGCTCGCCCACCCCGGTGGGGCGGGCCCTGGCCTCCGTGGCGCTGACCTCCCCGATGGGGCGGGCGGCCACCGTCGGCCGCACGGCGCCGGCGGTCAGGGAGCCACCAGCACCCCCACCCGAGGCGCCGAGGGCCTGAGTCTCCTCCAGGGTTCCCCACTCGCGGCACTCCCGGCACTGGCCCATCCACTTGGGACTGGACCAACCGCACTCGGTGCAGCAGTAGGAGACCTTGGGGGCCTTGGGACTCTTCGATGCGGGCATGACGGGAGAGTATCGGGCCCCACCGACATCTATTCAGGCATCTGCTGGGCGCCTTCCGGGCCTCAGTAGCCGACCGAACCGGTCTGACCCGACTGCCCGCCGTGACCGTGGGGACGCTGAATCCGGGGATCCTGGTCGGTGGGCGGCACCTGGCCCGGCTGCTGCGGCTGACCGTGCGGGGCCTGCTGCGGAGCGCCCTGAGTCGCCTGCTGACCGGGCACCTGGCCGTAGCCGGTGCTCTGCGGCGCCATCGGCTGGGCGGTCGGCTGCCCGTACTGGGGCTGACCGTCGCTCTGCTGCACAGGGGCCGTACCCGGGTAGGGCTGGTACTGCGGGGCAGCCTGCGCCTGCACCGGGTTCCCGGGCATCTGGGGGTATCCCTGCTGCTGGGATGCCCCAGCGGCCTTCGCCGCCTCGGCGGCCGCCAGCTGTCGGCGCAGTTCCTCGGGAACCAGATTGGGGAAGCGCTTGGCCAGGACATCGTCGACGAAGGAGACGAGGAACACGAGGATCGCGATGGGGATGATGAAGATCCAGAAGGGAGTCCTCGCTCTGCCCGGCACGTAGGTGTTGAGGAGGATGAGGATGAAGACGTCCAGAATGACGCCGATGATCACCGCTATCCCGAACAGCGGGTAGAACAGGCGGGTACGGATCGTGATCTCATCCTCGGCGGACTCGTTGTCGCCGGTGCCTCCGGCGTTCTGGGGGACGTGAGCTGTGCTCATGAGGTAAGTCCTCTCTGAGGTGCTGGAAGGATGTTCCAACGTGAAGTCGGGTGTGTGGGACTGGCTGACGAAGGTCAGCTCGTGTATCCGTTCTGACCGTAGGGCTGCTGGTTCCGGGGATCCTGGTCGGTGGGGGCCTGTCCGTACTGCGGCTGCTGCGGTGCGCTCTGAGTCGCCTGCTGACCGGGCACCTGGCCGTAGCCGGAGTTCTGCGGCGCCATCGGCTGGGCGGCCGGCTGGCCGTACTGCGCCTGGCCGTACTGGCCTTGTTGAGGGGCGTGCCCGCCCTGGAAGTGCGGGGCCACGTAGCCGGGTACCAGGTGGGGAGACTTCCTGGCCAGGGCGGCGTCGGCGAATCGTCCGATTCCCAGGGCCACGACGACTGGGAGAATGAAGACCAGGTAGGGGATGCGTACTGTGCCCTCGGCATTCGTGATGATTCCGATGAAGATCGCGATATCGATAACGATGCCGATCACGACCATGGCGGTCATGATGAGCAGGTAGTAGCGCGTGCGCAGGGGCTGCTCTTCGCCGGAGTCATTGGTGCCGGGGGTCTGGGGAGTGTTCTGGGCGGGTGGCTGTGCGCTCATGAGAGAGAGGCCTCTTCTGTGTCTGGGATCGTTGTGGCGGGATGCGCCAGGTGGCGCGACCGGTTCCCAGCGTGCCCAAAATCGGCCGGTAGGTCACTCTCTCGTGATGGGGAGGGGTACCCCAGTGACATTTGTTGCTCTCATGTCGAGCCGGGCATCCCTCGCGTAGCCCTACAGAAAAGTAGGACGACGCGAGAGATGCCCGGCTCGGTGGTGGTGAGTGGGGTGGGCGTCAGCCGCGGGTGCGGGCCAGAGCCTGACGTGCCCGCTCAGCGACGTTCTGCCCGGTGAAGCCGTACTCCTCGAACAGGGCGGTGCCGGCGGCGGAGGTGCCGTAGTGGTCCAGGGAGACGATCTCGCCGGCGTCGCCGACGATCTCTCGCCAGCCCAGGGCGATGCCCGCCTCGACGGCGACCTTGGCGGTGCCGGCCGGCAGCACCTGGTCCCGGTAGGCGGCGTCCTGCTGGGCGAACCACTCCAGGCAGGGGGCGGAGACCACCCGGGTGGGGGTGCCCTGCTCCTGGAGGATTTCTCGGGCGGCCACGGCCACCCCGACCTCGGAGCCGGTGGCGACCAGGACGACCTCTGGGGCCGTGTGCCGGCCATCGGCGTCGGTGGCCTCGGCCAGGATGTAGGCGCCGCGGCGCACGCCCTCGGCGGCGGCGGTGGCTGAGGCGCTCACGGTGAGGTTCTGACGCGACAGGGCGATGCCGGCCGGCTCGTTGTGACGGCGCAGGATCTCGGCCCAGGCCGCGGCGGTCTCGTTGGCGTCCCCGGGGCGCACCACGGCCAGACCCGGGATCGCGCGCAGCGCCGCCAGGTGCTCGACGGGCTGATGGGTGGGACCGTCCTCGCCGACCCCGATGGAGTCGTGGGACCACACGAAGACCGGCCCGATCCCCATGAGCGCCGCCAGGCGCACGGCCGGACGCATGTAGTCGGAGAACACCATGAAGGTGCCCCCGTAGGGCCGGGTGAGCCCGTCCAGGGCGATCCCGTTGAGGATCGAGCCCATGGCGTGCTCGCGCACACCGAAGTGGAGGGTGCGCCCGAAGGGCCCATCGCCCTCGGACTGCGCCAGGGCAGTGGGAAGGAAGGAGGGCTCGCCGGCCATGGTCGTGTTGTTCGAGCCGGCCAGGTCCGCCGACCCGCCCCACAGCTCGGGCACCACACCGGCCAAGGCGGAGAGCACCTTGCCTGACGCCGCACGGGTGGCCAGTGACTCACCCACCTCCCAGGTCGGCAGGGCCGCCTGAAGGCCCTCGGGCAGGCGGTGGGCCTCAAGGCGCTCCAGCAGTGCGGCGCCGGCGGGGTTGGCCCGCTGCCAGGCCGAGAAGCGCTCGTCCCAGCCCGCTCGTGCGGCCCGGGCGTTGTCGGCGGCCCGATTGCGGGCGTGGGAGACGACGTCGTCGGGCAGGATGAAGCTCTGCTCGGGGTCCAGGCCCAGGGCCCGTTTGAGCCCGGCGATCTCCTCGGCCCCGAGCTTGGCGCCGTGGGAGGATGCCTGACCCTGCTTGGTCGGGGAGGGCCAGGCGATGATCGTGTGCAGACGGATCAGCGACGGGCGCGTGCTCTCGGCGCGGGCCGCCACGATGGCCTCGTGCAGTGCCTCAAGGTCCTCCGCGTAACCGTCGGGACCGGTGCGCCAGTCGACGTCGAGCACCTGCCAGCCGTAGGCCTCGAATCGGGCCGAGACGTCCTCGGTGAAGGCGATGTCCGTGTCGCCCTCGATGGAGATGTCGTTGTCGTCGTAGACGGCGATGAGGTTGCCCAGCTGCTGGGTGCCGGCCAGGGAGGCGGCCTCCGAGGTCACGCCCTCCTGCATGCAGCCGTCGCCGAGGATCGTGTAGACGAAGTGGTCGAAGACCGACTCGCCCAGTGGGGTGGCGGCGTCGAGCAGCCCGTGCTCGCGGCGCGCCGCCATCGCCAGGCCCACCGCGTTGGCGAAGCCGGCCCCCAGCGGACCGGTGGTGGTCTCCACCCCGGCGACCTCGCCGAACTCGGGGTGGCCCGGCAGTCCTGCCGGGGAGCGGAAGGCCGTGAAGCCCTCCGGGGCGATGTCGTAGCCGGCCAGGAACAGCTGGATGTACTGCACCAGTGAGGCGTGCCCGATGGACAGGACGAACCGGTCCCGTCCCAGCCAGCCCGGATCCGCCGGGTCGTGGACCATCTCACGCTGGTAGAGCAGCCACGCCACCCCCGCCAGCGAGATCGGCGTACCGGGGTGCCCCGACCCCGCCTTCTCCACGGCGTCGGCGGCCAGGGCCTTGGACACCGCGATGGTCTGACGGTCGAGGTCGGTGAGCAGCGGCTCAGCGCTCATAACTGAGGACTCCTTGTGCATGAGGGTGCATATTGCTCGCGGCCACGGGCGCCGTGACGCTGTGCATCCGTGGGCGGGCATCAGGGATGATCCTTCCCGCTTCCGTGGGGGCGGGCAAGTACACGGATGGACGCGTGTGTCTTTCACCCCGGTGGTTGTTCCCGGGTGCAGCCGCCCTTCACCGTAGATTGGGCCGCATATGGGTACAGCAACGAGACACGCGGCACCGGCAGCGGCTTGCGGGAGCGCTTTGGAGCAGATCGACTCCCGGCCCCTGACGGGTCACCAGCGAAGCGTCATCGCTCTGGCGATCGTCGCCAACGTCTCTGAGTTCTTCGACATGTTCCTCATCGGCTTCGCCGTCGTCCAGCTCCAGAAGGAGTGGAGCCTGGGCGGTTTCGAGACCGGTGTCATCCTGGCCTGCTCCGGGCTCGGGACGGTGCTCGGCTCGGTCCTGTGGGGCCGGGCCGCCGACCGGATGGGCCGACGACGCACCTTCTTCTGGTGCGTCCTGCTCTTCACCGTCTTCACCCTGGCCTCGGTGTTCACCCCCACCGGCTGGTGGATGATGCTGGCCCTCCTGCGGGTGCTGGTCGGTGTGGGCGTCGGGGGCCTCAACATCGTCTCCATTCCTTACGTCCAGGAGTTCGTGCCCACCAGGCAGCGCGGTCTGCTGGCCGGACTGGGATCGGCGTTCATCCCGCTGGGGCTCTTCCTGGGCTCCCTGGCGCAGCGGATCCTGCATGACAACTGGCGCGGTCTCATCGCGCTGGGGGTCCTTCCGATCATCCTGCTGGCCTGGATCCGAGTCGTCCCGGAGTCTCCCCGCTTCCTGCTGTCCCAGGGCCGCGAGCGCGAGGCCCGCGAGTCCATCGCCTGGGCCCTGGAGCTGAGCCCCGACGCCGTCGGTGCCCTGCCGCCTGTGGAGGCCGGGCCGCGTATCGCCTACCTCGAGCTGCTGCGTAAGCACCTCAGGCCCCTGCTCATCGTCTCGGTCGGCTCCTTCTGCTTCATCCTGGGCTCATTCACCGTGCAGTCCTGGGGGCAGACGCTTCTGGAGGTCGGCTTCACCGACATCGGCTCCGACGCCGTGGGGACGCTCTTCATGGGGGTCTCCCTGGTGGATCTGCTCGGGCGCCTGGCCTCGGCCTGGCTCGCCGACCGGATCGGGCGGCGCTGGACGATGTTCTCCTTCGGGATCATCGGTGCGCTGGGTGCGGTCATCGTGGCCATCTCCGCCCACTGGGAGACCTCGTGGATCGTCTTCTTCACCGGTATCTGCATCACGATGGGCTTCGGTGACGGGGCCTTCGGGATCCTCAACGCCTTCGGCGGGGAGCAGTTCCCCAACGATGCCCGGGGGACGGGGCTGGGTCTGGGCTACGGGATCGGCGCGACCGCCAAAATCATCGGCCCCCTGCTCATGGGGGCGATGATCGGTTCCGGCAGCCTTCAGGAGCTGGCGCACCCGCTGGCGGCCGTCTTCCCGGCCTTCCTCTTCTTCGCGGCCATGCTGGCCCTGGGCGGCTGCATCTACCTGCTGGCCCGTGAGACCAAGGGTGAGATTCTCGAGGACATCTGAGTGCCCGAGCGGCCCGAGGGCATGATTGGCCGCGGGCTCAGGACTTCCAGGCGGTGGCCGGGTAGAAGCCGGCCACGTTGCAGAATCCGTAGGGCGTCACCGTCACCATCTCGTGCTGGCCTCCGGTCGGGGACTCCAGGATCACCTTGCCGGTGTCCAGGTTGATGAGGCGCAGACGGCCGCCATTGAGAGCGAGATAGAGGATGGAGCCGTAGATCGCCGCACTCTTGTAGGACTCCTGCTCCGTGGACTTCCGGGTGAGCAGCGCGGTCGCGGAGCCGTTCTTGCGGACCTGGATGTAGTTGGTCATCCTGATGACGTACCCGTTGCTCGCGGTGAGGGTCGCGTGCTTGTCCTCCCCTTCTGCCGGCAGGTCCGTCAGATCGGTGCGTTCACCGGTGGCGAGATTGATGCTGAACTCGGGGTAGGGCGGCTCATGCGTGTGGCTGTCGACGGCGTAGAGGTAGCCCTGGTGCACGAGCCGGGCACTGACGTTCTCGATGGGGTGGGTGACACCGTCGGTGAGGGTGACGATGGCCGTCTGTACCTTCTCGTCGTCACTGAGCAGGGCCACCGCCTCGCCGCCCTCCAGCGCACAAAAGTTCTGGGACGTGGTCGAGGCCAGGTCAAACTGCACGGACAGGTCCTTCGCCGACAGTCGAAGCGCTCGGTGCGGGATGCTGCTGGTGACCAGGAGACCGGTGCCGTCGGAGGTCATCTTGATCGAGGATCCGGCGCGATACGTCGACTCCCGCGTCTTGAGGGCAAGATTCTCCCCGAGCACCGTGCTGGCGACGATGCGGCGGTCGGCCAGACGGATCTTGAGCAGACTGACTCGTCCCCGGTTCTCGGGGCGCTGGTCGGCGACGTCCTCGCGGCCGGTGATGAGGTAGGCGAACTCGTCGTCGCACGTAGCGGCGCTGGTGAACTGCTCGGTGATGAGCGTGCCACGGCTGGGGTCGACGCGGTTTGCTGTGGGCATGCCGCCGACCTGGGGAACGGTCATCGGCTCGATGCGATACCCGTGCTCGGAGTCGTCCGGCACGAGGGTGTAGGTCTTCGGGCCCTTCAGGTCCACGATGATGGGGCGGTCGCCGGACAGGGCAGCGGTGTCGTCGTCGCTGTTCACGTCATAGGCGATGAGGAAGGAGCCGTGGGTGGTCTCGATCATCGCGTTGGTCGGCCACGGATGATTCTGGTTCTCCTTGATGCGCAGGGGCCACACCGCCTCACTGCCGAAGTTGGTCGGGACGGCGGTCGCTTTCGGGGGTGTGGACAGTGACGCGTGAAGGACAGTGGGGGGCTGGGGGATCAACGTGCGTGCGATGCGTTGCCTGATGGTCGCGCAGCCGCTCAAGGACAGGGCACTGGCGCTCATGGTGGCGCCGAGTGCGGCGGTGAGGAAGATGCGACGACGCATGGTGACCTGCCCGGTACTGACTCTGCTGGGTATGACGGGGGACATGCTACGTGACCGGGTGCGGTCGAGTGGAGAAATTCCGCACCCGGCCACGTCGGGGATCCCGATTTGTTGCGGACCGGCCGGATGTCAGTCCGCCGGGTGCTCGACGACGTCGGCCCTGGTCCTGCCGTCGCTGTCATTGTGGTCGACGGAGGCGCCGGAGTCCGGCAGGTGGCCGCCCACCATGTCGGTCAGGCCGGTGCCCACGAGGCTGCGCAGGATGACATCGAGCTGCTCGACGTTGCTGGCCACGGCCTTGGGCAGGGCGGAGGCGCCCTCGGTGGAGATGATCGACAGGTCGCGCACGCTGGCCAGCGGCTCGCTCAGGGCCCGGGCGATCTCGGGGGCCTTGTCCAGCAGCATCTGGCGGGTGGCGGCCTCACCGTACTTGGCCAGGGCATCGGCCTTGTCGCTCATGGCCTTGGCCTCGGCCTCACCGGCGGCGCGGATCGTGTCGGCCTCGGCCTGACCGCGGGCCGCGATGGCCTCGGC
>NZ_JASPEP010000040.1:0-11066 GCF_031292835.1 Actinomyces stomatis
CTGAGCCTGGGCCTCGGCATCCAGGCGGGTGCGCTCGGCCTCGGCCTGGGCGCGCAGCAGCGCCTCGGTCTTGGATGCCTGAGCCTCCTGCTCACGCTGGTAGCGGGCGGCGTCGGCGGGTTTGCGTACCGTGGAGTCCAGCTCGCGCTCGGTCAGGGCGGCCTTGGCCTCGGCTGCCTCCTGCCCGATGATGGCGATCTCCCGCTCCTTGGCGGCGCGGGCGATCGGGCCGGCGGAGTCGGCGTCGGCCTGGGCCTTGTCCGTCTCGGCCTTGAGCTGGGCCTGACGCAGGGACAGGTCGCGCTCGCGCTCGGCGATCTGCTGACGGGAGGTGACCTCGGCGTCGCGGGCCTCGCGCTCGGCGTTGGCCCGCGCGATGCGGGCGTCCTTCTCGACGCGCTGCTGCTCGGGCACGCCCAGGGACTCGATGTAACCGCCGGCGTCGGTGATCTCGGAGACCTGGAGCATGTCGATCTCCAGGCCCATGTTGGCCATGATGCTCTTGGCGTCGTCGAAGACGTTGCGCTGAAGGGCATCGCGGTCGGAGATGAGGTCGGTGACCGTCATGTGGCCGATGATCGAGCGCAGGGAGCCGATGAGCGCCTCCCGTGCGGAGTCGGCGATGGCCTGGTCCGTGTTGGGCTTGCCCAGGAAGCGCTTGGCGGCTGCACGCACCTGCTCGTCGGAGTCACCCACCTTGACGGCGGCCACGGCGGCGACGTTGACATGGATCTTGTTCTCGTCCTCGGCGGTGACCTTGAAACCGATTGTGGTCTGGGTGAAGGGCAGGTACTGGATGGACTGGATGACCGGCAGGACGAAGTCGCGCCCACCGGGGTGGATGATCTTGACCGTGCCCCGGTTCGACCCGGAGATCAGGCCGGTGAGGTTGGAGGGGACGACGACGATTCGGCTGAACAGGTAGGCGACTGCCGACAGCACGATGATGGCGACGACGGCGATAACGCCGATGACTGGTATACCCATGCGATGTTCCTTTTCTATGTGGGGAGATGGGATGAGGGAGGATGAGGGAAGGAAGCGACGCGAGCAACGGGTGTGAGCCTGGGGTCCGTCATCGGCCCCCAGTGGGCTCAGCCGCCGATCTGCTCCCAGGGGGCGATGGCGAGGGTGGAGTCGACGGCGTCGAGCACCCAGGCGCTCTGGCCCGAGCGCAGCGGTTCCTCGGAGCGCGCCGGCAAGGTGAGCTGATGACCTCGCGTGATGGCGCGGACCTCGCCGCCGCCGTCCTTCCACCACAGGACGGTGACCTTCTCGCCGACCAGCTCCGCGGCGGTGGGCGGAGCCGTGTTCAACGGCATGGAGCGCCTGAGACGGTTCCACAACCAGCGCATGGCCGCGCCGGATGCGAGAGCCGCTGCTGCGGGAACGCCCCACAGCACGGCCGCCGGCACCTGTGTGGCCGCCGATCCCGTCGCCGTCATCCCCATGCCGATGGCGCCGAACACGGCCACCGGCAGAGCGAGGATCGGCACGAGCCCATCGGGGAGGAGGGCGTCCAGCAGCCCGTCGAACAGGATGCCGATCACCAGGGTGGTGCAGCCGATGATCGCGCACCAGGCGAAGATGCCCACACCAGTCCCTTTCCGTGGAGGCCCCTTGGTCTCCAACACCTGGATTCTGCCACGCAGGTCGGGGCGTGAAGCCGTGACGGGATGGGGAGAAGTACCCGAGGCCGGGCTCAGGCGCCGCGTGCTCGAGGGATTCGACCGGAGTCCTGCAGGGACGGCGGAGCCGAGGACCAGGACGCCGTCGTCGGGATGGCCGTCGCAGCAGAGGGGGTGGTAGGAACCGTGATGGTCTCCTGCGCATCCGAATCGACCACTTGTGCCGGGCCGGTTGGGGAGGCCGCGCGGGCTGTCGTGGCCATGACTGCTGCCGCCCGCTGGGCTCCGACGGCGTCGGCGGGGACGGCGCCGGCAGCGGCCACAGCGGAGGACTGCTCAGCCTGCTGGGATGCGGAGGGGACGGGTACGGGATGGCTGATGCCCCCCGGCACCTGGGCGGGCGCCTGGGATGCGCCCTGAGGCGGGAGGAAACCGTAGCCGGTCGTCCCCGTCGGACCGGCGGCCGTGATCGGGGAGGGCTGAGGGCCTGTGGGCACGGTGACGGTCTGCGCGGAAACTGCCGCAGCCCTCGTGGGTGACACGTCCTGGCGCGTGGACGGTGGGGTCGCGTGGGTGCCGGTGTGCTCGGAGCCCGGCTGCGCCGGCTGGAGCCCCGCCTGCGCAGCGGTGGCGGACGCAGCCGGGGCGGCCAGTGACGCGGGCGCCTCGGGGGCGCCTGGTGCGGCCGAGAAGCGCGAATCGGTGACGTGGCGCCCGGTCGTCGGCGTCCCGGGGAGAGTCGGGGCCAGGACGGGTTCGGTCTCCTCGGTGTTGGCCGACGCCGTCGACGCCCCCGAGGACTGAGTCGCTGAGGATGCCGGGGGCGATGCCGGCGCCGTTCCCGAAACCGTGACCGCATCCGGAACAGCGGCCGCCTGCATGGATGCACCGGTCGGGGCGGCCTGAGTGCGTCGACGGCGGGAGATGCGACTGGGGGTCGGGTCCTCGAAGACGGGCCTGTGAGTCTCGGGCGCCCGGTGACTCGTCGGGCCCGCGGGGGGCTGCTGGGAGTGACCGCTACTCGGTGTGGGCTGCGCGGGCGGTGCCTGCTGGGCCCCGACTGCCTGCGACTCGATGTCGGCCAGTGGGGCGGTGAGCGGTCCGGAGGGCGCGTCGGACGGCAGCGCCTCGGGGGGCACGGCCGCCGCCGTGGGTGACGGCTCCACGCCGCTGGGCCGGTCGCCCAGGGCAGGGGTCGAAGGGGGCGGTCCGGCCGCAGGCTCATGCGAGAGGGGGGCGGCCATCGTTGTCGCAGGCTCCGGCCCCGGTACCGCCGGTCGAGTCGGCTCAGGAACAGTCGTGGAGCCCGCCTGGGGCGTTGCGCGCCCGCCTCGACGTCCGGGGGTGAGTGGAGGCCACACGACATCGGAGTCGGGCAGCGCGGTGGTGGCCGGCCCGGACGTCGCCGCCGAGGCCTCCCGTGCCACTCGGCTCTGCGCCCGCCGCGAGCGCCGTCGGGAGCCGGAGGCGCCGGCGCCTCCCGCAGCGGGTACGGCTCTCGTGGACCCGGCGGTGCCGGTGGAGGCGACGGGACTCGGGTAGTCGGCGAACTTGACGATGTGGTCGAGGTCGTAGTGGGTCGGATCCTGCCCGGCGTTGCGCAGCACGTCTTCCAGGGGACTGAGCAGGGCCAGCCGGAAAGCGGGGTCGACACAGCGGGCGTTGACGGCGCCCCAGATCTGGTCGGCGGTCAAGGACTCCTCGGAGGAGCCCAGGTCGTTGCGGATCGCGGTGACCAGGTCCGACTCCAGGCGCGCGTAGGCCATGGCGTAGGCGCTGGGCCACGGGGCCTCGGGGCGCTGGGAGCGCAGGAGGGCGAAGTTCCGCATGGCGCGCAGCACCTCGTCCGAGCCGCCCACGAGCGCCCCCACCCGCAGGCGGTCCAGCGCCTCGTTCTTCATCGTCCCGGTGCCCTCAGGGCCCAGCAGGTGCTTGGAGTCCTCGACGACCTCACGCAGGAAGACCCGGTAGGCGGCGACGCTGTCCGGTGTCGTGCGCTCCTTGGTCATCGAGCGCAGCCGCTCGGCGGCGTGACGTGCCGCCAGGCGGGCCGAGCTGGCCTCGGACTGGACCTCGTTGATCCGCGAGATGCTCGCCCGGGAGATCCGTGAGGCCTCCTTGAGGGCCAGGTCCGCATGCGCCGTCGAGCGCCGTGCGGCGAAGACGGCGGCAACGGCGACCAGGACGGAGACACCGGCTGCGATAGTGGCCACGACGGCGACAACGGACAGATCCATACCCCTATCCTGCCCGTAATCGACCCGGTGGTGCCGCGAAAAAAGGACCTCCCCAGATAGTCCCCAGAATCTCTGCGGGTGACGCTCAGGCGAGGTGGTGGCCGCGCTCACGTTAAGGGGTGAGGGGTGCGGTGCGTCGGGGCCGCCCCTGGCCGCCCGGGCGCGTACCCGTTCCTGCATGGACACGGTGACCTGCACCGACGTGCACGGGGTGACATCCTCGGAGCCCGAGGCGCCACATGCGGGCTCGTGGCGCGGTAGCGTCAGCGCCATGAAGAAACTCATCAACACCGTTGACAACGTGGTCACGGACGCCCTGCGGGGCATGGCCGCGGCCCACCCCCACGAGCTCGACGTCGACCTCGACCAGCACATCGTCTACCGCCGTCAGCCCAAGGAGAAGGGCAAGGTCGCCATCATCTCCGGGGGAGGCAGCGGGCACGAGCCCCTCCACGGCGGCTTCGTGGGCACCGGCATGCTCGACGCCGCCTGCGCCGGCCAGATCTTCACCTCCCCGGTCCCCGATCAGATGGTGGCCGCCACCAGCGCCGTCGACCGCGGTGCCGGCGTGCTGCACATCGTCAAGAACTACACCGGCGACGTCATGAACTTCGAGATGGCAGCCGAGATCGTCGACGCCGAGTCCGGCATCCAGGTCGCCAGCGTCGTCACCAACGACGACGTCGCCGTCGAGGACTCCCTCTACACCGCCGGACGCCGCGGTGTGGGCGTGACCGTCATCGTGGAGAAGATCGCCGGCGCCGCCGCCGAGCAGGGGCGCCCGCTGGACGAGGTCGCCGGCATCGCCGCACGCGTCAACGCTGCCGGGCGCTCCATGGGTATGGCCCTGACCTCCTGCACCGTCCCGGCCAACGGCAAGCCCTCCTTCGACCTGCCCGACGACGAGATGGAGATCGGCATCGGCATCCACGGCGAGCCCGGACGCCACCGCGAGAAGGTCGCCCCCGCCGCCGAGATCGCCGAGCGCCTCGTCAGCCCGCTCCTGGCTGAGCTGCCCGACGCGGCCGGCCCCGACGAGGGCGTCATCGCCATGGTCAATGGCATGGGCGCCACCCCGCTGCTCGAGCTCTACCTCATGTACGGCGAGATCGCCCGTCTCCTCCAAGGATCCGGGATCACCGTGGCCCGCAACCTCGTGGGCAACTACATCACCAGCCTCGACATGGCCGGCTGCTCCCTGACCCTGGTGCGCGCCGACACCGAGCTGCTGAGCCTGTGGGACGCCCCGGTCAACACGCCCGGCCTGCGCTGGGGCGTGTGAGGACCTGACACAATCGGGGTGCCCGGATCACGTGCGGGCACCCTAAGGAGACTGAAGGAGAAGCGACATGACCGCAGACGCGGGAGCCCTGAGCCACTCGCTGAGCGTGACGGATCTGGCGACCTGGGTGCGCCGCAGCGCAGCACTCATCGCCGAGCACGCCGAGGAGCTCACCGACCTGGACGCCGCCATCGGCGACGCCGACCACGGCACCAACATGAAGCGCGGCCTGGCCGCCGCCGCCGAGACGGTGCAGACCGGCAGCTTCGCCAGTGCAGACGCCCTGCTCAAGAAGGTCGGCACGACCCTGGTCTCCACCATCGGGGGCGCCTCCGGGCCCCTGTACGGCACCTTCTTCCTGCGCGCCGGGGGAGCCGTGGTCGGCCTGGAGGCGCTCGACGCCCAGGCGCTCGCGGGCGCCCTGGAGGCGGGGGTCGGTGGTATCGCCGCGCGGGGGCGGGCCACCACGGGGGAGAAGACCATGCTCGACGCCTGGAGCCCGGCCCTGGAGGCCCTGCGCGCCCATCCCGGCGACCTCGCCGCCGGCGTCGCGGCCGCCGTACGGGCCGCCACCGAGGGGCGCGAGGCCACCAAGCCCATGGTGGCCACCAAGGGGCGGGCCTCCTACCTGGGGGAACGCTCGGTGGGGCACATCGACCCCGGCGCCGCCTCCACCGTCCTGCTGCTGACGGCCCTCGACGACGTCGTGGCCGGAAGGGTGTCGTGAGTCCTGTGAGTCCCGCAAACCCCTCCGAGCCCGCATCGGTCCCTGAGCCGACGCGGTCGAACGGTGCCGCAGTGCGTGTCGGCATCGTCCTGGTCTCCCACTCCCGCGCCCTGGCCGAGGCCGCCCTGGACCTGGCGCGTCGGCTCATCGTGTCCGTCGACGTCCCCGTCGAGCCGGCTGCGGGCCTTGCTGACGGCGGGCTGGGCACCGACCCCGGTGCCGTCGTCGACGCCGTCGAGCGTCTCGCCGACCGCTGCGACGGCGTCCTGGTCCTGGCCGACCTGGGCAGCGGGATCATGAGCGCCGAGATGGCCCTGGAGATGCTCGAGCCGGCCCTCGCCGAGCGGGCGCGCCTGTCGGCGGCGCCCTTCGTCGAAGGTCTGCTCGGTGCCTACGGCGCCGCCGGGATCGGTAAGGATCTTGAGGCCGTGGCCGCTGAGGCCAACGGTGCCGCCGAGGCCAAGCGCTCCCAGGTGGCCGCCTTCTGACGCACTGAGAGGCGCGCGTGAGGGTCGCCTGGCCGGCTCACGCGCGGTTGGCGAAGCGCTCCAGGAGGGCGGCATCCCCGCCGACGACGAGCACGTCCTCGGCTGAGACCAGGGTGTCCGGGGTGGCGTACTCGAAGGGCTCGCCCGGGCTCATGAGGCCGAAGACGGTGATCCCGTAGCGGGAGCGCACCTTGGACTGGCCGATGGTGAAGCCGTGCAGCTCCGTGGGTGGGCGCATCTTGACGATGGTGAAGCCGCCCTTCTCCATCTCAATGTAGTCGAGCATGCGGCCCGAGACGAGGTGTGCGGCGCGCTGGCCGGCGTCGAACTCGGGGTAGACGACGTGCTGGGCGCCGATGCGGCGCAGGATGCGGCCGTGGGCGCGTGAGATGGCCTTGGCCCAGATCTGGGGGGTCTCCAGGTCCACGAGGTTGCCGGTGATGAGGACGGAGGCCTCCAGGGAGGTCGCCACCCCCACGACCGCGGTGCCGAACTCGGTGGCGCCCAACTGCTCCAGGGCCTCCACGTCCGTGGCATCGGCCTCCACCAGGGGGATCCGGCCGGTCCACTGGCGCACGGTCGCGGGATTGGCCTCCACTGCCAGCACCTCGCGCCCCAACCGGTCCAGGGTGGCGGCCACGGCCGAGCCGAAGCGTCCCAGCCCGATGACGAGCGTGGAGTCGGTGCGTGAGAGCGGGGCAGGCATGAGGTCTCCTGAGGTCGGCCGTGAGGCAGTGGCCCCTACGCTACCGCCTGCGGCGTCGGCGGAGGCTCAGGCCGATCCCGCAGACCACGAGGATGACAACGGCGCCGGCCAGGAGCCAGGCCATCATCGTGAAGCCACCGGCGTAGGCCTCGATCTGCGCCCGGTCGACGAGCTGGGCCTTGAGGGTCTCGATGATCTGCTTGCCCGCGGGCGACTGCGGCAGGGTCTGAGCCCGCATCATCGCCTCCATGGCGGCCGCCTTGACCTCCTCGGTGTGGTCAGTCACGTAGTCCTCGGCGTGCTGGGTGGCGTAGGAGGTCATGAGCGCCACCCCGAAGGAGCCGCCGATCTGCTGGGCGGCGCTCAGGATCGCTGAGGCCAGCCCGGTCCGCTTCGCGTCCACCCCGCGCGTGCCGGAGTTGAAGGTCACCGGCATCGTCAGCCCCAGACCGATCCCGAAGACGATGAGGCCGGGCAGTGCCACCTGGGAGTAGGTCGAATCCGTCGTCATGCGCGAGAGAATGAGGAGGGAACCGGCCAGTACCGCCACCCCCAGTGGCAGGGTGCCGCGCGCTCCGAGCCTGGGCACGATGATGCGTCCGGCCGGGATCGCGGTCGCGATCAGGGCGAAGACCATCGGGAGGAAGACGACTCCGCTCTTGAAGGGCGAGTAGCCGAGGTGGTTCTGCATGTAGTAGGTCAGGTAGATGATCGCCCCCATCTGGGCGGCGCCGGCGATGAACTGGGTGGCGTAGGAGGCCGCCCGCACGGGCAGTGCCATCATCGACAGGGGCAGCACCGGGCGGCTTGCGAAGTGCTCGCGGACCACGAACAGTATTGCGGCGATACCGCCGAGGGCCAGCCAGCTGACGGTCGACGTCGAGGTCCAGGAGGTCTGCTGGGCCCGGTCGAGCCCGTAGACGGCGCTGAAGCAGGCTCCACAGCCCAGGACCAGGCCGCTCAGGTCATCAGTGATGCGCGAGTCGCGGTCGCGCTGATCGGCCGGCGGAAGGCTGCGCTGCCCGATGAGCAGAGCAGCAGCGGCGATGAGGATGTTGATGTAGAGGGCCCAGCGCCAGCTGAACCAGTCGGTCAGGGCTCCGCCGACGAGTAGTCCGATGGCCGCGCCCAGTCCGGCAGTGGCACCGAAGATGGCGAAGACCCGCTCGCGCTCGGTGCGCTCGGTGAAGGTGACGTTCAGCAGCGCCTGCGAGGTGGGGGCCAGCAGGGCGCCGAAGCAGCCCTGGGCCACGCGGGCCGCCAGCAGGACGGGGAAAGAGGTCGCCATCCCGGCTGCGAGGCTGGCGATCCCGAAGCCGATCAGTCCCACCTGGTAGGAGCGGCGGATGCCCGCCACGGCGCAGAGCCTTCCCCCGAAGAGCACCAGGCCACCGAAGGCCAGGCTGTAGCCGGTGACCGTCCACGGGCTCTGGGATACGGTCATTCCCAGGTCGTCCTGCATCCGAGGCAGGGCGATGGCGATGATCGTCAGGTCCAGGACGATCATCAGCTGGGTGAGGACGGCGCTGACCATGACCGCGCGGCGATTGGGCTGCCGCGTTGTCATGGTGGTCGTCTCCTCCTGTGCCGACTCGGTCCGCTCCTTGAGAGCGGATGTCACTGAGGATGTCATGGCGAACCTCCATATCAAAATAGTCGTTTTCGTTTGCGCTCGGGAGTTTAGAGAGTGCGTTGCGGTCAGTCAACAACGATCGTTTTGATTTGGAGTGTGCTCTGAGTCGCTTATCCTGAACTCATGCCACGAGTGACTGCCGCCTACCGGGAGCGTCAGACCGACCGGATCCTGCGGGCCGCCGAGGAGTGCTTCGCGCGCAGCGGCTTCCAGGCCACCTCCATGGATGAGGTCATCGCAGCGGCCGGGATGTCGTCGTCGACCGTCTACCGCTACTTCCCTGAGGGCAAGGGCTCCCTCATCCGGACGGTCCTGACCAGGCGCATGGGGCCGCTCGTCGAGCGGATCAAGCGGTTCGCCGAGTCCGAGGAGCCTCTCGACTTCGAGCGGGACTTCATTGAGGCTCTCACCCTGCTCAACTACCGGCGGCGCGGTGCGGCAACCGGCTCAGGGGCAGGCCGGCAGGATGACTCTTTCGAGGATCCTGACGACGTCGGGCTGAGCTCCTGGGCACCTCTGGCCTACCATGCCTGGGGGGAGCTGACCCGTGATCCCGAGATGAGCGTCCTGGTCCAGGAGAGCTACCGTGATATCCACGGAGGCCTTACCCGTCTGTGTCGCAACGGGCAGAGGGCAGGGACGATCTCTGACCGTCTGAGTCCCGAGCAGCTGGCGTCCCTCATCCAGAGCGTCTCCTTCGGTCTCATCGTCGAGCAGCTCATCACCGATCAGGCCGATGTGGAGGGAGCGGCCAGCACTCTGAGACAGCTGCTAGCCCCGGAAGGGGCTCGGTCCTGACTGCTTCCGAGAGCCTCCGCCGGTTCCCGGGAATCGGGGTTCCGGCACGTGGGTGGGACTGCTGCCCTGGTCAGCCGATCATCGGGCTGGCCTCGGGCATCCGGATGACGCGGCGCCGCTCGCGCAGAGCCAGGGCGCTGGCCGCCGTCATCGTGCCCACACGGCCGATGAACATGAGTGCCACGACGACGTACTTGGCCCCGTCCGGCAGGGAGGGGGTGATGCCCGTGGACAGGCCCACGGTCGCGAAGGCGCTGATAACCTCGAAGAGAATCCGGTCCAGGGGCAGGTTGGTCATCTGCAGGAGCAGAAGCGTGGCCAGTCCGATGACGCTGGAGCCGATGAAGGCCACTGCCACGCTCAGGCGCACCGTCGAGGGGGTGATGCGCCGTCCGAAGGCCTCGATGTCCTGGTCGCCGCGGGCCTCGGCGAGGATTGCCAGCAGCAGGACCGCGAAGGTCGTCACCTTGATGCCGCCGGCCGTCGAGGCCGAGCCGCCTCCGACGAACATGAGGGCGTCCTGGAGGAACCAGGTCGCCTCGTGCATGTGCTCGGGCGGGATCGTGGACAGCCCCGAGGAGCGGGCGTTGACGCCGTTGACGAGCGCGGTCATGATCTTCCCGCTCGTGGGCAGGGAGCCGTAGGTGAGCGGGTTGCTCCACTCGAAGGTGGCGATGGCGAGGGTCGAGGCGGCCGTGAGGGCCAGGTAGGTCGTCAGGGTCAGCTTGGTGTGCAGGCTCCACGTTCGGGGGCGGCGTCGTCGGCCCATGATGTCCAGGATGACGGGGAAGCCGACGGCGCCCATGAAGGTCCCCAGGATGATCGGCAGGCCGATCCACCAGTCGGTGGAGTAGGCCTCCAGGCCCTCGGGCATGATGACGAAGCCGGCGTTGTTGAAGATCGACAGCGCCATGAAGGCCGCGTACCACAGGGCGTGGCCCACATCGAGGCCGTGGCTGAGGAAGGGCGGTAGCAGCATGAGCGTCAGGAGGAGCTCGCAGCCGGTGGCCGTGTAGATGACGGCGCGCAGCAGCCGGCCCACCTCGCCCAGGCGCGACTGGTTCTCCGAGGCCGCCAGCATCCGCTGAGTCAGACCCACGTGCCGGGACACCGCCAGGGACAGCAGTGAGGCCAGGGTCATGACGCCCAGGCCGCCCACGGCCGCGGCCAGAATGATGACGACGTGCCCGAAGGTGGACCAGTAGGTCGCCGTGTCCACCGTGCTCAGACCGGTGACGCACACGGCCGAGGTGGCGGTGAACAGGGCGTCGAGAAAGTTGGCGCGCTCCCCGCTGGTCGTGGCGACGGGAAGACTGAGGAGGGCGGTCACCGCCACGATGATGGCGGCGAAGACGATGACGGCCAGCCGGGCCGGGTAGAAGCGGGCCGCTCGCGCGATCTGGCCGAGTGGCTCGATGTGCCTGAGCAGGCGGCGCACCCCGGTGGGCTCCGTGCCCGGCAGAGGGGGGCGGGCCGGCGGCCCCTCGAGGGTGTCGGCTCCGATGCCGGCGGCCGGGTGCTTCTTGCGCCGCTTCCATGGGTGGCCGACGACGCCCACGAGCGGGGC
>NZ_JASPEP010000041.1:0-8316 GCF_031292835.1 Actinomyces stomatis
CCGGCGCCGTCAGGCTCCCAGACTGGAACCCCCGCAACGGCTTCCACCACCCTGGACTGCGCACCCCCAGACCCGGGCGATCCGACGGCGGCCTGGCCGCCATGGCCGTCTTCCCCGGCGGCAGAGCCCTGCGCGGCGCCGACTACGCCGCCAAGGAAGCGAGTGCCGCAGGCCGGTACGCCAAAGACATTCCAGAGCTCTTCCGCCAAAGGGAGCCAGTGCTGCAGGCTAAGCGCGCTTCAAGAAAACGGCTAAAGGATGCCATTCCAAAGAAATATCCGAACACAGACTTCACCCGCCGACAATTCAGGAAGAAAACCATTCCAAAATTGAGAAGAGAAGGATACAGTGCCCGCGAAATTGAGCAACTCGACACCCTAGTCGACGAGGCTTCAAAGACTCACAAGCAGTTGACCGATGCCGGAGCGAAAATCGGGGAGGCTGGGGGCGAGAAGTATCTGACTGAGCAGGGTTATCATATTCCAGAGGAGTTCCGCGCAGATAATGTTGCCGTCAACAACGGTACGGCACCAGGCGGCTGGGTGGATGGCATGGCTATATCGCCGAACGGCGATGAGATGGTCGTCTCCGAGTACAAGGGCGTCTCAGCGCAGCTGAGCCGGAATCCTGTCGAGACTCGCTTTGAAGGGAAGGCGCTCCAGGGAACCCCGGCGTACGCCCGGGATCACATGTTGAGCGACCCCCGTTTCGCCCAGTACTTCCATGATCACCCCGATGTATGGGAGGGAGTCAAGAGTGGTCAGATCAGGATGAACGCCAAGACGATTTACACGAAAACACCTGATAGGATCGTCGTCGAAGATCAACCTTTCTCACTGACCCCAGAGGTCACGCAAGCGCTTCAGCAAGCTATCGACAAGATCCCGTAGAGGAGTGAGACGTGCACACCACACGATCCAAATATTCACAGTTTCGAATCTACCCAGTGGAACAAGGGGTGACGATCATCCGAGCCATTGCCGAGCACAGGTGGCCCATGCCTCTCACCGAGGCCTTCGCCCTGCGAGACCAGTTCGGATGGAAACCAGCCCCTGACAACGGCCGATTCTTCACGACCCCAGTCAGCAACGGTGAAGAGGATGGCTTCATCGGTCTCGATATCACCAATAGCACCCTAGCATCCAAAATTAACTTCAGCATGAGTACCCGACTTCCCGAGGAGACTCCACCCGAAATACAGACCATGACCCAGAGTATCTATGCCTCCTACGTCGAAACACTCAACGCACTATACGGAGCAGGGGACTCCGAAACCGACCCAGAGGTCGCGTCAACGCAGTGGCTCCTACCCTCACGAGCAAGTGTGGTCATCGCCACCACCAGCGGTCTTCTGTACGCATCTATCGAGTCTCCCGCTATGACAGACCTGACCGAGGCGGAGCAGCGCTACTTCGATGAAGGAGGAGAGATGTAACGACCTCCCCCAGAGCACCCGCCCACATGGCAGGAGAATCATGAACACCCCACCAACTATTCTGGTCTAAAGAAACCTTCGACGAACTCTGGCGCCAACAGAACAAGGGGAAGTTTCCGCCTGAAATCGAATTGATATTTACTCCCCCGAACTAAGTTAGTCATAAAATTCAACATCAAACACTCCTCTTTAGAGAGGACACTGTTTATGAGATGGGATTTTAGCCTTAGGTGGCGGACGCTTGGTGACCCGGTCTCGGAGGGACGTCGGGTATGGGAGTGGATCCAGCGGGTCAGGCCCCTGCACCCCTCCTTGGACCTGTGGCGCCCCACCGCCGAAAGCCACGAGGAAGCCGAACAGTCCCCACCCATCACCCAGGACCACCTCCTCCAGTACATCCGCGATGCCCAAGCCACCTCCAACTTCCCCGACTTCGGCCTAGCCCCAGCCTTCTCCGGACAGATAGGACAAGGCAACAAGCTCGAGCTGAGCTTCAACATGCCCAACCCCTCAGACGCCAGCATCGGACTCATGATTGGTCAGGCTCTCGGGGCCGCCCTGGACGCCAGCGAGAACCTGGCCGACGCTCTCATGCACACTACCGCCAGCACCTTCACACCCAACACCATCGGAGGACTGTCGCGAAGCGACCACCCCACCAGAAACCTCAACCGGGACGGCCCCTACCCCTTCTACTACGTTCCGGGCTGGAAGATGTTCTTCGCCTCCGACTCACCCCACTACCAGCGCGCCACCCAGCTAGCTACCCGAACTGCTCCCGTGGCCAACGGCGCCATCTTCACCTTCGGCACCCCCGACACCTACCCCACCATCCTCGACCAATGGTGACCAACCGACCAGCACACGAGGCCCGCAACACCTCCGTCGAGCACGCCCACCCACCACACCTGAGTACTAACACCAACCGCGGCGCGTGGAGCGAATGTGGAACAGCACATTTCGACGGGTGTCGAGGATAAGACACGAACCGTCTCTGTCATCACAGAAGCACCACCTTAACTGTTCACACGATTCCATGACTCCATAACCCGGAGAAATCCATGAGCATTAGTTTCCTGTTTCCAGAACTCAGTGCAACACAAACAATAATAGACCGAAATAAATTCCTTTTCGAGGCCAACAAAAAATGGCCTGGGAGCAGAGTTCTACGCTGGGGAGAGGGTGAGCGACAAACTGACGTTGACATCATCATCAACCCCGACGACATGGCAGTCACCGTCAGTCACTTTCGCGACAATAAACTCATCTCAGCTGATGGAGCATTAGATTTTGAGGAGGCGGCCAATATCGCTGTCTGGGTCCGTTCACTGAACCCCGACCCAAATCTAGTGCTGTGGTTCACCACCAGCGTCTTTGACGGACACACCGTTCTCACCCCTGGCATCACACAACAGCAGGTCATAGATCAGTGGGTCGACCACCGCGAACACGACCCCTACTTCGAGTACCCCCAGTACTTCCAATAAAGGACGCAGCCTTGAGATGGGACCTCAGTTTCAAACGGCAGGCTCTTGGTGATCTGGTATCGGAGGGGCGTCGGGTGTGGGAGTGGATTCAGCGGGTCAGGCCCCTGCACCCCTCCTTGGACCTGTGGCGCCCCACCGCCGACAGCCCCCAGGAAGCCGAGCAGTCACCACCCATCACCCAGGACCGCTTCCTACAACGCATCCAGCAGGCCCAAGTCGACTGGGAAAGTGAGAGCTTCGGCGTCGCCCCGGCCTTCTCCGGACAGATCAACCAGGGCAACAAGCTCACACTGAGTTTCAACATGCCCAACCCTGGAGACGCCAGCGTGGACCTGATGGTCGGCGAGGCACTCGGGGCCGCCCTGGACGCCAGCGAGGACCTGGCCGACACCCTTATGCACAGCGCCGCCAGCATCTTCGCCCCCGGCGTCATCGGAGCCCTAACCCGTGAAGACATCCCATTCACCCCCATCCCACCGCCTTACAGATACCTGCCGGGCTGGAAGATGTTCTTCGCCTCCGACTCACCCCACTACCAACGAGCCACCCGAACCATTCCCGTGGCCAACGGCGCCATCTTCACCTTCGGCACCCCCGACACCTACCCCACCATCCTCAACCAATGGTGAACACCCGACCACCCGCACCAGAACCCACAACACCGTCATCAGGCAGAAGCACCCAAAGCGCCCCCACCGAGAACTTTCACTCGGTCTTAACTCTCATCTCTGAGATCGTTCAGTTGCATCAATTCCAACAGAAGTGAAGTCATGCGGAGACTCCAGATTCACAATCAACCTTTCATCACCTACCCACAGAGCAAGGAATGGCGCTCATCCATTCCATCACGGAACATGATTGACCACTCCCTGAACAATATTTTCATTCCTACAAGACCGGAGATGGTGGTCCCACCCGCCAGACAATGACGTCATCTACCCGAATCAGCAGCGACAATGAAAACAGCCCCGTTAACGGAACCAGACTACGCACAGGCACACAAAACTCTGTCTCTAACTAAACCGAATGCAGTTTACCTCATAACACAAATGAGTTTCAGACCCACAACAATTCTGGGAGAATTACGATGAACCAAATCCACTCAATCAGTGATGATGAACACATCATGAATCTCATTTACTCGAGCAAGTACGAAGAAGCAATCGACAAGTTACGACAGCAAGGACACGATCCGCTCGACACGGAGTCCATCAGAGAGTCAGCAACGCGACTCCGCGACATTAGGAACGACTGTCGCGAAATTGATACTCGCATCGGCAAGTTCGGAGGAGAAGCATATCTTCACGCTCAGGGATACCACATACCCGACGAATTCCTTTCAGAAAATATTTCAACCAGCAGTATCCTCACTCCCGACGGCTGGGCCGACGGAATGGCCATCAGCGCCAATGGTGACGAAATTGTGATACCTAAATACCAAGGCGTCGACACAGAACTCGACAGGACACCTCATCCGACTACTTACGAAGGCAACGCCCCACAAGGAACTCCAGCGTACACCCGTGATCACATGTTGAGCGACCCCCGCTTCGCACAGTACTTCCATGACCACTCCGATATATGGGACAAAGTAAAGCGCGGACAAACCAGACTAACCATTATGGTGATAAAAACTGTGTCGCCAGATCTTACTCAGGTTGCCGCTGAGCCTTTTGCCTTAACAACAAAGACAATACAGCACCTCCAACAAAACATTGACACACTCTAATCGAATGGAAACCCAATGAGAACATCGACGAACATTTTAGATTACAGCCGGATTATCGGAATCCCATTCCACGCATACACGCCAGACCAGGCAGCCACCATCGCTCGGACTTGGATTGAACATACCTGGCCCATCACCATCGATGAGGCCCTCAAACTCTGCAACCAGCTTGGATGGTCCAATGCACCAGACGACCCCCGCTTCTTCAGCACTCCGGTAAGCAATGGGGAAAGGTCCGGCACGATCAGCCTAGATATCGACAATAGAAATGTTGTAACCGGAATTAGACTCGGACTCACCACACGATGCCACATAGCTCTAATTTCCAAATCGTCGACCGTCACCCACCGCATTCATGAATACTATCGGAATACACTCTCGCAGATCTACGGAACTACAGATAGTATCGAAGGAATGTCTGGGGTCTACAGTGACTGGACACTGCCATCACATACCTCATTGCGTCTCTACTCGCTGGGCACTTTTGTCAGCATCAGAATTCACTCCCCATCCGAGACCAGAAGCGTAGCATTGGATGCTTCCTACGAAAAGATTTACGGCCCCAACACCCCCGAGTAACGAAGGAAGGACACGAGCTAATGTCGATCTCACGCATCACAAGGATCCCCAACGATTCCAGGCCACCATTCTGCTGTAGGTTACATGATAGCGAATCGACTGCCCGTCATTGACATCATGGGGCGACAAAGTCAGAAGATAGTTATTCTGATCTCTAGGGTTTTGGAGTATCCGGTGCGGGCGCAGCACGACCTACACAGTGATGATGGGGGTGCCCAACCTGACTCCTGACGCTGGCCACAGAGCCGGTCATGTCCGTTGCATGGACACAGCAGTTCAGCACTCGTGCAGTGCGACTCACCATCACCCAATAGATGCCGATCTACCCGAAACGGCCACCTGCAGCGGGGCGTAAGGAGCGGGTTAAGAGGAGCGGAGGCGGCAGCCGGGGACAGAGTGTCCACATCTGCAACAAAGGGGACTAGACGCCACTCACCTCACCAGCAGAAACCGCGAAATCATGCGGTCTGCTTCCGGAGGAGCGAGACAGCTCAGAGCCTTTGCTGCAGATGTGGACATCCACACCGTCGGTACCCAACGAGAGGGCGCTTCCGGAGCGCCTGCCGGAGGCCGTCGATTCTCGTCAGGAGACGCCGAGGATCGCCTTGATCGGGGCGAGGGTGAAGTAGACGACGAACATCGCGCAGGCCACCCACATGAGCGGGTGAATCCTCCGCGCCCGGCCCTGAGCCACCTCGACGACCAGGTAGGACACGAAGCCGGCCCCGATCCCGTTGGTGATCGAGTAGGAGAAGGGCATCATGATGATGGTCAGGAAGGCCGGCAGGGCGATCTCCGGGGACTTCCAGTCGATGTCGGTCACCTGCATCATCATGAGGAAACCGACCACCACGAGCGCCGGGGTGGCCGCCTCATAGGGAACCATCTTGACCAGCGGCGCGAAGAACATGGACAGGGCGAACATGCAGCCGGTGACCACGGAGGCCAGCCCCGTGCGGGCCCCCTCCCCCACGCCCGCGGCGGACTCCACGTAGGAGGTGTTGGAGGAGACGCCCCCGACACCACCGGCGATAGCGGCCAGGGAGTCGACGACGAGGATCTCGCGTGTCTTGGGCGGGTTGCCGTGCTCGTCGAGCAGGTCACCCTCGGCGCCGATGGCGACCATGGTGCCCATCGTGTCGAAAAAGTCGGCCAGCAGCAGGGAGAAGACCAGGAGGATCACTGAGACGATGCCGACCTTGTGGACACTGCCCAGCAGGCTGAAGTGACCCAGCGTCGACAGGCTCGGCAGGTCCACCGGGAAGCCGTCCAGGTGCGGCTCGGACAGGGACCAGCCGGTGAGGTTGAGAGGACCCTTCTCCGGGTCGTCGTTGAAGGGGCCCAGGTGGGCGACGGCGTCGATGATGATGGCCAGGACCGTGGCCGAGGCGATGCCGATGAGGATGGCGCCGCGGACCTTGCGCACGTGGAGCACCACCATGAGGAAGAGGCCGAAGAGGAAGACGAGGACCGGCCAGCCCTGAAGGGAGCCGCCCAGGCCCAGCTCCAGGGGGGTGCCGCCGCGGCGCACCATCTTGGCGTCCACCAGGCCGATGAGCGCGATGAACAGACCGATGCCCACCGAGATCGCGGTCTTGAGCTGGTCCGGGACGGCCTTGAAGACGGCCTCTCGGAAGCCGGTGAGCACCAGGACGAGGATGATGATGCCCTCGATGACGATGAGGCCCATGGCGTCGGCGTAGGTCATGCCCTGGGTGCCCACGAGGGTGTAGGCGACCATCGCGTTGATCCCCAGGCCCGCGGCCAGGGCCATCGGGTAGTTGGCGACGACGCCCATGAGGATCGTCATGACCGCGGCGACGAAAGCGGTGCCGGCGGCGAGCTGGGCCTCGGTTCCCGGGGGACTCGCCTTGGACAGGATTGCGGGGTTGAGGACGAGGATGTAACTCATCGAGAAGAAGGTGACGATGCCGCCACGGATCTCTCGGGAGATGCTCGAACCGCGTTCGGTGATGTGGAAGAACCGATCCAGCCCGGAGAGCTGGCCGGATGAGGAGGATGCCGACGAAGACTTGGTGGGAGTACGGGAGCTCACGGCGGCATTCTTTCAGAACATCACGCGCTGAGCGAAACTGAGCGATACCGTCACCGCTCCCCCAGTGCTAGCCCCGATGCTCAGGCCCCGGAATTGCTGTCACACCCTCGTGGAAGGATGGTCGGTGAGACCGGACGGGAGGAGGTGATGGCAGTGACCGAATCAGTAGGGGACCCTGCCATCGCGGGGCCGCACGAGCCGGGCTGGGAAGGATTCTCCCCGGCCACTCGCACCTGGTTCCTCACCGCCTTCCCCGCCGGCCCCACCCCTGTGCAGGAGCGGGCCTGGGCCGCGATCGGCCGGGGTGAGAACGCCCTGGTCATCGCCCCCACCGGTTCGGGCAAGACGCTCGCGTCCTTCCTGTCAGCCATCGACCGCCTGGGGCGGGAGCCGACCGCGGAGGAGAAGGGGACCGGGGCGGCGTCAGGGCGAGCGCCGGCCGAGGCCGACGGCGTGCGGGTCCTCTACATCTCCCCGCTCAAGGCTTTGGGAGCGGACGTGGAGCGCAACCTGCGCCGGCCGCTGGCGGGAATCTCCGCCGTCGGCCCCACCCGCCCGATCTCGGTGGGGGTTCGCTCGGGGGACACGCCCGCGCGGGAGCGTCGTCGGCTGCGCAGCCATCCGCCCAGCATCCTCATCACGACGCCGGAGTCGCTCTACCTCATGCTCACCAGCGCCGTGCGGGAGACGCTGCGGACGGTGGAGACGGTCATCGTCGACGAGATCCACTCCTTCGCCGGTTCCAAGCGCGGCACACACCTGGCCGTGTCCCTGGAACGCCTCGATGACCTCCTGGGGCGCCCGGCGCAGCGCATCGGCCTGTCCGCCACCGTCTCGCCCCCTGAGGAGGTCGCCCGCTTCCTCGGCGGGCCGCACCCGGTGACGATCATCGCCGACGACGGCCGGGCGACGCCGGAGGTCACGGTGGCCGTTCCGGTGGAGAACATGGCCCACGTCCCGGCGATCTCGGACCGCCGCACCCGGATGGAGCGGGCGCTGGCGGCACCCGCGAGCGCGGGCAGTGGCCGCG
>NZ_JASPEP010000042.1:0-6939 GCF_031292835.1 Actinomyces stomatis
TGCCCTGGCCGAGGCTCTGAACTCCTGGTACAAGGCCGAGCTGATCCGCAATCAGGGACCCTGGCAGGACATCGACGCCGCCCGTGCTCGCCACCGCCGAGTGGGGCCACCGGGCGGGCACTGTTCGCCCTCACTCCACCATCGGTATGCGAACCCCTGCCGAGCACGAAGCCGCCTAGGCACCCGACCGCCATCGCCACGAACAACCACAGCCGGCAACCACCGGCACCAGATAAACCAGCCTCGACAAAACCCGGGGCTTGACAGAGTGTCACTGTCGCCGGCACCGACGCCGCAGCAGCAGTGGTGTACCCCACCTGGCCGGGCAGCTCCTCGCCCCACGCGCTCAGCGGGCTGATGTCTCCGCCCAGGCCGGTGACCTTGGCGGGCACCCACCCTCATGTGTCAGGTCCCAACCACACGTTCCCGGGATCAGGGGTCCCGGCCTTCGCCGTCCCTGCTGCCGAGACCCTGGGCAAGACCTCCAGGCACCGGAGCCCACCTGGCCTCCTATGCCGGGCGCGCTCCCGTCACACGCCGCTGCAGCTCATCGATCCGCGGCGAGGTGCGTCTCCCATGGCGGCAACAAGATGCTCAAGCGCGCCATGTCCCCCTCCACCTTCACCTCACTACGCTACGACCCCGTCAGCCAGGCCTACTAACAGCGCAAACGTAACCAAGACAAACTACCTTGGACCAGGCCGTCCTTACCCTGGCCCACCACCCCATCCTGACCCAGCACGCCATGATCCCCAACCAGACCCTCTACAACCCACAACCAGCCACGAAACCACCCGCAGCCTCTTGACACACCAAATAGGGGCACCGGCCGGGACGATTTAGATGATAGCTCAATGAACTAAGTTGACGGCTGTGTAACCACATGCCTACGGCAGCTCAGTCTGAGCATTGACAACAATGATGAGATCTGACATTCATCCGACCGGGTGACAGGCTAGTAAGAACGTACCTAAACTCATTACGTCCGAACATCGCCACTTAGGAAAGTTGAGGCTCACATGGAGACGAAGAACATGGAACTGGACGTCGAGGCGGCAGAACTGATCACCGAGGTGGAGTTACTTGAGCACGTTATCAAACCATCTGGCGGCGAGGACGGTCGCAAATATGAGGTCTATGCTTCCCGTTGCCCCCCCAGTGCTCGTCCGCAGTGACGATACGTCTGACCACTGATCACTCCGCCACCGCTCACATTGTTCGGGCGAGTGGTGGCGGAGTGGTGGTTCCATCTCACGTCGGTAACTTATTGGCGACTCATGCTGCCGGCGACAGCGAGCAGTTCAGCCAACTATCCCGCAACTATCCGCGGACCGCTGCCGCCTTGCGACAAGTCGGGTGGTTGAATGACAAGATCGTTCATCGCAGGGTGCCCCAGGGGCCACACCTGCAGCGATTGCAGATCGAGGCTCTACTTACATGTAACCTGTCGTGCAGCTACTGCTACTCAACCTCAGGGCCGGGCCGTAAAGAGCGACTAAGTCACGAGGAAATTATGGACGTCATCAACCAAGCAGATGCCATGGCGGTACAGCAGATCGATTTTACTGGCGGGGAGTATTTGATGACCCCGAGGTGGCGTGATCAGGTGGCGCGTGCGCGGGAACTTGGAATGATCGTGACTGTGCACACCAACGGCACCCTACTCACACCTGCTGCAGTCCAAACCCTTCATGATCTCTCGGTGGCTTACGTGCAGGTGTCTGCAGATTCACATCTCGACGAGGTTCATGACGCGGCAAGAGGCCATCGTTATGCGCTCCGGCGCACCTTGATGGGGTTGGACCGACTCCACGAAGCTGGCATTGGCTGTCGCATCACCCTAATGGTCCATCGAGGTAACGTAACCACCATGGGCGATTCGATCAAGTTCTTCTCTGACCGCTATCCTGACTTCCTGATCAACATTGACCGCGTAATTGGCACGACGCAGGCCGCCAACGATTTCGGTGTTAGCAACGAAATTTTCTGGGACGTCGTATCTCCATATCTCGGCGAGCGCATACTCCCATCAAAGGCTTGCGGTACCGATATTTCAGTTGAGACCTTTGAACCAGATTGTGGCGTCTATTACTCCTACCTCTACCTGACAGCTGAAGGCGAGGTCGCAGCCTGCCCCACCATGACATCCCGCGAAGAGCCGCAGTTCACTGGCCCCAACATCAGAGATACTTCACTGTGGGATGCTTGGTACAAAAATGACATGATGACGAGCCTGAGGTACACCAACTGTGAGAACGTTACCAGTTGTCCGGCAGGAAGTTCGTGTGGTGGTGGATGCCGGTCGAATGCCTATAATGACACGGGCTGGCTGACTGGCCCGGACTACATAGCCTGCAACAAGAACAAGAACCCAGGCACTGCCTTCATCGACTTTTCCAGCCTCTATGCACGAGTCAGGTAACCGCTGGGCGGTGATTGTGTGTGATGTGGACGCTGGTTCTATAAAGGGTGGACCCAGCAATGTACGTGATCACTGGTTGTCGGTGCTCACCGCGCAATGGCCAGATCACCCTCCACCCCTCTTCATCGACCGCCGTCACGGTCAAATCGCGGCACGGCTTGTCGAGTCCTACTGCTTCGCGGCAGTGACTGCTGGGCTTACGCCGCTGGTGTTGGGTCGTGACCATGCCACGACCTACTTCGCCTACTCCGGCGTCCGGCAGGCGGTTACGGCTATGCCGGACTTGATCCACTTTGATGCTCATCATGATGCTTGGCCGACTGAAAACATCACCAACTATTCCTTCGCCCGGCACCTACGGCGGCAGGGTGTGGTAGTCGAAAGCATTGGCGTGCGCGAACAATGGCCATCAGGAATGCCGTCTCGACGACCAGAAAAGGAAAGTGATCTAGTGTATCTAAGCATTGATGTCGATGTGCTCGATCCGCAGATCCTGTCTGCTGTCTCGTTTCCTGTTCCAATAGGTAGCCACGGCTTGTCTGCCAATCTAGAATGGTTGGGAAACCAATTGAACGATGCAGTGGACGGACGACGCCTCGTTGCTGCCGATATCGTTGAGTGGGTACCCATGGAGGCACCCGATGACCCTGGTGATGATGTGGTGGGAAGCGTTCTAAGTAGTGTTCTTCAGCTTCCTGGCCTTTATGGAGGGGATGTCACAAACCAGAATGCGAGGTCTCATGCTCATTGAGACCCCGCAGGGTACTTGGACGTCCAAGGTGGTCCTCGGTGGCCACGACCGAGTTGAGCAGCCGCTTGACTTGCCGGATGCGGTCACCAAGGTGGTAGCGCACGCCACGCTACCACCGAGCGACGACAGGTTTGATCCACCTGGTGGTCGGCTGTTTGACCAGCCAGCACTATATGATCACCTATTTGGTTGGGACCCCCGAATAGAGCTCGACTTCATCACTTCTATGACGGACGTCGGTCGCCTGGTGGAGTTCGGGTGTGGCTCGGGGCGCCTGCTGATTCCATTACTTGAGCGCGGATACCAGGTGGATGGTGTTGATTCCTCTAGTGCTGCGCTGAATCGTCTCGCCGCGAAGGTGGGCGAGCGGCGACGAGGGGGCGTCCCGAACCTGGTCCTCGGCGACTTGGCCGAGGTGGCCCTGCTCCCCTGCTATCCAGCCGCCTTCGCGGCACTAAACACGATGCGTTATCTGCCCAGTATGGATGCGGCCGCCGCGCACCTTCGACGGGCGGCGATGAGCGTCGAAGCCGGTGGTAGGTACCTGGTTCACGTCGATTCTTTTGGCGCGGATTTGGTTGAGCGCCCCCGTCCCGGCGCATATATGGAATGGGAAGGTTTCGGTGACTCAGACAAGAAAGTGATAGTGCGGTGGGAGTTGGCCGAGCGGCAGCCCCATAGAGGCTACGATCTTGAAATCGAGCGGATTCAGGTATGGCGCGATGGCAAGCCCATTATCGACGAGCTTCAGTCACAGCTCTCATTGGCGATATCGGGGTGGCGTACGCTCTTCACATCAGAGGGACTGTGGTCGGTGTGGGGCGTGGTCGACGCAGATAAACTCGAGCCGCTGGACGCACGGCATCAGCGTACGGCGGCCAGTGGCAACTACTGGTTCGTGCTGGACCGCACGAATCTTGCTGCTCCAGCCCTGTACAACGCATAAGAAAGGAATTTATTGTTTGTCTCAGAATCTGCCGCAAGCTATGTCAATTTCTTGTCTACAACCCGGAGCAGATGGGTAACCCATTACCCTGTCTGGGTGGAGGCACTTGACAAAAAAGAAGGAGATATCGGATACCTGGTCTGTGAGTCCGAACTGAACGGGGTCGTCGCCGCAGCATCTTACTGCGACGACGGGGACATCCTCGTTGTAGGAGTGACGGACCCTTCGGGTATCGTAGTCGCGGACGAGGCTGAACCGGCCGACGTCTACGCAGCCGCCCTGCAAATTGCGACAAAAATGGAGGAGATCGCGGTTCAACGGTCCAGAAGAGCTATCCTAATTAAGTCGTCTGCCGTCTGTGCAGGTGGTATGCGGGGGCTCGTCATACCGGTTAGTCTGGCCTTTGACGAGGCGGGCTACAGTCAGGTAAGTCGCAGTTTCTACGCCATCGAGAGCGTCGAGCGAACAGGCGTGCTCGCAGGTGTTTCATCTCGGGTTCGGAGCCAGATTTCCAGTGCGAGTCAAATTTTCGTGGGCCGCTGTGTCGAATCAGAGAAGGACGTAGCAGTGGTGGTACAAACGTATGCAGAACACAGTGGACAGCGAGGTAGTCGCTGCCCCTTCACAGTAGATTCACTAACTCAACTATCAGCGCCCGGAATTGACCTCGCCTCAGCGCGGCTTTATTGTTCCAAGGAGGACGCCTCAAGGGTGCTGGGTTTTAGTATCAGCGTGCACGATACTATATCCGCAGAGGTGTTTAATTGGGGCAGCGTCGATCAGGAAGCTACGGCAGCTCATCTCACTAAGTTTATTATCGCTGATACGATCCAGGATCTTGCCAGTCAAGGATATGGGGTAATCGAGTACGGATACAGATTCGACAGTCCGGAGCATGCCGAACTTACCGAATTCTATCGCTGTATGGGTGGACGAGCAGTGCCGGGTGTTTGGATGCACAAGGAAATAGCCTCATGAGCGCACGGACCTTATTGCGTGGGCCGATTGTGCGGCTCGCCGCAGTGTCTCTGGGGTCGAACATCGTCGATGGGATCCGGGTCGCTGCCTTCGCTGTCCTTACCGCCGCATATGCCAAATCGGCTTTGGAGGTCGCGCTGGTTGCTACCGTAGCAACGTTGCCCAAGGTGTTCCTATCCATACCGATCGGCGTCATGCTCGATCGATGGAGCAAGTTGCGCACCCTGTATTTGACTAACCTAGCCCGTGCGCTCCTTTTAGTGGGGCTCGCCGTGGCGCTCTATCTAGACGCCGGGTCGATCCTGCTGCTCTGTGCGTTCGCCTTGTTCTTCGGCACGTTAGAAGAATTCTATGACGCAGCGTCAGTGCTGGTCGTCCCCGACCTCGCAGAACCCAACGAGTATCTTAAGTCTAATGCCACCATCCGGTGGGTGCAAGAACTTGGCAACGGAGCTATAGGTCCGTTTGTTGGCGCCGCATTGGTAGGGTGGTCTGCGACAACGCCATTCACTTTGAGTGCAGGAATGTTGCTCATCATTGCGCTCGCACTACGTTCTCTTCAGCGCTCGCACTTACTGATACTTGATCACTCGTCAGCCGACGGACAACACGACGAGGGTCGGCAAGGGAACACCTGGGACGAGTGTACGGCGGAAGTTAACAACCAACCGACGACCACAACTATTGAGAATCGCATACGCGCCTTCATTAAGGAATTGTGGGATGGCCTTGTTGTTGCTTGGAGAAATCCTTTTGCGCGTAATATTGTTGCGGTATTCGGGCTCTGGAACCTTTTCGGTTGGATGCCGGAGTCTATTCTCGTCGTCTACGTCATGGAGGCGCTGGAAGGTGGCGGCGACACCTATGGCCTTCTGCTTGCCATCACGTCCGTCGGCGCATTGCTCGGTGGGCTTGCACTGCTAGTGACCCCTGACACAGTAAGTGTTCGTTGGGTGACCACCCTGGCTCTCGGAGTCTACGCACTGACTCTTGCTGTTCCGGGATTCTGGCCCAGTTTCTGGGTCGCTGCGGTGGCGTTTTTCATTCAGGGCCTCCCGCTGGTGCTGTTGAGCGGCGCGCTGGCGGCTCAGATACAGTTGACGATCGATCGACATTTCCTTGGCAGGGTCTATGCAGTGATCGGTACGGTTGGCAGCCTCGGCATGACGGTGGGCCTGGCCCTTGGAGGTGTGGTTGCCGATCTTACTTCAACGCCGTTCGTTTTTGTGTTCGGCGGAGTCGGTATTGGCTTTGCAGCGTTGATATCTGCCTTTACCTTTTCCTCGACCACAGCAAGCATTAAAGATGATTGAGACCACCGAGGCCCGGCTTGTTGATCAGACTGGAGCCATATACCGCCTAACGCCCACCGTGCACATGGTTTCGTCGGATGAGATCGTGCTATCTACCGGGACCGGGTTCCGTTGTGTACATCGTGGCCCGAGCGGGCAAATCCCGGCCGAGGTCGCCCAGGAGTTGGTGCTCGAAGGATGGCTGGAGCGGATCGTCCGGGAAACGGCGGTTGATCCTTTGGTGCTACCCAACATCGTCACGGACCACTGGACAGCAACCCTAGTCATGCCTGAGTCCTTAGCTTGTGACCCGCTGATCGAGGCGTGGGCTAGTGAACTGCGAAGGCGCGGGCTGTCGGTGGTGCTGATCTTACGGGCCACGGATCTGCGGCCAGACAGCACAGACCCACAGGATGACGGAGGTGTGGCGGACTGCCGGGAGTTGGCCCAGCATTGGGAGGCGCTCAGCTTACCCGGGTTGACACGAGCATATCGGAGGAGGTGAACGTTGCTCTGTCACAGCCACTGCAGGTAGATCTTCTCAATCCAA
>NZ_JASPEP010000043.1:0-6827 GCF_031292835.1 Actinomyces stomatis
GCGGGTGGGGAGCGCCGACCGGGACGATCGCCGTCGTCAGGTCCGGGGCCACGTGAGGCAGCGCCCAGGCGACCTGGCCGCCGAGCCCCGCGCCCACGACCACGGCCCGCTCGTGCCCCAGTGACCGGACCACGGCGGCCAGGTCCTGGGCGAGCGTCACCAGGTCATAGCCCGACGGCGGTCGGTCCGATCCACCGAAGCCGCGCAGGTCGAGGGCCGCCACGCGGTGCCCGGCCTGTGCCAGGGCGGGGATGACATGGCGCCAGGTCCACCAGCACTCGGGGAAGCCGTGCACCAGGAGGGTGAGGGGCCCGGTGCCGGCCGGGGCCTCAGGACCCGCCAGCGCAACATGGAAACGGGTACCGCGGGCGGTGAGGTTGCGGTGGGTCCAGGGGCCGGGGCGATTGACGTCAACAGGCACGCTCGCAGCCTACTGGTCGGCGCCCGGCACTGCCTGCGGGGCGACTTGCACCGTCCGAGGGGCGCCTTGCGCTGTCCGCGGGGCCCGGCGGGGACATTCCACGCGGTCAGGTGCGTTCCGTTCCATTCGGGGACACGGCGCGCGGTCGGGGACAGGAATCCCGTCCCCGACGGCGTCGAACGTCCCCGGCAGTGCAGGAATGTCCCCACCGGCGCAGAATGTCCCCAGCCGCGAAGAAAGGAGAAGGCATGACCACCCATTGCCACCATGACTCGCGTGATGGCCCGACCGACGATCCCACCGACGACGTCGGCGCCGACACCTCTGGTCGTGCGAATGCCGATGTTGCGGCCACAGACACCGGTATCGACTCGGCTCGCCAGGCGGAGCCCGCCGCCGGGGCCGACGGCGCAGCAGGGGAGAGTGAGTCGGCGCCCGTCTCACCCGGGCGCCTGGAGGCCTTCAGCGACGGGGTCATCGCCATCGCGATCACCCTGCTGAGCCTGGAGATCAAGCTGCCCGACGGCGGCGGGAGCCTCCTGCGCTCCCTGGCCTCCCTGTGGCCCGGCTACGTGGGCTTCGTGCTCAGCTTCCTCCTGGTGGGGCAGGTCTGGCTCAACCATCACGCCATCTTCGTGCGAGTGCGCAGCGTCGACCAGTGGATGCTCATCTGCAACCTCTTCCTCCTGCTCGACGTCGCCTTCCTGCCCTTCGCCACCTCGGTGCTCACCCGGTCCCTGGAGTCCGGGCACGACGAACGCACAGGCGCCGTCTTCTACGGGGCGGTCATGGTGGTCGGCGGGATGTTCTTCAACGCCCTGTGGCGCGCGTCCATCCGGGACCGGAGCCGCCTGCGACCGGAGGTGACGCAGGCGGAGGTACGGTCCATGACCCGGCGCTTCGCGATGGGGCCGTGGCTGTACGCGCTGGCCGCACTGCTGGGGCTGGTCAGCGCCTGGCTGAGCGTGGTCACCTACGTGGCCCTCATCGTCTTCTACATGGTCGGCCACCGCCCGCGGCGGGTCAGCCCAGCAGGAGGCTGAGGGCGACGTACACGCCGGTGCCGCCGATGAGTGACAGGCCGATGGAGCGCCGCCACAGGTGCAGGCCCGCCGTCGCCCCGATCCCGCCGGCAGCCGGCAGCCAGCTCGACGGCGACAGGCTCACTCCGCCCAGCGTGTAGGCCACCAGGACGATCATGACCCCCAGCGGCATCGCCCGGGACAGGAAGGCCAGCAGCGCACTGTCCTGGCGTCCGCGCAGCAGCACGAAGGGCACGATCCGGCACACGAAGGTGATGATGGCGACGACCGCGACGGCGACCGCGACCTGCGGGTTGGTGAGCATCAGCCGGCTCTCCGCCGCGACTGCGGCCCGGGCTCCCCGGGCCGGCGAGCGCGCCAGGCGTACAGGCCCACCAGCCCGACGGCGAGCGTCACCAGCGCGGTCAGCAGCGCCGCCGAACCACCCATGGCCAGGCCGATGCCGCCGGCCACCAGCCCCACGCACAGCACCCCGATATCGGGGTGGTTGCGCCAGTTCTCGATGGCCAGGACCACGAACAGCGACGTGAGCACGAAACCGAGCAGCTCGATGCGCTCACCCACCGCGGAGGCCAGCGCCGTTCCGGCCAGTGCCCCGACGGTTGTGCCCACCATCCAGGCGGTGTGGCTGATCGCCTCCACACCCACCAGGTAGCGCCCGCTCATGGCCCGTCGGTCGCGCGCCGCCAGCAGCGCGTAGACCTCATCGGTGATCGCGTGGACGGCGTAGAGGCGGGTGAGTGCCCTGCCCCGCACCCGCTCCAGGGGGAAGCCCAGTCCGTAGAAGACGTGCCGGCCCGAGACGAAACCGGTGGACAGGGCGATGGCGGCCAGCGGCTCGCCGCCACCGGCCAGCGGCACCAGCAGCATCTGCATGGTCCCGGAGTAGATGACCAGGCTCCACACCGGCGCCCACCACCAGGCCAGGCCCTCGGCGACCAGCAGCATCCCGGCCGCCAGCCCCAGCGTCACGTATCCGACGACGATGGGGACCGCATCACGGGCCGCATCGGCGAGGGTCTGCATCCGCCGAACCGACGGCGCACCCGTCCCGGCGGTCGGCGGGGCGGCGTCGGGCTCAGTCACGCAGGCCGCGGTCGTCGTCGCGGTTGCGCTGTCCGGCCCGGCGCGCCAGGTGGGCGACGACGGCGACCATGATCGTGAGCACGCCCATGAGGATGAAACGACCGGAGAGGCCGTCGTCCATGACATAGGTGGACAGGGCCCTCCCCAGGTCGGAGTGGGCCTGAAGCCGTTCGACCGTGGACCCGAGGATCGACTTGGTGACCCCCGGCATGAGGACGAAGGGCAGGCCAATGACCGCACTGATGGCGCCGACGACGAAGGCCCCCAGTGAGGAGCGCGAGATCATGAACAGGGCGGCGGCGCAGGCCGCGGTCCCGCCCAGGATCTCCAGCGCGCCCATCGGGGAGGCGGCCGACGGCCAGGCCGAGGGGTTGCCGCCGGTCAGGGTGGCGGCGCCGTCGTGCACGAGGAACCAGGCCAGGGGGAACAGGACGATGGCGACGAGCACCCCGGCCCAGTGGGTCTCGGCGCGCGAGCTCGGGGCGCTCAGCACGCTGGCGCCCCTGAGGAGGATGGAGTCGTCGTCCTCACCGGCGCCGGTCATGGCCAGGGCGGCCTGCCGGGCCCGCGAACGGCCGCGCTCCTCCGGGTCGTCGCTCTCCCCGGCATCGGCGCTCGCGGACAGTCCCCGGGCGGTGGGGGCTGCTGAGGGCCAGGCGGGCGTCTGCTGCGGTGAGGGGGCCGACGGCGAGCCCGCCGGCGTCGGGCGGTAGTCCCTGGCACTCGTGGCGGTGGGAGCTGACTGGGTTGACGGCGTCGACGGCGCCCACTCGGGCTGCGCCGTCGTCTCCGCCGGGGCGGGGGTCGGCGTGTTGGCGGGCGCCTCGGGGCGGTAGCCGGAGAGCCCGGTGTACGGGGACGAGGCGACCCGGGCCGCCCCTCCCATCCCCTCCGTTGTGGGGGCGGAGGTCGAGGCTCCGGCGGGGAACGCGGGGCGGACGGAGGGCGTCGACTCGGTTGAACGCGTTGAGGGGGCGCTTGCGGCAGAGCCCGTCCGGGCCAGCTGAGCCGCGGGGGTCGCCGGCCAGGACGGGGCCGAGGGGCGGTTGTCCGTCGCAGCGTTCACCGGCGCCGTGGCCTCCGGCTCGGTCGGTGACGGCGATGAGGTCACCGATGGCGCCGAGGCCGCTGACGGCGATGAGGCCGGCGCCGCTGGCTCGGCCTCGGGCCGGGGCGAGGATGTGAGCTCCGGTGAGCCCGCCGACGGGGTGGCCGGTGTCGCTGCGCCCGCCGAAGGTGCTGAGTGTGCTGAGGACGCCGCGAAGGCCGCCGAGGCGGTGGTGGCCTCGCTGAGCAGTGCGAAGCCGTCACCAGCGTCATCAACATCATCGACGTCGGGTGCGCCGGCAGGCGTCTGAGAGCCGGAGGCCCGCGGAGTCGGCGTCCAGGTCTGCGCGGCGGGGGCTGCGGAGGCCGGCGTCGGGACGGCTGCCGGCTGCGCAGTCTCCTCGAAGTCGTCCTCGGCCTCCTGATCGGCCTCGTCAACCTCACCGGCTTCCTCGACGAGCTCGTCGTCGATGCTGGTGTCAGTGTCGTCAGTGTCGTCCTCGCCCACTGCGGCATCCGTTGCGTCGGTTGCAGCGGAGGGGGTCTGGGCGGAGGCGCCCGCGGCCCCGTCCGAGACTCGGGCGGCACCGGTGGTCACGGAGACGGGCACCGCCCTCACGGCAGGGGAGCCGGACTCGGGGGTGGGGATGGCCGGGGTCGTGGGAGTGAGGTCGGCCTCCGCCTCGGGGGAGTCGAGGTCCTCGGCCTCGGTCAGATCCTCCGATTCCACGGAGTCCTCGGCGGTGTCGGCCACGGGCGCGTGTCCCTGTGCGCCCGCTGCCGCGGCCGCCGTCGGCACCGTGGCGGATGCGGCGGTCGTCCGGACGACCGGCTCGCTGCTGACTGTCTCGGCCGGCGTCTCCTCCTCGTCGTCCACCGGCGCGGGCGACGGCGCCTGCGGGGCGGAGACGGCGGAGCTGATGGGTGCTGCGGCCGGTGTGGTGGCCGTTGTGGCCGTGACGGCAGCCGTCCGATGCTCCTCGGCCCGGGCGGGCTCGGGAGCCGTGGGCGTCGTGGCCTCCGCGGCGACCTGCACCGGCTCCTCCTCCACCTCACCAGGCCCTGAGGACGGAGGAATCGACGGCGGCATGCCATCGGCCGCAGCGGTCCCGACGACTGTCTCCGCGACGGCGGCGTCGTCAGGGGTGAAGGACTCAGACGGCGTTGGCGCCGCCTGAGCTGCCACCGGGTGGGGGGAGGGGGCGGCGGGGCGCAACGGGGCCTGGGCAGGGCGGTCGGCCGGGAGGGCGCCGCCGGTCTTCTCGGCTGCGTCATCGGATGCGTCAGTGGCCGTGTCGGCGACCACCCGGGCTGCGCTCGTGACAGCGCTCGTGGCGCCCACGGCAGCGCTCCTGACGGCCTCGGCGGCCTGGCTCCCGGCAGCACCGGGGAAGGACGCCTGCTCGCGGAGGTTCAGGGTGTCGTCCTTGTCGTCCGCGGCCGCAGTCTCCTCCTCCTCAGTCTTGTCCATGGCCGCATCATCGGCCGTATCGGTGTCATCGGCGTCGATGGAGGTGCTGACCGGAACCACCTCACCCTCCGCAGCCACCGTTGCCTGAGACTCGCTGGAGGCGGCCGGGGAGACCTGGGTGGCCTTGCCGGCGAGGTCCTTGAGGGAGGCTGGGACGAGGGCCTCATCAGCCTTGGTGACCGTCGCCTCTCCCGGGCGGGGGTCCGTGGCCATTGCCCGTGCGGTGGGTGTCGACGCCGTCGGGGAGGATGGGGCGACGTCCTCGGAGGGGACGGGTGCCTGCGGTGCGGTGCGATCTGTGTTGTCGGTGCTCACGAGGTCTCCTTACGCATGCACACGGTAGTAGTAGGGATGGGGATGCCGGAAGGGGCCGGTCGTCCCCAGGACATGGAGTCGGGTATGGGACCCTCAGACGCCGGAGCGCAGCCTGGCCAGCGCGTTCGCACGACCCTGACGGCGAGCCACATGTGCTCCCCAGCCGATCGCCATGAGCTCGATGCCGATGGCGGCGAGCACGACGGCGTCCGGGCCGTACGGCAGGACCCTGGAGACCAGATGGCCGCCAGGGATCATACCGTTACTGAGCGCGGGCACCGCCGCAAGAATGAGAACCGGGCCGGTGACGCGCGCACCGAGGGTGGAGCGGGCCGTCGAGGCACCGGCCGCGGCCAGGGCCAGGAGGGAGACGAGCACGGCTGCGAGCAGCAGCGGACCGGTCTGGACACCGGGGGCGACTGCTCGCAGGTAGGCGCGGGGCAGCAGAAGGGCCGCGAGCGCAAGCCCGGCGATGACCCAGGGCAGGGACAGGAGATGAGCGCGCCGGCGTGAGGGCGGTGGCGTCGGGGTGGAGCCCACGGTCCGGTCGGCCTGGGTCAGACGGAAGGCGGCGTGCCCCTGGGCGTGGCCGGCGCGGCGGGCCAGGCGCATCCCCCAGGAGCCGCCCAGCCACAGGCCCGCCAGGACGAGCATGAAACCGGTGCTGACGAGCCGCTGCAGCCAGGGCTCGGTCAAGGAGGCCGCGTGAATGGGGGCCAGGAAGACCATCGACTGGGCGGTCAGCGCGGTCAGCCCGGTGGCGAGCGCGCCCAGCGAGGAGCGGCTGGCGAACAGGACGGCGGCGGCCGAGGAGAACAGCAGGAGCGCGCCGAGCAGCAGGCCGGTGCGCAGCGTCGAGGGCGGGTCGGTGGCCAGGCCCAGAAGGGTGGAGGCGCCCAGGGCGAAGATGACTCCGACGACGGCGGTGAGCACGTAGTCGGGTCGGCGACTGCGCGGTGGCCGGCCCGATGCGCCAGGGGTCGCGGGCGGCGGGCCGGAGCCCGGGGCGTGATGGGAGGGGGAGTCACTCACTTGATCGAGTCTAGGGGGTGCACCCGCCTCGTGCGGACTTCGTCGAGGAGAGGGGCCGTAGGGCTTCTGACGGTGCCTGTGGCTGCCGGTGTCCCCGGTGTGCCACAGTGGGGGCGTGGTGCGAATGTCTGTGGGGATCGGGCCGTCGGCGGCAGGGGGACCGAGGAGGCCCACGGCGCAGGGTGCGGTGAGCCGGTCCGGCGTGTCGACCGAAAGGTCGAATACTGGTGGGGCCGACGGGCGTGCGTCAGCCGGGGCGTCTCCCGGTGGAGCGCCTCCGTCCGGGGATCCTGCGTTGGAGGCGCTCAGAGTCGTGGCCGCCGATGAGCGGGTGCGCGCCGCCGAGGCGGCGGTGCGTGAGGCCTGCTCCGAGCTGCGCTGGAACGAGGCCCTGCGGCGCCGGTGGCGTGAG
>NZ_JASPEP010000044.1:0-6568 GCF_031292835.1 Actinomyces stomatis
CTGTGCCGCGCGCCGGCGCCCTGCCGACCCCCAGCCAGCAGGCCCAGGCCGCCAAGGACAAGACCCTCACCTCTCCGGCCGCCATCGAGCTCGCCCGCCACGCGCTGGAGGAGGTCACCGACCCCATCACCGTCGGCGAGTACCTGGCCGCCGTCCCCGACGCCGAGCGCCTCGTCACCCACCTGTTCGACTGCACCCTGAGCGGCTACCGCGGCTGGCGCTGGGCGGTCACGCTCAGCCGCGTCCCGCGCGGCCGCACCGCCACCGTCTGCGAGATGGGGCTCCTCCCCGGCGAGGAGGCCCTCCTCGCACCCGCCTGGGTCCCGTGGGCCGAGCGCCTCGAACCCGGCGACATCACCCGCTCCGACCGCCTGCCCCGCAAGGAGACCGACGAGCGTCTCGAACCCGGGTGGGAGGCCACCGGTGAGGACGCCGACGCCGTCGCCCTGGACCAGCTCGACCTGGGTCGCCCCCGGGTCCTGAGCGCCCAGGGCGTCGCCAGCGCCGCCGAGCGCTGGTACGGCGGCGACCACGGCCCCGACGCCGAGGGCGTCCGCAAGGCCCACGCCACCTGCTCCACCTGCGGCTTCTTCCTGCCCATGGCCGGCGCCCTGCGCGCCATCTTCGGCGTGTGCGCCAACGAGTGGGCCCCCGACGACGGCAGCGTCGTCTCCCTGGACCACGGCTGCGGCGCCCACTCCGAGACCGACCTGCCCGACCAGGGCCCGGAGTGGCCCATCAACCCCTCGCGGGTCGACGACCACCTCATGGTGCCGCTGAGCACCAACGGGCTCGACCTGCGCGAGGGCCACAGCATCGCCGAGATCGCCGCCCAGCAGTCCGACGACGTCGACGGTGAGCCGGGCGGCGCCCCCGCCGAGGACGCGGCAGACGCGCCCGGTCAGGGAGCCGATGCGGAGTCGTCGGCTCGGGACACCGACGCCCCGGCCGATGCTGACAGGGCCGCCGCCGACTCCGACGGCGCCGCTGACGAAGCCGCCGGCGCTGACGCCTCAGGCACTCAGGCCGAGGCCGGCGCCTCTGGTGCGGATGCCACCGCGCCCGCAGCGGAGGAGCGGCCGGAGGCATCCGGGACGAAGGCTGGCAAGAAGTCGGGCAAGACTGAGCAGAAGCCCGCCGCGAAGCGCTCTCGCCGTGCGGCCACCTCGACGCGCCGCCGTCGTACGGCCGACTCGTCGGAGGAGACCTCTGAGGCGCGCAGCAGCCGCCTGGTGGAGCTCGACCTGGGAGACCTGGAGAGGGCGACCGCAGCGGCGTCGGCCTCGTCGGCCCCCGATGCCGCGGTCGCCGCCGAATCCCTCGCGGCGACCGCGGAGCCGTCCTCACCGGCCCCCGCCGGCGGTGAGCCCAGTGACACGTCCAGCGAGCGCGCCGCCTCGGCCCGCGCCGCCGTCGCCGGTCTGTCCCTCGTCTTCGGGATCGACGTGCCCCAGGGCGACGCGGCCTCCGAGGCCACCGAGAACGTCGAGGCCGGCGCCTCCGCGGAGCAGACACCGCGGACCCTCGCCGAGCTCGAGGCCATCCTGCCCAACCGCTCCTGAAGCCGCGTCAGCCGCGGCCCGTCATCATGCCTCGGCGAGGCGCTTGGCGGTCGCCAGCACCTCATCGAGCATCGCCTCGGTGAGCCGACCGGTGAACGTGTTCTGCTGGCTGGGGTGGTAGCTGCCGAGCAGCGTCACCGGCCTGCCGTCGGGCCTGGTCAGCTCCGCCGTCGCCCCGTGGCCGAAGCGCGGCTGGGGGCGGGGGAGGGCCCATCCGGCCTCGCGGGTGACCCGCAGCACCGCGCCCCATCCGATCCCGCCCAGCGCCAGCATCACCTTGACCTCAGGCATGAGGGCGATCTCGCGGGCGAGCCACGGCGCGCAGGTGGCGCGCTCGACAGTCGTCGGCTTGTTGGCGGGCGGGGCGCAACGCACGGCGGCGCCCATGCGCGCCCCGATGAGCTGCTGCCCGTCGCCGGCCGCCGTCGAGGCGGGGGACGTCGCCAGGCCGGCCCGGTGGAAGGCCGCCCACAGCCAGTCCCCGGAGCGGTCGCCGGTGAACATGCGGCCGGTGCGGTTCGCCCCATTGGCCGCGGGTGCCAGCCCGACGACGTAGATGCGGGCATCCGCCGACCCGACGCTCGCCACCGGTCGCCCCCAGTACGGCTCATGGGCGAAGGAGGCGCGACGGCCGGTCCGGGCCACCTCCTCACGCCAGGCCACGAGCCGGTCGCAGGCACGGCACACCGTGATCCGGGCGTCGAGCGCGGGCAGATCCGACGATGCGCCGGCTAGGTGCGCCACATCGGCGGCCGATCGGGCCACGGGTGTGGCGGCAGTAGCGGGATCCTCGGGCCACCCGGTCCCGGGAGGGACCGGGGAATCGAAGAACGCTCCGGTGACGGGGTGCGGATCGGCCATGTCCTCATTGTGGACGCGTGGAGCGCACCATGGGCCGGCTTCTGTCACCGGTGATGGGCCGGCCCGCTCATCGCCAAGTGGCCCCGTAAGGGCCGACGGCGAGCCGCATCCCCCTGGGGTCGCGCACGAAACCGGCCTGACGCAAGAGGTCGCTCACGGTGGGCTCCAGCGCGGTGACCCGGTTGAGGGACTCCACCACTGTGCGGCGCCTGACCGCCGCGGCCCCTTGGCGCGTAAACATCCGCTGCCTGTCGGCCGCCAGCGCGGTTAGGGCACGCACCAGATCCTCGCGCTCGGACGTGTAGGAGATGAGGACCTTGAGGTTCTCCGAGGCGTAGAGCACCGGGGCGCCGCCCAGCACGACGACGCTCGCCCCCTGGCGCCGGACCGGCGGGCCACTCGTCTGCTCGCTGCGGTCCCGGGCCGACTCGCCGAGGCCTGCGGGCAGTACCGGCTCAGGCCACGGCACCCCGCGCCCGACGAGACAGGCCGGGTCCTTGAGATCGAGCACGACCGGTGTTGCCGCCGCGCCGCCGGGGTCGTGGCTGAGGGACCGCAGCCGGTCAACGCTCTCCCGCTCGGCGAACTGCACCGGCCCCAGGCCCTCAATGAAACCGCCGCGCAGAACCACCCCGGTCTCCTCCATGCGCCGCAGCACCGGCATGAGCGGCCCGAGCCCTCCCGCCCCGCCGAAGGTCAGGGCGAGGTCGCGGGAGACGACCCCGTAGCGGTCCAGCAGAGACTCCACCTCCGCGATCGCCCGCTCCTCATCGCCCGCCGAGGCGGAAGACAGCCTCACCCAGGAGGTGGAGCCCAGAACGGAGGACAACCGCCCGGCCGCTGTCACCTCCCCGGCGCGCGGCATCTCCATCATGAGGCGACGGCCCCGGCGGCTGCGCACCCGCCGTGAGGACGGTGCGGTGCGCGTCCCGGCGGCGGGCGCCAATGCCCGGCGCACCGGCTCGAAGGAGCGGCCCGTGGCGGCCCCCTCACGAACCATCTGCCAGAGTCCCTTCCCGGTGACGCCCGCTTCCCGGCCCTCCGGCGCCTCCGGCTCACCCGGGGCGGTCGCCTCCCCGGCGACCGGCGCCAGGGCGGAGTCCGTGGGGAAGAAGGCGATCTCGCCCGGAGCGGGGATGTCATCGGCCCCGGTCCTCACCTGGGTGGGACCGGACCGGGACGCGGCATCGCCGACGGGCCGCGCCTGCCAGACGACCTCCCCGGAGGCGATGAGCTCATCAAGCATGGCCGGCCGGTAGTCGGCCACGCGCGCGGGCAGCACCACCGACTCCCACAGGCCGGCCGGCAGCCACACGCCCTCCAGTGCCGCCAGGGCCTCCGCCAGGGCGTCGATGCCGCCGCCCGGCTCATCCAGCCCCGCCCGCTCCAGCACGAGACGCTGAAGAGCCGTGGGTGGCACCGGCGCGACGGCGGCCCGCGCCCGGGCCAGGGAGCGGTGGCGCACCCGGGTGAGAACCGCCGACTCCATCCACCCCGCGGCCCCCAGGTCCACGAGGGAGCCGTCCCCGGCCAGCTCGGCCAGGGCTCCCTCCGCCACCGTCGCCCCCAGCCCGAAGGCCAGCGCCACGCGCTGCGGCGTCACAGTCGTGTGGGTGCGCGCGTAACGCAGAAGCAGGTCGTTCAGCGGTGAACGGGCCGCCGCGGTCCGCTCGACAGCGCCACCGGCCTCAGCCCGCTCCAGCGCCCAGGTGGGGACCTCCGCTCCCAGGGCCCGCCGCAGATCCTGGGCATCCTCGACCCGGGCCCACAGCTCCCGCCCGCCGACCCGCACCGCGGCGGCTCGGTGCGCCCCGGCCAGCTCGGCAAGCGCCCGCCCGACCGTCCGCTCGACCTTGCGCTTGTCCCCGCGTTCGACGTCGTCGCCGGCCCCGTCCACGCCGTCGCCTCGCGTCTCCTCCCCCGGATCCCTCCGGTCGACGTCGGTGCACCGCTCGACCAGCTCGGCCGCGCTCAACGGACCCAGCTCACGCAGCAGGTCGGCGATCCCCTCGGCGTCGGCGCGCGCCCGTCGACCGGGAGCCAGGTGCTGGAGCTCGGCCTCCACCTGGGCCAGGACCTCGTCGTCGAGCAGATCCGCGACGCCGCCGTCGCCCAGCAGTGCGTCGAGCGCCTTGGGGTCCAGGGAGAGCAGCTGGGCCCGGCGTTCGGCGTGGGGCAGGTCCTCCTGGTAGATCAGCGTGCTCGCGTACCCGAACAGCAGCGGATGGGCGAAGGGCGACGGCTCACTGGTGACGGCCTCGACGACGCGCACCCGGCCGGAGGCGAGGCGCTCCATGAGGTCGGTCAGCGCGGGCAGGTCGTAGTACTGCTGGAGGCACTCGCGCGCCGCCTCCACGCTGACGGGGAAGTCCTGGAACTGGCGGGAGGCCTCGAGCAGCTGGCCGGCCTTGACCCGCTGCAGCCACAACGGCGTGCGGTGCCCCGGGCGGGCTGCGGGCATGAGCAGGGCGCGGGCGGCGCACTCGCGGAACCGGGCCGCGAACAGCGCCGTCGTCTCGATCCTGCTCCGCACCAGGGAGGAGATCTCCGCGGCGTCGAAGGTGATGAGCCCGGCCGTCGGGAGGCCGCCCTCAACCGGTGGGATCTGCAGGACGATGCCGTCGTCGGCCACGATGATCTGCGGGCGCACCCCCAGGAGCTGGTGCACCCGCTCCCGGATCGCCATCGCCCAGGGCTCGTGGACGCACCGACCCAGCGTGCTGTGGACGATGATCCGCCAGCTGCCGGACTCGTCCTCATAGCGCTCCAGGACCAGGGTCTCGTCCGTCGGCAGGGCGCCGGTGGCTCGGTACTGCTCGCGCAGCAGGGCCAGCAGGTTGCTGCGGGCATGATCATCCAACCCCGCCTCCGTGAGCCGCCGCCGCAGCGCCCGCTCGCCCTCCGACTCCCCGGCTCCCGCCTCCAACGGCAAGGAGGCCTGCGCCTGACGCAGGAAGACGCCCTTGGCGAGCCCGGTGGCCGCAGGTCTGCCCAGCCCCTCGCCCTTCCAGAACGGCAGGCGGGCGCTGCGCCCCTCGGCCGGGTCGACGACGACACGGTCCCCCGTGATCTGACGGATCCGCCAGCTCGACGTCCCCAGCGTGATGATGTCCCCCGGGCTGGACTCGTGCACCATCTCCTCGTCGAGCTCCCCGACCCGCCGCCGCCCGGAATCCTGCGCCCCCTCGGGCAGGACGACGGGGAACATGCCCCGGTCCGGGATCGTGCCCGAGGACGCCACCGCCAGCCGCTGCGTGCTGGGCCGGGCACTGAGCTCACCGGTGGCGCGGTCCCACACGATCCGCGGCGAGAAGTCCGCCAGGTCCGCCGAGGCGAAGCCACCGGACAGCAGCTCCAGGACCGAGTCGAAGGCCGAGCGCGGCAGCGAGGTGTAGGGGGCCGACCGAGTGACGGTGGCGAACCAGGCGTCGGCCGTCAGCCCACCCGCCACACTCACCGCGGCGACCGTCTGCTGGGCCAGCACGTCCAGGGCGTTGGACACCAGCTCCGTGCGCTCGATCGCCCCGGCGCGCATCCCCTCAGCGGCGACGACGGCGTCCACCAGGTGAGTGCGCTCCACGGGGTAGATGACGCCGCGCGGCCGCCCGCCCACCCGGTGGTCGGCGCGCCCCACCCGCTGCAGGCCCGCCGCGACCGACGGGGGCGGCGCCACCTGGAGCACGAGGTCGACCGAGCCGATGTCGATGCCGAGCTCGAGCGAGGCCGTGGCCACCACGCACCTCAGCTCACCCGCGGCCAGCTCCCGCTCCACACCGAGACGCTGCTCCTTGGAGACCGACCCGTGGTGGGCCTTGGCGATCACCGGGGCGCCCGCCGCCAGGGGCTCGGTGTGCGAACCGGTTCCCATCTCCCAGGACTCCCTGTGAACCGGCACCTGCGGCGTCGGCGCCGCCGCCCCGAGACGTGCGGCGTAGGCCTCGTTGAGGTGCGCAGTGAGCCGCTCGCAGGCACCCCGGGAGTTGACGAAGACCAGCGTCGTGCGGTGGGCCAGGACCTGGTCGAGGATCGCGTTCTCAAGGTACGGCCAGATCGAGGCCGACACCCGGGCGGGCACCCCCGCACCGGGCCCGTCAGCCCGCCCCGCCGCCATGGCTCGCCCCAGTGCCCGGTCGGAGCGCCAGGCC
>NZ_JASPEP010000045.1:0-5239 GCF_031292835.1 Actinomyces stomatis
AGGATCGTCACCCCAGATGTCTATCGGTGCTGGGTCGGTTCCTGCGGTGAGGGGTGCTCGACGGCGGTGCTGCGGGTCTCGGCCCGGGTGGTTTCACCATTGGTTGAGGATGGTGGGGTAGGTGTCGGGCGTGCCGAAGGTGAAGATGGCGCCGTTGCCCACGGGGTTGGTTCTGGTGGCCAGTTGGGTGGCTCGTTGGTAGTGGGGCGAGTCGGAGGCGAAGAACATCTTCCAGCCTGGCAGGTATCTGTAGGGCGGTGGAGTGGGGGTGACTGGAATGTCTTCACGGGTCAGGGTTCCGATGATGCCGGGTGTGAAGGTGCTGGCGGTGGTGTGCATGAGGGCGTCGGCCAGGTCCTCGCGGGCGTCCAGGGCGGTCCCGAGAGCCTCGCCGATCATCAGATCCACGCTGGCGTCTCCGGGGCTGGGCATGTTGAAGCTCAGTGTGAGCTTGTTGCCTTGTCCGATCTGTCCTGAGAAGGCCGGGGTGAGGCCGAAGTCGGGGAAGCTGGAGGTGGCTTGGACGTCGCGGATGTACTGGAGGAGGTGGTCCTGGGTGATGGGTGGGGACTGCTAGGCATCCTGACGGTTGTCGGCGGTGGGGCGCCACAGGTCCAGGGAGGGGTGCAGGGGCCTGACCTGCTGGATCCACTCCCACACCCGACGTCCCTCAGAGACCGGGTCACCAAGAGCCTGCCGCCTCATGTGTAGGCGCCATTCCATGATCATTGTCCTTTCCTCGTGGTGCTGATTATCTGAGATGTTAGTTGGGTGGCGTGTAGAAGAGCTCGATCTCGGCAGGGAATTCGCCCCAATCCTGCTTGTCTCTGAGGACGTCGAACGTATATTTCTCGGCGATGTGCCATTGGATGGGGGTTGTGGCTCCCGCATTGCGGACGGCTTCAAGTCTCCTTAGTGTCCAGTCGACGAGTCCACCATTTCCATAAACTGAGGCTGTCCAGTTTGTCTCTATGAACTTGATTAGCCCCTCACCTTTGGCGTCGACGGGAATGCCATCCCGATATCCGTCGAAGGAAACGTCCCCAACATGGTAATAGTATTCTGCTGGAACGTTGGTGACCTGCTCTTTGTAATAAAGGTTACGTGTGAGTGTGGCTTCTAGGTCGTTATTGGTTCCGTGGGCGTCAACGTTCTTGTGTATGAGGGTGTCGGGAATGCCGTTTGGTGATGAGTTAAATTTCATAGTTCAACTGTTCATTGTTGGTAGTCGGGTGTGGGGTGCATGGGTGTTTAGCATTTCAGGGTAGGTCTTGCTGCGACCTTGGTCGCTGTGAATAGGTGTATTGTCGCCGGAACGGGAAAAGCAGTGTGTGGATTCTATGGTCTGTTTTCAGTCGCATCCATGGTCTACGATGCGGCGAATGGCCTGTATGTTTCTTTCTGTTTGCGCTGGCGAATGGATGCGCATTTTTAGGTATGTCTGATTGAGGATCAGAATTAATGAGATGTGGTTGGGAAGCGTCCAGCTTCCTGATTGCCCGACCTCGTTACTGCTGGTTGTAGGTCTCCCGTACAGGCTTGAGATTGCACTCAGGTAGTCATTGTAGATTCTATGAACGACAGGAGTCGTTCTCGGTATCAACTCTGTGGGCGGACGGGGAGTGAGTTCGATGTCGATTCCTGAGATGATGCCGGGACTGATGAAATCGTACCTAATGGTTCCGTTGTTATTTCCGTTAGGAATGGGGATGCTGAATAGTTCCTCTTCTCCAGTCATGATCGTCCAGCCGCACTGGCCGCAAAGAGTGAAGGCTCCTTCTTTGCTGATAGGCCACGGGTGCTCTGTCCATGTTCTCACCAAGGTTGCAAAATGCTCTGCTGAGTATGTGATGAACGTGAATCCCACAGCCTGAGTGAAGTCGATTGTGGCGGACGCATTTTCCATTCCCATGTCCTAACTATTGATTAACTGGCGATCGCCGAGAGTGTCGCTTCCGGCGAGCGGACATAGACTGAGATATAAGTGTTTCCTGGTGAAAGAAAAACTGAGGATCCGTTTGGGAGGATCCAGTCCACGTACAGTCCTGTATGCTCAAGTTGCTCTGTGGGGTCGCCATACAGTTTCAAGAGCGCATCCAGGTACTCTCTGTAAATTGAGTGCGTTATGTGGGATGTCTTCTCTCGAAACTGGAGGACGGCGCGTGTGGTAATCATGATGTCGACACCACAGGTGAGGCTTTGATCGCCGGTGTCGATAAGAATGTGGCTATCCTCCATGCCGTTGCTGACTGGGGTACTGAAGTAGCGGTCACCATCTGGAGAACCAACCCATCCGCACAAGTCGCGTAGCGTGAATGCCTCCTGCAGAGTCATGGGCCAGGGAGCCTCCGTCCAAGCCTTGACTATGGATATCATCCGGTCGGGTGGGTAGGCATAGAATGGGGTTCCGGCAGAACTGCTGTAGTCGCGAATTGGCGATGTATCGGCCACCATTGTCTCCTCAATGCGACTTGGTTTGATGGTTCGGTGTGGTTCAACGCAGGTTTTCATACGCTCGTAAGGGTGTTTGGTGGGCTCATGTGAATGGTGTGTGCATGCGACCGCTCTAGGGGATGTCGGGTCCGTACTTGCTTTCATAGTAGGCGGCCAGCGCCGCGTTGTGTGTTTCGGTTGGCGAGTTGATAGTGACTTCGACAAATGTTCCTACAGAGGCGAGGTTTATGGATGTGTTGCTGGGGAGTATCCAGTCGCTGTAAGGGCCGTACTTGCCTCTACTTTCTTTGGGTGGGCCGTATACTGTGGTCAGGGCGTTCCGGTAGTCGGTGTAGATGGACTGCGTGATGGTGGATACGTGCGCCTCCAGTTCCACGGGGGCTCGGGTGGTCAATCGGGCATCGATGCTGTTGACAAGGTTGCGGTCCCGGGTGTCTTCCATGATGGTGCCGTCTGTCTCGCCGCTGCTGACCGGAGTGGTGAAGAAAGTGCCGTCTTGTGGGTCTCCGGTCCACCCGCACTGGTCGCGCAGGAGGAAGGCTTCGTCAAGAGTGATGGGCCAGGTGTGCTCCGCCCAAGCTCTCACGATGGAGACCATCTGCTCGGTGGTGTACGCGTAGAAGGGGAATCCAGTGGACTGACTGTAGTCGCGAATTGTCGATGCATCGGCCACCATGTCTCCTCAATACGACTTGGTCTGATAGTTCGGTGTGGTTCAACGCAGGTTTTCATACGCTCGTAAGGGTGTTTGGTGGGCTCATGAGAATGGTGTGCGCATGCGATCCGCTCTAGGGGAGATCGGGGCCGTACTTGCTTTCATAGTAGGCGGCCAGCGCCGCGTTGTGTGTTTCGGTTGGCGAGTCGATAGTGACCTTAACGAATGTTCCTAGTGAGGGGAGGTGGATAGATGCGTTGCTGGGGAGTATCCAGTCGCTGTAAGGGCCGTACTTTCCTCTACCTTCTTTGGGTGGGCCGTATACTGTGGTCAGGGCGTTCCGGTAGTCGGTGTAGACGGACTGCGTGATGGTGGATACGTGCGCCTCCAGTTCCACGGTGACCCAGGTGGTCAATCGAGCATCGATGCTGTTGACAAGGTTGCGGTCCCGGGTATCTGCCATGATGGTCCCGTCTGTCTCGCCGCTGCTCACCGGTGTGGTGAAGAAAGTGCCGTCTTGTGGGTCTCCGATCCACCTGCACTGGTCGCGTAGCGTGAATGCCTCCTGCAGAGTCATGGGCCAGGTGTGCTCCGCCCAAGCTCTAACGATGGAGACCATCTGCTCGGTGGTGTACGCGTAGAAGAAGAATCCAGTGGACTGACTGTAGTCGCGAATTGTCGATGCATCGGCCACCATGTCTCCTCAATGCGACTTGGTCTGATAGTTTGGTGTGGTTCAACGCAGGTTTTCACGCGCTCGTAAGGGTGTTTGGTGGGCTCATGAGAATGGTGTGCTTATGCGCGATCCGCTCTAGGGGAGATCGGGTCCGTACTTGCTTTCATAGTAGGCGGCCAGTGCTGCGTTGTGTGTTTCGGTTGGCGAGTTGATGGTGACTTCGACAAATGTTCCTACAGAGGCGAGGTTTATGGATGCGTTGCTGGGGAGTATCCAGTCGCTGTAAGGGCCGAACTTGTCCCTACCTTCTTTGGGCGGGCCGTATACTGTGGTCAGGGCGTTCCGGTAGTCGGTGTAGACGGACTGCGTGATGGCGGATACGTGCACCTCCAGTTCCACGGGGGCTCGGGTGGTCAATCGAGCATTGATGCGGTTGACAAGGCTGCGGTCCCGAGTGTCTTTCATAATGGAACCGTCTGTCTCCCCGCTGCTCACGGGGGTGGTGAAGAAAGTACCGTTGTGCGGGGCTCCGGTCCACCCGCACTGGTCGCGCAGGAGGAAGGCTTCGTCAAGAGTGATGGGCCAGGTGTGCTCCGCCCAAGCTCTAACGATGGAGACCATCTGCTCGGTGGTGTACGCGTAGAAGGGGAATCCAGTGGACTGACTGTAGTCGACGATGTTCGATGGGCTGCTCATCCTTGTCCTTTAGGTCAGTTAAAGATTGTCAATGCTCTGTTGGAGGTGCTGGATTACCTCAGGTGTCAAGGTGAAGGGTTCGTCGGTGATCTGAGTGAGATCCTCCGTCTTCGTTTTCATCACCTTGATTGTCAGCTTGGTGTCACCGCTCTTGACTCCTTCCCACACGTCGGGGTGGTCGTGGAAGTACTGTGCGAAGCGAGGGTCGCTCAGCATGCGATCACGAGTATAGGCCGGAGCCCCCTGTTTGGCGCTTCCTTCATAGAGCGTCGGGCGGGGTGAACTGTCCAGGTTGGCGGTGACTCCTTTGTACTCGGATATCACTATCTCGTCACCATTGGGGCTCACCGCCATCCCGTCAAGCCAGCCACCAGGGGCGGTGCCGTTATTCTGGGAGAGGAACTCATCGGGGATATGGTAACCCTGCGACTCGAGGTATGCTTCCCCTCCGGTCTCACCAATGCGAGTGCTCGATCCGATCCAGTCGTTCCATGCTTCGCGACGCTGTGTGGCGGCATCTTCTAGGCTTTGAATGGCCTGCGGGTCGTACCCACTTCGTTTTAGTTCCTTGATTGTCTCGTTGTATCTTCCTGAATTGTAGTGGCTCATGGTGTGCCCTTTGGGCAGCTGGCTCTCCAACTGTCTCCTGGCTTCGTAATAGTCGGCTCGGCGCTGGGCTCGGTACCGGAATAGCTCTTCGATCTCATCGGCACGTAGGCTCGCACGGGGGTTCCAGTCTGGGAGCCTGACGGCGCCGG
>NZ_JASPEP010000046.1:0-4492 GCF_031292835.1 Actinomyces stomatis
GGACACGAAACGCACCTTCTGCGCGGCCGGCACCCGGCGGCGCACCTCCTCGGCCAGGAGCGTCTCCGTGGCGGTGGGGGCGCCGAAGGACAGGCCGCGGGCGGCCGCCGCCTGGACCGCGGCGACGACCTCCGGGTGGGCGTGGCCCAGGAGCGCCGGGCCCCACGAGCCCACCAGGTCCACGTAGCTCCGCCCCTCGGCGTCGGTGACATGGGCGCCGCTCGCCGAGGCGATGAACCGCGGCGTGCCGCCCACCGAGCCGAAGGCGCGCACGGGGGAGTCGACTCCCCCGGGGATGACGGCGCGAGCCGCCTCGAACAGGGAGGTGTTGGTGGAAGCGGTGGTGCTGGAGGGCCGGCCTGTCGGCTGCGATTGCTGAGTCACGGTGATCCTGTCGATGAAGAGACTGGTCAGGGCCGGTTCGGGAGGTGGCCTCGCGCCGACCGGGGCTGATTCCCAACCTACCGGAACGATCCTGCCCTCTGTGGCTCTTGTATCAGCGCAGGGCCGGGTTCTCGGCGATCTCCCGGGCCCAGTAGGTCAGGACCATGTCCGCCCCCGCGCGCACGATCCCCAGCACCGACTCGGCGATGACGCGCTCGCGGTCGATCCACCCGCGCTGCGCGGCCGCCTCCACCATCGCGTACTCACCGCTGACCTGGTAGGCGGCCACCGGCACCGGTGAGGCGGCGGCGACATCGGCCAGCACGTCCAGGTAGGGGCCGGCCGGCTTGACCATGACGATGTCCGCGCCCTCGGCGACGTCGAGCATCACCTCGCGCATGCCTTCGCGACGGTTGGCCGGGTCCTGCTGGTAGGCGCGCCGGTCACCGGTGAGCGTGGAGCCCACGGCCTCCCGGAACGGCCCGAAGTAGGCCGAGGCGTACTTCGCCGAGTAGGCCAGGATCGCGACGTCCTCATGGCCGGTGGCGTCCAGGGCGGTGCGGATCGCGGCGACCTGCCCGTCCATCATCCCCGACGGCGAGACCATGTGCGCCCCGGCCTCGGCCTGGGAGACGGCCATGGCCTGGTAGGTGGCCAGCGTGGCGTCGTTGTCGACCTCGCCGGCGCGCGGGCCATCGGGGCGGATGAGCCCGCAGTGGCCGTGGCTGGTGAACTCGTCCAGGCAGGTGTCCGCGCACACGACGACCTCGTCCCCCACCTCCGCGCGCACCGCCGCGATCCCTCGGTTGAGGATGCCGTCCTCCGCCCAGGCCGCCGTGCCGGCCTCATCCCGGGTCGCGGGCACGCCGAAGAGGTCGATGGCGCCGACCCCGGCCTCGGCGCAGGCGGCGGCCTCGCGGCGCAGCGAGTCCAGCGTGTGCTGGACGACGCCCGGCATCGCCTCCACGGGGTGGGGGGCGTCAATGTCCTCGCGCACGAACACCGGCAGGATGAGGGCGGCCGGGTCCACGACGTGCTCGCGCGCCAGGCGCCGCATCGCCGGGGTGGTGCGCAGGCGCCGCGGCCGGACCGTGGGGGCCTGCGGGGTGGGGACGGAGCGGCGCGACAGGAAGTCGGCGGCCGGTCGAAGGGCGTCAGTCATGAGGTACTCCTGAGTGGGGGAGTGGTGGATATTGCTGGATTCGACGTCACGACGTCGATAGTGGCCTGAAGGATCCCCTCGGGCGTGGGGGAGGGGGCGACGGCGGCGACCGGCAGACCGAGCTCGCGGGCGGCGGCCGCGGTGGTGGCGCCGATGGCCACGAGCCGGGTGGTGGCCGGTGGCGGGCCGAGCAGCTCCAGGACGGCCCGCGTCGTGGATGGGGCGGTGAGCACGACCGCGTCCACACCGCCGGTGGCCCACGTGCTCGCCAGGCCCGGGAGCAGGTCGTGGGCGTCGGCTGTGACGGTCGTGTAGGCGGCCACCTGCTCCACCTCCCAGCCCGCCTGACGCAGGCCGTCCGCCAAGGCCGGGTCGGCCAGGGCCGATGCCGGCAGCAGCACGCGCTGCGCAGCATTCGGTGCTGGCGGGGGGCCGGTGAGCGCGGGCTCCTCCAGGAGGGCGGCGGCCGATCCCCGGGCCACCAGGTTGGGGGCGGTCCCGGTGAGTTCGGTCCACGTGCGTGCGGTCGCCGGCCCGACGACGGCCACCTGCAGCGCTGAGGGCATCGGAACGTGTAGGTAGGGCGCCAGTGCCTCGACGGTCCGGGCCGAGGTGAGCACCAGCCAGGCGGCCTCGCCCGCCGCGATCCTGCGCCCAGTCGCCTCCAGCGCCGCCGCATCCCCCGGAACCGTCCGGGTCACGGCAGCCCGCAGCACCCTCGCCCCAGCCCGCTCCAGCGCCGAGGCGATGCGGTCGCGCTCCTTGAGGCGCGGCAGCAGAACCGCCCGCCCCGACAGCGGCGCCCCGCCGCCCTCCCGGGGACGGCTCGGAAGAGGATCGGCCGAGCTGTTGCGTGACGCGGACTGCTCCATGGCCTCAGTCCCGCCGGGGCTTGTTGGCGTGCAGGTCGACGATCTGGTCGGCACCGTCCTCCAGCAGGACCTCGGCCGCCCTGGCCCCCAGCGCCTCGGCCGCCCGAACCGCCTCCGCCGCGTCCCCGGCAGCCTCCGGCCCCTCAGTGGCCTCGGGAAGCCCGGTGCTCAGCTCGCAGCCGACCTCCTGGCCACCATCGAGTGAGGTGACCACCGCCCGCAGCACAAGAACCCGCGGCTCCCGGCTGCCGCCCCGCAGATGCGCCCAGGCCCCCACCGGCGCCGCGCAGCCCGCACCGAGCCGGGCCATGAGCGCCCGCTCCGCCGTCACCGCCAGACGCGTGGGCTCATCGTCGAGCACCGCCACCGCCCGGGCCAGCTCCGCAGAGTCCTCGCCGGTTCGCGCCTCCACGGCCAGGGCCCCCTGAGCCGGCGCGGGCAGCATCGTCTCAAGGTCCAGGACCTCGCTCGCGCAGTGCTCCAACCCCAGGCGCCGCAGCCCCGACAGGGCCAGGACCACCGCGTCCAGGTCACCGGCGGCATCGGCCCGCGCAGGCGCCACTGGCTCATCAGTACCGACGCCGACCGCCTCCAGCCCCCGCACCCGCGCCAGGCGCGTGGGCACGTTACCGCGCAGGTCCACCACCTCCAGGTCGGGTCGGGCGGCCAGCAGCTGGGCGGCCCGGCGCGGCGAGCCGGTGCCCACGCGGGCGCCGTCGGGCAGGGTTGCCAGGGTCAGGCCGTCGCGGGCGCACAGGGCGTCGCGCGGGTCCTCGCGTGACGGCACGCAGATGACCTCCAGGCCCTCGACCGGCTGGGTGGGCAGGTCCTTGAAGGAGTGGACCACCAGGTCCACCTCGCCGTCCAGGAGCGCATGGCGCAGCCGGGCCGCGAAGACCCCCACCCCGCCGAGCTGACGCAGGGGCGTGCGGTCGCCATCGCCGTCCGTGCGCACGGTGACCAGCTCGATGTCCAGACCATCACGCTGCGCGCCGGAGCCCTCGCCGGGAGCGCCGGCCGCCATCAGCGCCTCGGCGACCTGCCCGGACTGGGTCAGCGCCAGGCGCGAGCCGCGCGTGCCCAGGCGAAGCCGCCCGGAGTCCGTCCCCGTCGTCGTCATGCATCCCCTCCTCGTGCGCGGTTCTCAATCGTCGCGTTCGTACCGTAGGGCTCGCCTTCGTACCTTGGAGGTACGAACGCGCTACCTAATATACGAACGCGACGGCCGCCCCCGCCTTGGCGCGGCGCTTCACCCGCCATGGGGGCTCACCAGGCGCCCGGCCGCGGCGCGGGCGTGCCCGACGACGGCCGCGATCCCGGTCCCCGCCACCCACGCCCCGGTGACCTCCAGTCCCGCCACCGGCGCCAGCTGCTCCTCCATGCGCGTCGTGCGCTCCCGGTACGCGGGTGTCACCGGCGGCAGCGTCCCGTCCCAGCGCACCAGCATGTGGTCGATCACCGCCTCCGGCTCGATCCTCACCCCGGTCAGGGCCGCCACATCATCCAGCGCCACCTGCAGATCCACCTGCGGGCGCGGCTGACCGGGCCGACCGTAGGACAGGCGCAGCGCGTGGACGTCCGGGCCGTGCAGCGCCCGCAGCTCGGCGCCGACCCACGGCCACTTGGCACTCAGGTGCGACAGCGCCTTGGCCTGCGCCGGGCAGGTCAAGGCGCTCGCCGATCCCCCACCGGGCTCCGTCCCATCAGGCGCCATGGTGCCGGCCGACGACGCCGCAGTGGCGGGGTCAGCAGGGCCGGCGGGCGCCACGAGCAGCCCCGAGCCCACCGGCTCCTTGCTGAGTTCCGGCGCCCGCGCCACCAGCGTGAAGCGGGCGATCGGCGCCCCTACCGGCACGGTCAGGTCCGTCGCGCTCGCGGGCAGGCCGGGAATCCCCCGCAGCAGCCGCAGCGCGGCGCCCGCCGAGCAGGCCACGACGACGCGGTCCGTCACCACGACCTCCTGCGCACCATCGGGTACCGGCTCATCCGACGGCGTCGGTCCCCGACGTGTCGGGGCGATCCCCACCCGCCAGGCGGCCGGAGCCTCCCCGCCCGCGCTGTCCTCGACGTCGCC
>NZ_JASPEP010000047.1:0-4196 GCF_031292835.1 Actinomyces stomatis
GAGTGGCGGACAACCCCTGGGCCGTGGAAGGCGCGCCGGCCGGCGGCCTGCCGCCCGTGACCTCCGGCGCCCCGTACGAGATGCGAGGCCACAAGGCCCCGCCCTCCCTGCGGACCGCCAGGAGGCCCGCGCCGTCCTCGCAGTCCAGCACGTCCCCGGCCAAGGTCGTGGGCTGGATCCTCTTCATCCTCCTGTTCATCATCATCCGGGCGTTCAACGGCTGAGACGGGAGGGGGCCGGGGCCGACGCCATCAGGGGTCGGATGTGCCTCAGGGCGCGGCGGAGCCCGGGGTCGAGCCGCTCGGGGCGCTGGTGACCGGGATGGTGATGGGGCTGTTGGAGGCGTAGCCGTGCTTGAAGGCCCACACCACGATCTCCAGGCGCGACGTCGTCCCGGTCTTGTGGAACAGGCCTGTGATGTGGGACTTGACCGTCGCCTCGGCGATGGCCAGCAGGGAGGCGATCTTGCGGTTCGAGGCCCCCTCGCACAGAAGGTGGAGCACGTCGCGCTCCCTCTCCGAGAGGTGGACGCTGCCGTCCGCGCCGCGCACGGAGGCCAGGGCGTAGTCGATCAGGCGCGTCGTCGGCGTCGGGGCCACGACCTTCGCCCCGGAGTGGACCGTGCGCACCGCCGCGATGATCTCCTCGGCCGGGGCGCTCTTGAGCAGGAAGCCGCTGGCGCCGGCCCCCAGACCCTGCAGGAGGTCCTCGTCGGTGTCCACCGTGGTCAGCAGAATGACCCGGGTCGACGGCGAGGTGCGAAGCACCTCCCTGGTCATCTCCACGCCGTCCATGTTCTCCATGTGGACGTCGGTGATGAGGACGTCGACCTGGTGAGACTGCAGAAACCGCAGGACGGCGCGAGGTGAGCGCGTTGCGGTGAGGACCTTGAGGTCCTCGACGTCGGAGAAATAGGACTCCAGATGGGCCAGGGCCATCGCGTCGTCGTCGACCAGGGCCAGGCCGACACAATCGGGAGAAATCTGGGAAGACATGAGTCTCCTTGGGCAGATGTGTGCAGCCCGCGATCAGTGGGGGCGCGGCCTGCTGGGAACAGTGAACAAACTACCTGAAAAAACAGATTCGCCGTGTAAACGCTCCGAGACGCGCCCAGACGAAAGGCGGATAGAACTATCCAAACGGCGAAGAAAGCAATAGATCAAAGGCCGATGCGAGGCCCCGACGGATTCCGGCAGGCTCTTGAGCAGCGGCACTTCCCCAAGTGTGCCTCCTCTGTCGTTCCCAGGAAGGAGGGTCCGTGTACCGCTCTGCGCTCATCGAGGGCATCGCCCCGTCATTGGCGCGCGCTGCGTCACTCGAATCTCCCTTCGGCCTGGTTTCCCGTTCCACCGAGCTGCCCCAAGCGGCCGGAGAGCCGGTCTTCGCGATCTGGACCGGTCTTCTGGGTGATCCCTCTGAGGCGCTGAGGTCACAGCGCACCTGGAATCACCGTGCCGAGGCGGGCAACTTCGACGGGGCCGGCGGGGCCATCGACGCCGATCGCGCCAGACACATCGCGATCGTGGAGACGATGGAACGCTACTCCAGCTGCTCATGGACGGAGGAGGAGCTGGTGTGGGACACCCCCGCCGGTCTCGGCGAGGCCGCGATCGGACCGGAGCGCTGGCCGGCGTGCTCGGCCACCGAGCTGGCGGACCCGGACTGCGGGCTCATCGCCTCAGACCCCCGCGTCCCCCTGCGATGGGTGCGCGGCTGGTCCCTGACCCGCGGCCGTGAGGTCTTCGTCCCAGCGGTGCTGACATACCTCAACTTCCCGGTGCGCACCCCCTCCGAGCAGTTCGTCAACCCCATCTCCACCGGCACCGCCGCGCACTCCGACCTGCGCGAGGCCGTCCTGGGCGGCCTGCTCGAGGTCATCGAGCGCGACTCCATCGCCCTGACCTGGCTCCAGCGCCTGCGCCTGCCCGCGGTCGCCGTCGACCCCAGCACCCTGGGTGAGGAGGTCGCCGAGTACCACCGGGTGGGCACCTCCACCGAGCTGGAGACCCACCTGTTCGACGCCACCACCGACTACGGCGTCCCCACCCTCTACGCCGTCCAGACCTCGCAGGTCGACCCCGAGCTGGCCCAGGTGGTGGCCGCCACCTGCGACATCGACCCGCAGCGGGCGCTGGCCAAGATCTACCGCGAGCTCGCCTCCCTGCGCATCGCCCTGCGCAGCCACGCCCGCGGCCCGCGCGCCCAGGAGATCAAGGGGCAGGACCTCACCGTGGTCGGTGGCGCCCTGGCCGACGCCGAGCTGTCCATGCGCCACGTCTTCGACTTCCTCCTGGAGGGGGAGCGGCCCGTCCACGCCCTCGATGAGATCGGCACCCTCACGGCACCGACGTCCGGCGCTGACGGCACCGACGGCAGCAGTGGCGGAGTCGGCCCCGACCCGCTCGGGCAGGTTGTCGCCAACCTGGAGCGGGCCGGCGCCGAGGCGATCGTCGTCGACATCACCACCGATGAGGCCCGCCAGGTCGGCATGCACGTCATCAAGGCCCTCATCCCCGAGGCCATGCCCCTGTCCTTCAGCCACCACGCCCGCTACCTCGCCACGCCCCGCCTCTACCAGGCGCCCCGGGCGATGGGCCTGACCGTCCACGATGAGGAGGGGATCAACCCCGTCCGCCAGCCCTTCGCCTGAGCCATGTGCCCGGCGTCCGCACCACCAGCCACGTCACCGACCGACTCCCAGGAGCCCCGACCCGATATGAGCATGACGCCGCCCGCACCGGCCACGCAGCCGGCACCGCAGGCCCTCACGGGGCCGGTGACGGCCTACCTGCCCCAGGGCGGGTTCGCGCGCGCCGTCGTCGCGCGCCTCGCCGGGCAGAGCGACCCCGTCATCCCGGTCGACCAGGGGCTGGTCAGCGCCTACATCCCCTACGCCGACCGCGTGGTTCTCATCGCCGACCCCGACCAGTCCGGCCTGCGCGAGGACCTCGACACCCTCTCCTTCACCCGGGGCATGCCCTCCCTGGGCCTGGAGCTCTTCCCCACCGAGCTGCGTTGCGGGCCGCTCGTGGTCCCCGGCCGCAGCGCCTGCTACCGCTGCTACGACCGGCGCCGCCGCCAGCACGGCTACCGCCCCCTGCCCCCCGAGGTCGCTTCTGAGCACGGCCCGCTGGAGCAGGCCTACGCCCATCACCACGTGCTCCTGGGGGCCGGCCTCATCTCCCTGGCCCTGCAGACCCTGGATGCCCTCGACCCCCAGGGCCCGACCACGGGAGGCGCCGACGACGTCGCGCCGATCGGCGGCCAGGTGTGGACCATCGACCTCGTCTCCGGCATCACCACCTGCTCGTCGACCGTGGCCGTCGACCGCTGCGAGACCTGCTCGGGCCGCTACGCCGGCGGCCGCGACGGCCTGCCCGCGCTCGCGGCCCTCCTGCCCGAGCGACGTGGGGAGGTGGCCTGAGATGGCCGCAGACGCCGGAAGCTCCGTCATGCGAGCCGGCGACGTCGGCCGCGCCGCCCGCCGCGACCTGCAGTTCCGCATCCCCCGCAGGCCCGTGGTCCGGCTGGGGCTGCGCGCCCGCCCCGAGGAGAACGGCTGGATCATCGACGGCGCCCGCAAGAGCCAGGTCCTGGGCGGGGCCTTCGCCCGTGAGCACATGGGCCCCCTGCTCCAGGCTTGCGACGGCACTCGCACCCTCGACGAGATCGGCGAGGCCACCGGCATCGGCCCCCAGGCCGCCTTCGAGGCCGTCTCCCTGCTGTGGACCGGCGGCATCGTCGAGGAGGGTGACACCGAGCCGGCCCCCGGCGACCCGTCGCCCGAGCTGGCACGGTTCCTCTCCCGTCTGGGCGACTCCACCGGCGTCAACGACTCCTGGCAGGACGCCGCCCGCCGCCTGGCCGCGGCCCGGGTCGCCGTCGTCGGGGACAACGAGCTGGCCGGTGAGATGGTCGCCGCCCTGGAGCCCACCGTGCCCGAGGTGCGGCTCGACGGCGCACCCCGCCGGGGGGACACGCTCACCGTCCTCATCGAGACCGTCGACTGCGCGGCCCGCTCCCAGGAGGTGGCGCGCCGCTGCCGGGAGGAGGGCATCGCGCTGCTGCGGGTGCGCGCCGAGCAGGAGGCGGTGACGGTCGGCCCCTACGTTGACGAGGCCTTCTCGCCCTGCCTGGCCTGCGCGTGCGCCGATGAGCCCGAGATCGGCCCCCGCCCCGAGGCCGCCCGCCGCGAT
>NZ_JASPEP010000048.1:0-3364 GCF_031292835.1 Actinomyces stomatis
GGCGGCCCCCAGGTGAGGGCCTGGAGCATCTCCACGGAGGCTGTCGGGACGACCGGCTCGCCGCCATCGCCGGCGGCGTCCTCGATCAGCTCCTCCAGGGTGGGTGGCAGCTGCTCGGCGCTCAGGGGCTCGGCGGCCCAGGGCCCCAGGCCGAAGGGGTGCGGCCCGAAGGCCGCCTCCAGCGCGGCCACGGGCCTGCCCTCGACGACGAGCGCCAGCCGACTCAGCTGTCCCAGAGCCTCGGTGACCTGCTCGGCAGGCAGCGGCAGGTGGGCGGCGACCAGCCCGGCCAAGTCATCACTGCTCGGGTTGCCTGTGGGCTCGCCGCCGACTGGCTCACTACCGGCCCTGCCGGCCTCATCAGCCCGCCCGCTCCCGGCTGCCTCGGCGCCCTCGGTGACTTCGGTCGGCCCGGTTCCTTCGGTCTCCCCCGATTCGTCGAGCCGACTGAGAGCCACCACTGCCTCGGCCACGGCCAGCGTCGGCGCATCCAGCCCGGCCAGGGCGTGCTCGATGCTGCCCTGAGCCCCGGCGCGGGTCGCCAGCGCCAGGAAGGAGGAGGACGGCGGTGCGACCAGGTCGGGGCGCGCCACCAGCAGGGCGGCGACCTCTCGGTCCGGCAGCGCCGTCAGGTGCACGGCGAGGTCCTGGGTGGAGGCGGAAGGGCTCATCCGCACCAAAATACGCCCCCGCCCCACTCACGGACAGAGCGGGGCGGGGTGAAGAGCCGGGACTAAGAGTGAGGCCGACACCAACCGCCGGCGCCGACTACTCAGCCTCCGTCTCCTCGGAAGGCTCCGAGTCCTCACTCGTCTTGAAGGCGGTTCCGAGGGCCAGGCCCATTGCCCACCCCACCGGCAGCCACAAGAACCAGGGCCCTGGTGCCGCCACACCCATCGCGACCCCCAGCATAGTGCCGTAGACCACGGGCCAGAACCACGGCGTAGCCGGCCCCTGAGGCGGCTTGAAGGCCTCCTCGATGACCTCCGACCAGGCAGCCCAGCGGCCGCGCTGACCGGCGCCGGACGCCTCGTGGTCGCCTCCAGTCTGATTGAGCTCATTGTTCATACCGCGACCCTAAACAGCCCGCCCGATTGGATACCTCATCCTATGGAAGGAGACCCGGCCGGGCCTCGGCGAGGGCGCCGGTGTCCAAATCGGAGACAAAGGGACCCGACCGCCCCTAAGGCCGGCAACGCGAACCGCGGAATCATGCGGTTTTCTTTCGCAGGCCGGAACCCGTCTCGCGCCTTTGTCACCGATTTGGACACGAGCCCGCAGATGTCACCGTTTCTGGCCCCCTGTAGCGCCTCCCGACCCGCATCCAGGGCTCGAACTCGCGCCCGACAACTCACGCGCCGCCGCAGGAGCCCAGGATCCGGGCCATCCGGCACGCGGGCATGAGCTGAATGTTGGCGCAACGTCACTGTCGGTAGCGCTGTCAGCCGCGCTCGCGCGGGCAGGAGGCCGGCCGGGCCTCCCCTCCCGCTGGAAGAGGAACGTCTCCTCCGTCACGGCGGCGCGGCGCCCCGGCTTGGGATACTCCCGCCCATGTCCGCCACGCCCAGCGATCCTGCGTCCCCGGTGTCGTCGGTCCCCGACGGCCCGCTCATCGTCCAGTCCGACAAGTCCGTCCTCCTGGAGGTCGCCCACCCCCGGGCCGGGCAGGCCCGCCGCGCCATCGCCGCCTTCGCCGAGCTGGAGCGCGCCCCCGAGCACATCCACACCTACCGGATCACCCCGCTGGCCCTGTGGAACGCGCGCGCCGCGGGCCTGGACGCGGAGACGGTCGTCCACGTCCTCATCACCTACTCGCGCTTCCCGGTGCCGCACGCCCTGCTCACCGAGATCGCCGAGACGATGAGCCGCTACGGCCGCCTCCAGCTCCTCACCGACCCCGCCCACGGCCTGGTCCTGCACGCCACCGACGTGCCGGTCCTGGAGGAGGTCATGCGCTCCAAGCGCACCAAGGGCCTACTGGGGACCCGGCTCGGGGAGGCCGATGTCGTCGTCCACCCCTCGGAGCGGGGCCACCTCAAGCAGGTACTCATCAAGCTGGGCTGGCCGGCCGAGGACCTGGCCGGCTACGTCGACGGCGAGGCCCACCCCATCACGCTGACCGACTCCCCCAGCACCTTCCAGCTGCGCCCCTACCAGTCCGAGGCGGTGGAGAGCTTCTGGGCGGGGGGCTCGGGCGTGGTCGTCCTGCCGTGCGGGGCCGGCAAAACCCTCGTGGGCGCCGCCTCCATGGCCAGGAGCTCGACGACGACGCTCATCCTGGTCACCAACGCGGTCTCGGCGCGTCAGTGGAAGGAGGAGCTCATGCGCTTCACCACCCTGACCGAGGAGGAGATCGGCGAGTACTCCGGCTCGCGCAAGGAGGTCCGCCCCGTCACGATCGCCACCTACCAGGTCCTGACCACCCGCCGGAAGGGTGTCTACCCGCACCTGGACCTGCTGGACTCCCACGACTGGGGGCTCATCGTCTACGACGAGGTCCACCTCCTGCCCGCGCCGATCTTCCGGATGACCGCGGACCTGCAGGCGCGCCGCCGCCTGGGTCTGACGGCGACCCTCGTGCGCGAGGACGGCCGCGAGGACGAGGTCTTCAGCCTCATCGGTCCCAAGCGCTACGACGCCCCCTGGAAGGACCTGGAGAACCAGGGCTGGATCGCCCCGGCGATCTGCACCGAGGTGCGCCTGACCCTCGACGCCGGCGAGCGCATGGCCTACGCGACCGCCGAGCCCGAGGAGCGCTACCGCCTGGCCGCCTGCTCACCGCACAAGCTGCCGATCATCGACACCCTCCTGGCCCGCCATGAGGGCGAGTCGGCCCTGGTCATCGGTCAGTACGTGGATCAGCTCACCGAGATCGCCGAGCACCTGGACGCACCCGTCATCACCGGCTCGACGACGGTGCGCGAGCGCCAGCGCCTCTATGACGCCTTCCGCTGCGGGGAGATCCGCACGCTCGTGGTCTCCAAGGTCGCGAACTTCTCCATCGACCTGCCCGGGGCGAGCGTGGCGGTCCAGGTCTCGGGCTCCTTCGGATCGCGCCAGGAGGAGGCCCAGCGGCTCGGCCGGATCGTGCGCCCCAAGGAGGACGGCCGCCAGGCCCACTTCTACACGGTTGTCGCCCGCGACACCGCCGACCAGGAGTACGCCGCCCACCGGCAGCGCTTCCTGGCCGAGCAGGGCTACGCCTACGCCATCATCGACGCCGAGGACCTCGCCGAGGACGGCTGAGCCCGACCCGACGGCCAACCAGGCGCACCACCAGGCACACCGGGCCGGCCGGGTCCGGCGACCCGCTCAGCGCGACAGGCGGCGGGCGCGCACGTTGCGCACGAGGACGCGGGCCAGG
>NZ_JASPEP010000049.1:0-3312 GCF_031292835.1 Actinomyces stomatis
TCGAGTCCCGCGAGCGCCCCCAGGGCGGTCAGGCGGGCGGGCACGTCGGCGGGCGAGTTGGCGTGGAGGGTGGCCCAGCCGCCCTCGTGCCCGGTGTTGAGGGCGGTGAGGACGTCGCGCACCTCGGGCCCGCGGCACTCGCCCAGGACGATCCGGTCGGGCCGCATGCGCAGGGCGGTACGCACCAGAGAGGTCATGGAGACCGCCCCGACGCCCTGGACGTTGGCGCCGCGCTCCTGGAGGTGGACGACATGGGGGTGGTGGGGGCGCAGCTCGCTGGCCTCCTCGATGCACACGATGCGTTCGGTGACCGGGACGAGTCCGAGCAGGGCGGCCAGGAGGGTGGTCTTGCCGGTGCCGGTGGCGCCGGTGACCAGGCAGCTGGCGCGGCCGGTCACGAGGGCGGCCAGGACCTCGTCGAGGCCGGGGGCGACGGTGCCGGCGGCGGTGAGCTCGTCCAGGGTGAAGCCGCGGCGGCGCTTGGTGCGCAGGCTGATGAGGGTGCCGTCGGCGCTCAGGGGCGGCAGGACCGCGTTGAGGCGGGTGCCGTCGGGCAGGGTGGCGTCGACGACGGGGCAGGCGTCGTCGAGGCGCTTGTGGGCGGAGGCGGCCATGCGCACGGCCAGGGCTCGCACCTCGGGCTCGTCCATGGCGGCTGCGGGGACGGGTTCGAGGCCGTGTCCCCGGTCGATCCAGGTGCGCCCGCCGCTGACGAGGACGTCGGTGACGCCGTCGGTCTCGATGAGGGGCTGGAGGAGTGGCCCGGCGCCGTCGACGTCGGCGCGCACCCGCTGCCCGAGACGCGCCATCCCCACCTGTCCGGTGGCGGGTGCGGCGGCGTCGTTGAGGGCCTCATCCAGGCCCACGCCGCGTGCCAGGGCGCTGCGGACGCGGGCGAGCTCGGGGCCGTCGCCTCCCGCGACCCCACCGGGGACGCCGGGCTGATCGGGACTCACCGGGACCATGGCTGCCTCCTGGACTGATTCGTTAACGGATTCGTTGACGGATTCGGTGGCCGGCTCGTTGACTGGTTCCCCGTCTCCCGGGGTCCTCGGGCGGCTACCGCATCAGCCGGATCGGGGGTGGGTCCGGCGGCGCTCCTCGCCCGGTTCGGTGCCGCAGCGCCAGGGAGCCGGGGCAGCAGCTCCCGGGCCAGGGCGCTCGCGGCGCGCCGGATGGCCGAGCGGGCCCGAACCGGGTCCTCCCCGAGGGCCAGCCGCTTGGCCAGGACCCGGTCGGTGGGGACCTGCCCCAGGACCGGGCAGCCGGTGATGAGCTCGAGGTCCTCGGCGAGGACGTCCTCACCCACCTGGCGCACCACGAGCCAGACCGGCACCCCCGCAGCGGTGTCGGCGGCTTCGGTACCGCCGGGCACCGCACCCCGCAGTCGTGAGACGATGCCCTCGGCGGCGATCGCCGAGCGCAGGTCGAGTCCGGTGACGATCAGGACCCGGGCTCCCGGGGGCGGGAGCGCTCCTCGGGGCAGGTCCACCAGGACGACGTCGTGCTCGGCCCGCATCGCCTCCAGGACCGCCTCCACGCAGGGCCGGGGCCCTCCGCGCACGTCCCCGGTGAGGACCGGCATGGCGTGCCACACGGGCAGGGCCCCGACGAGGTGGCCGGGCCGGAAGGCCGACTCCTCGGCCGGCAGGTCCGCCCAGCGCAGCCCGGTCAGGACGCTCTCCCCGCACAGGAGGTCCAGACCGCCGGTGGGGTCGAGGTCCATCATCGCCACCCGCCTGCCCGCGCGGCCCAGCGCCCACGCCAGGTGCAGCAGCAGGACGCTGGCCCCCAGGCCCCCGCGGGCACCGGTGACGGCCAGGACCTGGGCGACGTGGCCCGAGTGCTCTGTCCCCTCACACGCCCTGTCCTCCGTCGCCCGCGCGTCTCCACCGGACTGCACAGGCCGGCCGGCGGAGGGCCTCAGGGGAGGGAAGGAGACATCCCGACCGTCCCACACCTGCGTGCGCCCCGGCGCAGCCTCGTCCCCCGGCTCCGCCACTGCCGGAATGGTCAGTGTCTCCATCTCCTCCGTCTGCTCCGCCTGCTCCACCTGCCATGTGCCGTCCCCCGCGGGCACGCGCACCTCCCTCACAGGCATCCTCACCGACATCGTCTCCCTCTCCCACATGTCTCCACCGTCCTGCCGTGTCTTCCCCGCGGCCTGCCGGCCGTCTCCACGGCTCCCCGACCGGCGCCCCGCACGGCGGTACCGCGGGGACCGCAGCACCGCGGGCGGCTCCCCACCAGGGTGCGGGCCCGCCCGCGGCTGCGCCCATCGACGTCGTCGGGCCTGTGGAGACGGGTTGCAGAAACGGGCCTGTGGCCCCGCGCCCGCTGCAGCCGGTCACAGCCGGCCACGGAACCGTCGGCGATGACGGAGGCCACTGCGGGGCTGACACGCCTGACACCGGGGTCCGGCTCGTGATGTGATGGGGGGCATGAGCGCGCAGGACCGCGCAAGCGACCCCTCCCGACTGACAGCGACGTCACCGGTGACGGCACCGACCGTCCCACCGGTGGCGCCGGAGCGCTCCGCCGCCGCCCCCTCACCCACCGGGCACCGCGCGGCGGCCTACTTCGACCTGGACAAGACGATCCTGGCGACGTCGTCGACCTGGGCACTGGGCACCCCGATGCGGCGCAGCGGCCTCATCTCCTCACGGGCCCTGGCCCACGGGCTCATCGCCCAGCTCCCCTATCTCCTGGTGGGTGCCGGCGCCCGGCGGTCCAGCAGCCTCATGGAGCACCTGGCCCTCATGTCCGCCGGCATCAGCCGCCGCGACCTGGTGGAGGTCGTGGAGGGAGCCCTGACCACGGCGATCGAGCCGGCCGTCTACGCCGAGGCCCTCGACCTCATTGAGGGTCACCGCCGGGCCGGGCACGACGTCGTGGTGGTCTCGGCCTCCATCACCGAGATGGTCTCCCCCATCGCCCGCCTCGTCGGGGCCGACCGGGCCGTGGCCACCCACATGGAGGTCGGCGAGGACGGCCTGTTCACCGGGCGCATCTCCCGCTCCATGCTGCACGCGGAGAAGGTGGTGGCGCTGCGCGAGGACGCCGCCGCCCACGGCATCGACCTGTCCCGGTGCTGGGCCTACTCCGACTCCATCTCCGATGAGCCGATGCTCAGCGCCGTCGGCCATCCCGTCGCGGTCAACCCCGACCGGGACCTGCGGCGCCTGGCACAGGAGCATGACTGGCCGGTGCGCGACTTCGCCCGCCCGGTGCGGCTGCGGCCGCGCTGGGAGCCCCCGAGCCTGTCGACCCGGGCCTCGGTGATCGCTCACGTGGCCGGTGTGCTGGCCGTCG
>NZ_JASPEP010000050.1:0-2696 GCF_031292835.1 Actinomyces stomatis
CCGCGGTCACGGCGGCGCCGTCGGGATGCTGGGTGGCAGCCGGACGCCCGCCCTTCCCCTTGCGCCCCTTGCGGCCGGACCTTCCGCCCTGTGCGCCCTGGCGCTCCTGGGCCTCTGCCATCGCTTGGGCCAGTGCGCCGCGCACCGCCGAGCGCACAGCGGCCTCCGTCTTGCCCGACAACCGCTGCTGGAGCGAGACCAGGTCCCGGCTGCGGCCGATGACCCGGCCCCGGGCATCCAGGGCGGCGAAAGCCATCGCCAGGTGATCCGGCAGCCGCTCGGCGGCCTCGGCCCAGTCCGCCTCCGTGATCTCCACGCCCTTGAGCCGGAGCACCACCCGGCTGAAGGCATCCTCGAAGGGCACCTCCGGGCAGCTCGCACCCGGCGGCGTCGGGAACTCCTGCGCGATCTGCGCCCACACCTGGGCGCCCACGTCCGGGGCCGGCACCAGCTGGCGGCGCACTCGCTTGGGCAGCGCCCGGATCGTGGCCACGCACAGCTCGGCCCGCATCCCCGGCACCAGCCAGTCGAAGCCCTCCGGGGTCAGACGCCCCAGCACCTCCACCGGCACCTGGACACTGACCCCGTCCTCGGGGTGACCCGGCTCGAACACGTAGTCCAGGCCCAGGGTCAGGTCTCCCTGCACCCACGTGTCCGGGAAGCCGCTCGCGTCGCCCCCACCGGGCAGCAGCAGCTCACGGGTGAAGTCCAGCAGGTCCGGGGCGGCGCGCCGCTGCTCCTTCCACCAGGCGTCGAAGGCCGCCGCGGAGGTCACCTCCTCGGGGACGCGGTCGTCGTAGAAGTCGAACAGGGCGGCGTCGTCGGCCAGCAGGCCGTGCTCGCGCCGACGCCGCTCCACGTCCTGAAGTTCCTCGATGAGGGCCCGGTTGCGCTCCACGAAGCCGTGGCGGGCGTGCCAGCCGCCCTCCACCAGGCCCGAGCGGATGAACATCTCCCGGGCCACCTGGCGGGCCGAGTCCGTCCCCACGCTCGCCAGCGTCGCCGGTCGGTCCGCCACCAGTGTCATCCCGTAGAGCAGCACCTTCTCGTGGACCATGGCCGCCCCCTGGCGGGTCGACCAGTAGGGCTCACCGAAGACGTGGCGGGTCAGACCCGCCCGGTCCGCCACCTGCTCGATCCACCGGGAGTCCACCTTGGCCACCGTGCGGGCGAAGAGCCGGGAGGTCTCCACCAGCTCGGCGGTCATCACCCAGTCGTAGGTCTTGCGGCGCAGACCCGAGCCCGGCCAGATCGTGAAGCGCGTCCCGCGCGCGCCGGCGTACTCCCGACGACGCTCGTCCCAGTTACCCACATTGGACAGCAGCCCCACCAGCAGCGAGCGGTGGATCGCGTCGGCGTCTGGCGTGTCCGCGCTGCGCCCCAGGGCCACGACGGCGGCCGCCACGCCCCCGTTGGCGATCTGGGCGGCGTGGCTGCCCGGCTCCAGGGCCTCGGTGGCCGCCCGTATCGAACGGGCCGTCGGCAGCTCCACCGGGACGGCATCCAGGCCCAGCGGGCGGGCCAGCTGGCGCAGCTGGGCGTGGACGTCCTGCCACTCGCGCACCCGCAGGTAGTGCAGGAACTCGGCGCGGCACATGCGCCGGAAGGCCGAGCCGGACAGCTCGCGGCTCTGCGTGCGCAGGTAGCGCCACAGGTTCAGGTAGGTCAGGAAGTCACTCGTGGGGTCCGCGAAGCGCCGGTGCAGGGCGTCGGAGGCCTCCTGCTTGTCCGCCGGGCGCTCGCGCACGTCCTGGATGGACAGGGCCGCCACGATGACCATGACCTCCCCGACGCAGCCCAGCTCACCGGCCTCCAGGAGCATGCGCCCCAGGCGCGGGTCGATGGGCAGGCGCGCCAGGCGCCGCCCGATCTCCGTCAGGCGCGGTCCCCGGCGGCCCCGGTCGGGGGTGTCGCCGGACCGGGCGGAGGCGGCCCCGGCCGGCTCGATGGCGCCGATCTCCGTGAGCAGCTGCAGGCCGGAGCGGACCTGGCGGGAGTCCGGGGCGTCCAGGAAGGGGAAGTCCTCCACCGCCCCCAGCCCCAGGGCCGCCATCTGCAGAATGACGCTGGCCAGCGAGGTGCGCAGGATCTCCGGCTCGGTGTACTCCGGGCGCGCCTCGAAGTCGGCCTGCGAGTACAGGCGGATGGCGATGCCGTCGGCCACGCGCCCGCAGCGGCCCGCCCGCTGGTTGGCGCTGGCCCGGCTGACCGGCTCGATCGGCAGGCGCTGGACCTTGGTGCGATTGGAGTAGCGGGAGATGCGCGCCAGGCCCGGGTCGATGACGTAGCGGATCCCGGGAACCGTCAGGGAGGTCTCGGCCACATTCGTGGCCAGGACGATGCGGCGCACCTGGTGGGCCTCGAAGACCCGGTGCTGCTCGGCGGCGCTCAGGCGCGAGTACAGGGGCACGACCTCGATGGCGCCCGGCGTGCGCGAGCGGCCGTCGGGCGTGTAGCGCGCCCCCAGGTGGTCGACGAGGGCCGCCTCGGTGTCGCGGATATCGCGCTCACCGGCCAGGAAGATGAGGATGTCGCCGCTGGGCTCGCCCAGGAGCTCGTCGACGGCGTCGAGGATCCCGGTCACCTGGTCCCTGGGCTCACTGGACTCGGCGGCCGCGGAACCGGCCCGGCCCCGGCCCTTGCCGCGAGCGCCCTGGTTCCGGGGAGCGAGCGACGTGGAGCCGGCAGTGGAGCGG
>NZ_JASPEP010000051.1:0-2493 GCF_031292835.1 Actinomyces stomatis
GGCCGCCGGTGGCTTGCTCTCGTATTGGTTGTGGGTGCGGTCACCGTGTGGTCCTTCGAGGAATCTCCTACAACCCACTCGAACAGAGTCATCACGATGACTGCTCCTCATATTGTCGACCCTGCTGGAGTTCTTGACCAGGCTCTGGGACAGGCCTCCCCGGACCTGATGCGCAGTCTGCTGCAGACCATGGTCAATGCCCTGCTGTCGGCCGATGCCAACGCGGTGTGCGGCGCCGAGTACGGTCAGGCCAGCCCCGAGCGCAGGGCCCAGCGCAACGGCTCCTGCCACCGGGACCTGGATACCCGGGTCGGGACCATTGACGTGGCTGTTCCCAGGCTGCGTACCGGCTCGTACTTCCCCGACAGGCACCTAGAGCGCCGTAAACGGGCCGAGTCCGCGCTGATCACGGTGGTCGCCGACGCCTACCTGGCCGGGGTCTCCACCCGACGCATGGACAAGCTGGTAGGCGCCTTGGGCATCAGCTCGCTGTCGAAGTCGCAGGTCTCACGCATGGCGGCCGAGCTCGACGAGCACGTCGCCTCCTTCCGCAACCGTCCCCTGGACGACGCCGGCCCCTTCATCTTCGTAGCGGCCGACGCCCTGACAATGAAGGTCCGCGAAGGCGGTCGCGTGGTCAGTGCGGTGGTCCTGACAGCCACTGGGGTCAACGCCGACGGACACCGCGAGGTCCTGGGCCTGCGGGTAGCCACCTGCGAGAGCGGAGCAGCGTGGAACAAGTTCCTCGCCGACCTGGTCGCCCGAGGCCTGGGAGGGGTGCGGCTTGTCACCTCTGACGCCCACACGGGTCTGGTCGAGGCCATCGCCGCGAACCTGCCCGGAGCGACCTGGCAACGCTGCCGCACCCACTACGCCGCCAACCTGATGACAGTGACCCCCAAGAGCGCCTGGCCGGCCCTCAAGACCATGCTCCACTCGGTTTACGACCAGCCCGACGCAGCTGCCGTCGAGGCCCAGTTCGACCGCCTCCTGGACTACACCCGTGACCCGCTGCCCGAGGCCGCTGACCACCTCGACGCCGCGCGAGCTGACCTGCTGGCCTACCGCCGCCTTCCCCGTCGAGGTATGGCGGCAAATCTGGTCCAACAACCCCCAAGAACGCCTCAACAAGGAGATCCGCCGCCGCACCGACTCAGTGGGCATCTTCCCCAACAGGGACGCCATCATCCGCCTGGTCGGCGCCGTCCTGGCCGAGCAGACCGACGAATGGGCTGAGGGCCGCCGCTACCTCAGCCTGGACACCCTCAAACAGTGCCAGACCACCAACAAGCTCCAGGACGGCCATCCAGACACGCCCCCGACACTGACCCACTGACCCCTAACCACGAAGAACCCCTACACCACTACCAGGGACTTGACTCAGGGCAAAGCCGATAGCTGATAGGAGTCGCCCTTCGACCCTACCGAGGCGACGGCCTCGCACTCGACCAGGGCAGCCCCATAGCGAGTAGACCTGTACTGCACCCCACGGCCGGAGTGGTGCACCAGGCCCGACAGGTCGGCCCCCTGGCGTTTCCGCTGCCAGACGGCCATCTCCAGGGCGTCCAGGGCCAGGTTGGTGTACAGGCTCGTGGAAGTCTGCCAGCCGATGATCCTCCGCAAGTACACGTCGGTCACGAAAGCCACATAGACCCACCCAGAGAAGGCGCATACATAGGACGGGGCACCTCCCACTTGCGGGGGAACGTCGGCGACCCACAGCTCATTGGGAGCAAACGCCTCGAAGTGGCGCCTGACCAGGTCAGCCGGACACTGCTCTCACGGCGCACTGCGCGTGGTGCGCGAGGACTTGGCGCGTCTGACACCGCGCAGACCCAGGTCGCCCATGAGGCGTTCGACGGTACAGCGGGCCACGTGACCGGCACCGTGACGCTCGGCGCTCTCAGGTCGGCCCCGCATCACGTGCATCATGCGGGCCCCCAGAACCGAGTAGCTGGTTGTTGTGGACCTTAGATATCTCCGCCTTGAGGGCCTCGTCACGCAGGCTCCTGGCGCTAGAAGGCCGGCTACGGCGGGCGTGAGTCAGGTGCTCGGGGCGATCTTGACTCCGGCGCCAGTGAGCACCTTGCAGACCGGCCAGGATCCAAACTCCTCCTTCTTAATCGCAATGTACTGGCAGATCAACGGGATGGGCGCTCACACTCCGCCGCGATAGACAAGCCGACTGTGCTCTTCGGGATCGCGTTGGCTCCTCGCAGCTCTCGGACCTCTTTCACAAGCTCCTCGATCCGCTGTGCCTCGTCAGAGGTGGTTCCCGGCCTCAGACCACCATCGACCTGGGCCTTCTTGACCCAGGTGCGCAGAGCCTCGGGGTGGACACCCAGCTCCTCGCCGATCCTACGGACCGCTCCCCTGGCCCGCGCCGGGTCAGCCAACGCCTCCAACGCTATCCTCGTAGCTCGCTCGCGCAGCTCATCGAGGTACTTCCTTGAGTCCCATGACAGTGATCCTTCCCGTCATCACTGCCTCCAC
>NZ_JASPEP010000052.1:0-2460 GCF_031292835.1 Actinomyces stomatis
ACCTGAAACCGGGCGCTTACAAGCCGTCAGAGCCTTCGCATGCGTTGTGTGTGTGGGGGTGGTGGCGTGCCTTTTGAAGAATGAGCCTGCGAGTCAGTGGCGTGTCGCGAGGTTAACCCGTGTGGGGTAGCCGTAGCGAGAGCGAGTCCGAATAGGGCGTTTGTAGTGGCGCGTTCTGGACCCGAAGCGGGGTGATCTACCCATGGCCAGGTTGAAGCACGTGTAAGAGCGTGTGGAGGACCGAACCCACCTAGGTTGAAAACTGGGGGGATGAGCTGTGGGTAGGGGTGAAAGGCCAATCAAACTCCGTGATAGCTGGTTCTCCCCGAAATGCATTTAGGTGCAGCGTCGCGTGTTGCCCGGCGGAGGTAGAGCTACTGGGTGGCTGATGGGCCCCACAGGGTTACTGACGTCAACCAAACTCCGAATGCCGTTCGGGTTCTAGCGTGGCAGTGAGACTGCGGGGGATAAGCTCCGTGGTCGAGAGGGAAACAGCCCAGATCGCCGGCTAAGGCCCCTAAGCGTGTGCTAAGTGGGAAAGGATGTGCGGTCGCGCAGACAACCAGGAGGTTGGCTTAGAAGCAGCCATCCTTGAAAGAGTGCGTAATAGCTCACTGGTCAAGTGATCGTGCGCCGACAATGTAGCGGGGCTCAAGCACACCGCCGAAGCCGCGGACCCATGACGTGCTCCCTTCACCGTCCCACTTGCTGGGGTGGTGGCAGGGGTTGTGGGTGGTAGGGGAGCGTCCTGCACCGGGGGAAGCCTGTGGGTGACTGCTGGTGGACGGTGCGGGAGTGAGAATGCAGGCATGAGTAGCGATACTAGGGTGAGAAGCCCTAGCGCCGAATGACCAAGGGTTCCAGGGCCAGGCTAGTCCGCCCTGGGTGAGTCGGGACCTAAGGCGAGGCCGACAGGCGTAGTCGATGGATGACGGGTTGATATTCCCGTACCGGCGAAGCACCGCCCATGCTGACGCGCGGGTGCTAACCCACGCCCAGCCGCCATATAAGCCGCATGTGTCAGGTTCGCCTGGCGGTGTGGTTGTGGTGGTGGGGTCTGGGGATCCTCCGTGCAGGTAGGCAAGCGTGTTAACAGGGGTGACGCACAGTGGTAGCCCGGCGGACCTGATGGCTTGGTCCGTTCAAGCGCGCAGCCCGTCCTCCAGGTAAATCCGGGGGGCTGTCTTTGATGACGGGGGTGAGGCGTGATGGTGACCTCACGTTGGTGGGGGATAACAGGGTGATCCTGGGGTGCCGAGAAAAGCCTCGACGCGATGGTGCCAGCCGCCCGTACCCTAAACCGACACAGGTGGTCGGGCAGAGTATGCCTAGGCGCACGAGTGAATCATGGTTAAGGAACTCGGCAAAATGCCCCCGTAACTTCGGGAGAAGGGGGGCCTGAGCCCTGAAGCCCCGTGCGGGCTAGGGGGGAGGGTCGCAGAGGCCAGGGGGAAGCGACTGTTTACTAAAAACACAGGTCCGTGCGAAGCCGTAAGGCGATGTATACGGACTGACGCCTGCCCGGTGCTGGAAGGTTAAGAGGAACCATCAACCCCCTCTTGGGGGTGAAGTGGTGAATTTAAGCCCCAGTAAACGGCGGTGGTAACTATAACCATCCTAAGGTAGCGAAATTCCTTGTCGGGTAAGTTCCGACCTGCACGAATGGCGTAACGACTTCCCCGCTGTCTCAACCATGAGCTCGGCGAAATTGCAGTACGAGTAAAGATGCTCGTTTCGCGCAGAAGGACGGAAAGACCCCGGGACCTTTACTACAGCTTGGTATTGGCGCCCGCTATAGCTTGTGCAGGATAGGTGGGAGACTGTGAAGCCGTCACGCCAGTGGCGGTGGAGTCGTCCTTGAAATACCACTCTGGTTATGGCGTGCGCCTGAACCTGGGCCCGTGATCCGGGTTAGGGACAGTGCCTGGTGGGTAGTTTAACTGGGGCGGTTGCCTCCTAAAGTGTAACGGAGGCGCTCAAAGGTTCCCTCAGCCTGGTCGGCAACCAGGTGTTGAGTGCAAGTGCACAAGGGAGCTTGACTGTGAGACCGACGGGTCGAGCAGGTACGAAAGTAGGAACTAGTGATCCGGCGATCCCGTGTGGGTGGGTCGTCGCTCAACGGATAAAAGGTACCCCGGGGATAACAGGCTGATCCTGCCCAAGAGTCCATATCGACGGCATGGTTTGGCACCTCGATGTCGGCTCGTCGCATCCTGGGGCTGGAGCAGGTCCCAAGGGTTGGGCTGTTCGCCCATTAAAGCGGTACGCGAGCTGGGTTTAGAACGTCGTGAGACAGTTCGGTCCCTATCCTCTGCGCGCGCAGGAGACTTGAGAAGGCCTGTCCCTAGTACGAGAGGACCGGGACGGACGAACCTCTGGTGTGCCAGTTGTCCCGCCCGGGGCACGGCTGGTTGGCTACGTTCGGGAAGGGTAACCGCTGAAAGCATCTAAGCGGGAAAC
>NZ_JASPEP010000053.1:0-1986 GCF_031292835.1 Actinomyces stomatis
CGGCGATTGCCGTGGAGGACTGAGTCATAGGGGAGGTGGTGAGGCCGGACATGACACCGCGGGACGTCTGCATGGCCCCATTGTCCGACTTTTGGCGCATTTGTGCTGGTGAATGTCGAATTGTGCCCGCCCATGCGTTCTCGCGTCTCCGGACGGATGTCGTGCTGAAAACGGGAGTCGTCGTCAAGCAGCGGCCGGAGGTGGAGCCCTGTAGTGCCGATCAATGACTGATTGTGAGTGGGTTGCTGCTACAGCGCTCACAGTGCAACAGTTACGGCATGCCCCACACGCATGAAGCGGTCCCTACCCGCCCTCCCTACGACACTGCTACTGCGGCCCTGCTTGAGTGCATCGAGCCGCTCGGCATCTTCCGGACCATGACGGTGCAGAACATCCCGAGCTGGCGCGCCCCCGTTGATGAGGTCCGAGCGGGTTTCCTGCTCAGGCATCCTGACGTCGACCTGGAGGATGTTGAGGTCCTTCGTCAGAACGGGACGGCGTTTCCCGCTGCGGTCGTGCGGACCGTCCAGAGCGCCTCCGTCGGCGGGCCCGGCCCTCTGTTCCTCTCCCTGCACGGGGGAGGACTGGTAATGGGATGCCGTTTCAACGGTCTGTTGACCGTTGTCCCGTGGCTGCGCAGGTACGGAGGCGTCATTATCAGTCCTGAGTACCGGCTGGCTCCGGAGCATCCGGCACCCGCCGGCGTTGAGGACTGCTACGCCACGCTGTGCTGGGCGGTCGAGCATGCCGAGGACCTCGGCGCCGATCCGGGGCGCGTCGTCGTTGTCGGGCCGAGCGCCGGTGGAGGGCTGAGCGCCGGCACGCTGCTCATGGCGCGAGATCGACAGGGGCCGGCCGTTCTTGGCGGGCTGCTGGACTACCCCATGCTGGATGACCGCACAGGAATGCAGCACTGGCAGGACTCGGTCTCAGCGCGTCAGTACCCGGACGATGGCACCTGGCCGACGGCGTACAACAATGTCGCTTGGGACGCTGCGCTGGGGGAGCGGCGCGGCACGGAGCTGGTCACCCCATACGAGGCCCCCGCCCGCGCCACATGGCTGGGCGGGCTGCCGCCGCTGTTCATCTCAGTGGCCTCCGCCGAGGTCTTCCGGGATGAGGATGTCGCCTTCGCCTCCAGGGTGTGGCGCGACGGCGGTGATGCCGAGTTGCACGTCTACCCCGGGGGTACTCACGCCATGGAGTTCGTCAATGCGCGGTGGCTCGCGCAGGGGCTCACTGCCGCGCGCGACCTGTGGGTGGAGAGGCTGCTTCGTCCGGAGGACCCGCGCCTCAATGTTCTGGCCGTGGCACAGGCCGGAACCTATCCGGCTCTGACGGAGCGGTTCTTGGCTGGTGGTTTAGGTGAGGACTGCTAGGAGTGGGGCGTAGTGCTGGGTGATGGCTTGGTGGTAGGCGGGGATGTTTCCGGTGCGGGCTGCTTGGAGCATGGCTCGGTGGGCTTTTGCGGTGCTGGTGAGGTCTTCGAGCTTGGGGGCGCCCAGGAGGGGGACGGTGAGGGTGTGGATGGCCCAGAAGGCTTCGGTGAGGTGGAGGTAGAGGTGGTTGTCGAGGGGTTGGAGCAGTCGTGTGTGGAAGCGTCGGTCCTGGTCGGTGAAGAGCTCTCCTTGTGAGGCGAGCTGCTCGATCTTGTCGACGAGGGTGTCGAGCTCGGGGTCTTGTCGGTTGTGCCAGGCGTGGGTGACGGGCTCGGCCAGGGCGTTGTCGAGGGTGATGCGTACTTCGACGATGTCGCGTAGTCCGCGGTGGTCGTCTCCGGGGTTGAGGAGGCCTTTGAAGACGAGGGACTCGACCATGGGGCGCATGGAGATCTGGCCGACGAACATGCCGTGTCCGTGGCGTACTTCGACGATGTCGAGGGCGACGAGGGTGCGGACGGCCTCGCGGACGGAGGAGCGGGATACTCCCAGGTCGGTGCACAGCTGGGACTCCGTCGGCAGCGCATCGCCAGGATGCAGGCCCTTT
>NZ_JASPEP010000054.1:0-1779 GCF_031292835.1 Actinomyces stomatis
CTTCGGCCGAGCCGGGTGCGGACGGTCCCGATGCTGATGCCGCCGATGCCGCCGACGTGGGCTCGCCGGCCGGTGACGCCTCCGAGGCTGCCGGCTCATCCGGCGAGGTGGTGCCCAGCGGGGCGCCGGTGTAGCCGGCGCGGGCGACCGTGGCCAGGAGGTCGTCGACGCTCACCGTGCTCGGGGCGGTGATGCGGGCCGACTCGGTGGCGAGGTTGACCGAGGCACTCACGCCGTCGAGCTTGTTCAGCTTCTTCTCCACCCGGGCCACGCAGCTGGCGCAGGTCATGCCCCCGATGGAGAGGTTGACGGTGCGCAGCTGCTCGCCCGGTTCCTGGCTGGTCGTACTCATAGGAGCCTTCCGTGTCCGTGTCGGTATGCGTGGCCGCCCGTCGACGTCCGGACCTCGGGCGACGGCGGTGAGACGTCCGGGCTCAGCGCTCGCGGACGTCGCGCTCGACGGCGTCGAGCGTGTAGTCCCCGGCCTCGTCGATGGCCTCGGCCAGGGCGGCGTCCTCCAGGCGGATGTCGGAGAGCACGGTGACGGTGGACTGTCCGTCCTTGTTGAGCAGGACGGAGACGTCCTTGACGCCCTCGAGCGCCTCGAGCTCCTCGGTGACATGGGCGACGCAGTGGCCGCAGGTGAGTCCGGAGACCTTGAGGGTGGTGGTGCGGTCGATGCCGTCGACGGTGAACTCAGTCATCTCTCACTCCTTGGGAAGTGTGTACGAAAAACAGGTGGATCGGAACGGGAACAAAGCGGTCCGGCACTGAGCGGACCGTGGTGCTCAGGACCGCACGAGTCGGGCGATGGCGTCGGAGGCCTCGCGGATCTTGGCAGTGCCCTCCTCGTCGCCGGCCTGGGCGGCGTGCAGGACGCAGTGGCTCATGTGGTCCTCCAGCAGGCCGAGGCTGACGGCCTGAAGGGCCTTGGTGGCGGCGGAGATCTGGGTGAGGACGTCGATGCAGTAGACGTCCTCCTCAACCATGCGGGAGATACCCCGGACCTGCCCCTCGATGCGGCGCAGGCGCTTGAGGTAGTCCTCCTTGGATCCGGTGTAGCCGGCCATCTCTCCTCCGTTGTCTCGGTCGGGACCGAACATACCCCTAGGGGGTAGAGCGGTCAAGTACCCCCAGGGGGTATGTGGTCGGTGGTGGCCGCCCGGATTGCGGTCGAGGCCGGCCCGATGGGCACGGAACCGGGACACGGGGAAGGGGGACGTGGGATGCTCGTGCCATGACCGCCGTTGCCAATGCCGCCCCTGGCCCCGCCGACCCCGACGCGGCGCCCCGGACCACAGATGACCCCGACCTCCAGCTCGCCCGGGACCCGAGGGCCGGCGCCGGACGGCTCATGGTGCTGGCCGGCAACCGTCCGGACCTGCGCGGCGTCATCGTGGACAACCCGGGCTGCTCCCCGGAGCTGCGCGCCTGGGTGAGCCGCATGGGAGGCGCCTCCGCCGGCTCCGGCCGCGGCGGGCGTCCCGGCACCGATGCGGGAGCGGTCCGGCCGGACGGCTCTGGCGGCGTTGCCGACGCTGGCGACGTTGACGACTCCGTGTCGCTGGCACCCACGGGCTGGGAGCCCTCCGACATCGGCCTGGGCGACGACCCCTTCGGCTCCGTCCTGGGCGACCCGCTCATGGGCTCACCGCTCTTCGACGACGCCGGCGACCTGGGCCAGGAGCCCGCCTCCGCCGAGCCCGCCGGCGCAGCCGGTCGGAACGGGAAGGGAGGGCGGCGGCCGTCGTCGAGCCGGAGCACGGCCAAACCGCGTAC
>NZ_JASPEP010000055.1:0-1598 GCF_031292835.1 Actinomyces stomatis
CGCCCGCACCCCCTGGCTGGCGGGCACGCGCGACGACGACGGAACCCTGCGCGCCGTCCTCGACCCGGATCTGGAGGCCGGGTGGGCGGCGCGACTGCGCGCCCGAGTGCTCGCCCTCCTGGGCGACCTCCCGCAGGGGACCAGCACCACCCCTGCCTTCGTGCGGGCGGCCCTGACCTGGGAGAGCCCCCGGCGCACCATCCCCGGCGGGGCGATCTCCGCGGTCCTGGCCGAGGCCGATGCTCTCGGGCTCACCGGCGCCGGGGCACTGACCGAGGCCGGCAGGATCCTCGCCCGACGGGCGGCGGCGAGCCTCGACGAGCAGGACGCGGGACTCATCGGCAGCCTCGGTGGCACCAACCACGCCGAGGAGGCGGGCGGCGACGCGCTCGCCGAGTCGCTGTCGGACGACGATATCCTCGCAGCCCTGGAGGCGGCGCTCGCGGCGGACCTGCCGGCCGCCGTCGACATGATCCTCGTCCAGTCCGACCTCACCGCCATCGTCCCGGGCCGTCCCGCCCCCGAGCTGGCCGCGCTGCTGGAACGCACGAGCGTCGTCGAGTCGCGCGGCGGAGCGCTCACGGTGCGCTTCACCCCTGAGTCGGTGCGCGGCGCGCTCGACGTCGGTTACCGGGCCGAGGAGATCACCCAGGCGATCGGCCGCTACAGTCCCACGCCCCTGCCGGACTCCTTGAGCGTGCTCATCCAGGATGCGGCCCGCCACCACGGGGCGGTGCGGGTGCGGGCCGTGTCCGCGCTGCTGCGGATCGGCGATGAGGCGACGGCCGCCGGGCTCCTGGTCGAACCGCGATTGAAGGACCTCGGCCTGGACCAGGTGGCTCCCGGGATCCTCGTGGCCACGGCCAGCGCCGGTCAGGTGCTGCGCGAGCTGCGCGCCTCCGGGCTGGCGCCGGTGACCGAGGACGCCGGCGGCCACCTGGTGGTCGGATCGGCCACCGTGCAGCAGGCGCGCCGGGCCCCTGAGCCCTCACGCCCCGGCAGCGAGCACTCGGTGCGACGGCGTCGGCCCGGGAGGCGTGAGCTGACGACCCTCGTGGGGCGGCTGCGTGTGGGGCAGGAGGCGCTGCAGGCCGCCGGAGAGACGGCTGTGGCCACCGACCCGGTGCACGCCCTGGCGGTGCTGCGCCAGGCCCAGTCCTCGCGCTCGCGGCTGCGGCTGAGTCTGGCCGGCCCCGACGGCGCCGTGCAGGAGCGTCAGGTGCGGGTCATGGCCGTGGAGGCCGGGCGGGTGCGCCTGCGCGACGTCGTGCGCGAGACTGAGCTGACCGTCGCCGTCCACCGCATCGTCTCGGTCGAGGCGAACTGACGGTTCTCTCACTCACCGACAAAATCTTCAAAAACGACGCGGAGCCGCGTCGATTACGAAGATTCGGTCGAAGTGTTGGAGGGCGGGCCGGTGTGCCCAGGCCAACCCGTGCGGGCCGGGGCAGTTTCAGGAGCCTCCCCTACACTGGCCGGGTGACCGACACGATCGACTCTCACACCAACGCCTCGGGCGAGCCCACGACCGGGACCGGATCGGGTTCTTCGGCGGGCGCCGCCACCGGGGCGCGCACCTCGACGGCGACCCTGGAGCG
>NZ_JASPEP010000056.1:0-1593 GCF_031292835.1 Actinomyces stomatis
GCTCATGGCCTGGCTCAGGGAGCCGGTGGGGACGGCGCGCAGGCCGTGGCCGGCGGCGAAGGCCTCGGCGCGGTTGGAGGCGGAGTAGACGGCGATGTCGCTCAGGCCCCGGGCGCGCAGGTCGGCGACGGTGGCGCCGGCGTAGGAGCCGGTGCCGATGATGAGGGCGCGGCAGCCCTCCAGCGGCGGCAGGTGGCCGGCGGCCTGATCCACGCCGACGGCGACGACGCTGCGCCCCTGACCGGACAGCTCGGTCTCGTGGGCCACCCGGCGGGCGGTGGCCGAGGCGCGTTCGACGACTCGCACGAGCTCGGGGCTGAGCGTGCCCTCGGCGGCGGCGGTCTCGGCGGCGCGGCGGACCTGGCCGACGATCTGGGTCTCGCCGACCACCATCGAGCTCAGGCCCGCGGCGATGGCGAGCATCTCCCGGCGGGCGCTCGCCCCGACCAGGTGGGACAGCAGGAGGCTGCTCGGCGGGAGCCCGGCGCGCTCGGCGAGGAAGGCGGAGACTGTCTCACCCAGATCCGACGCCGCCGTGGACTGACCCCCGACACTCGGACCGAGGTCCGGGTGCAGGGCCGCCGGGCACCCGGTGTCGGCCCAGGAGTCGGCGTCGATGAGGAGGGCCAGGCGGTTGCAGGTGGACAGGACCAGGACCCCGCGCAGCGCTGGGACCGCCTCCAGGAGGTCCGGCCCCAGCCCCGGGGCGACCACCCCGAGCCGGGCGACGACGTCAAGGCCCGGCAGTCGATGATCGGCGGAGAGAAGATGAGTAGTCACAACGAGCGCTATTGAAACATCACCGCGGGGTGCGGGCACAATAGCGGCGTGGCGACGCACACCCACATCACGACAATGTGTCACCACCATATTTCTGACACTCTGTCAGCACCTGATCGACGCCTGAGATGCCGCATCACCACGCGAAATAAACCCCCTCTGACCACTACTTACAGGAGGCAGCCGATATGTCTCGCATTCAGTTCCCCTATCGCAGGGAAAGCACGCGGCGTCAGAATTCTTCACCCGATAGCGGCGATTTCGTCACCGGCGGTTCACACAATTATTCGATCGACTCCGAGCAGACGGCGCCGAGCGGGCAGCGGGCCGGCAGCGGGGCCGGTCCGGGAGCCGCTGGGGAGACGACCGGTCGGGACGCCGGGCCGGCGGCCGGGTCTGCCGAGGTGGCATCAGGGTCTGCCGGGCAGGCCGGGGCCGCGACAGGGCCGGCGCTCCTGGAGGCGCTGGCGGGGCGGAGACCTGCGCGCACGCCCGTGTGGTTCATGCGTCAGGCGGGACGGTCCCTTCCGGAGTACCGGGCGCTGCGGGCGCGCGCCGGAGTGCCGATGCTGGAGGCCTGTCTGGATCCCGCGCTCGCGGCGGAGGTGACGCTGCAGCCGGTGCGGCGCCACGGCGTCGACGCCGCCGTCTTCTTCTCCGACATCATGGTGCCGCTGCGCCTGGCGGGCGTCGGGGTGCGGATCGAGGAGGGCGTCGGGCCGGTTCTCGACGCCCCGGTGCGCAGCGGCCGCGAGGTGAGCGAGCTGGTCGCCCAGCGCTTCGGTGACGGCCCCGGGGCCGAGGGCGTCGGGG
>NZ_JASPEP010000057.1:0-1078 GCF_031292835.1 Actinomyces stomatis
CTGGTGGGTGGGTTGACGGTAGCTGGATAAGAAGCGCCGGCTAACTACGTGCCAGCAGCCGCGGTAATACGTAGGGCGCGAGCGTTGTCCGGAATTATTGGGCGTAAAGAGCTCGTAGGCGGCTGGTCGCGTCTGTCGTGAAATCCTCTGGCTTAACTGGGGGCTTGCGGTGGGTACGGGCCGGCTTGAGTGCGGTAGGGGAGACTGGAACTCCTGGTGTAGCGGTGGAATGCGCAGATATCAGGAAGAACACCGGTGGCGAAGGCGGGTCTCTGGGCCGTTACTGACGCTGAGGAGCGAAAGCGTGGGGAGCGAACAGGATTAGATACCCTGGTAGTCCACGCCGTAAACGTTGGGCACTAGGTGTGGGGGGCCTTTTCCGGGTCTTCCGCGCCGTAGCTAACGCATTAAGTGCCCCGCCTGGGGAGTACGGCCGCAAGGCTAAAACTCAAAGGAATTGACGGGGGCCCGCACAAGCGGCGGAGCATGCGGATTAATTCGATGCAACGCGAAGAACCTTACCAAGGCTTGACATGTGCCGGTCGGCTCCGGAGACGGGGTTTCCTCCTTGTGGGGCCGGTTCACAGGTGGTGCATGGTTGTCGTCAGCTCGTGTCGTGAGATGTTGGGTTAAGTCCCGCAACGAGCGCAACCCTTGTCCCGTGTTGCCAGCACGTTGTGGTGGGGACTCGCGGGAGACTGCCGGGGTCAACTCGGAGGAAGGTGGGGATGACGTCAAATCATCATGCCCCTTATGTCTTGGGCTTCACGCATGCTACAATGGCCGGTACAGAGGGCTGCGATACCGTGAGGTGGAGCGAATCCCTTAAAGCCGGTCTCAGTTCGGATCGGTGTCTGCAACTCGACACCGTGAAGTTGGAGTCGCTAGTAATCGCAGATCAGCAACGCTGCGGTGAATACGTTCTCGGGCCTTGTACACACCGCCCGTCACGTCATGAAAGTCGGCAACACCCGAAGCCCGTGGCCCTACGGGGAGCGGTCGAAGGTGGGGCTGGTGATTGGGACGAAGTCGTAACAAGGTAGCCGTACCGGAAGGTGCGGCTGGATCACCTCCTTTC
>NZ_JASPEP010000058.1:0-986 GCF_031292835.1 Actinomyces stomatis
GGGCGGCGGCCCCGGAACCGTCCGGGCCATCCAGGCCGCCTGAATCGCCGGAACCGCCCGAACCGTCCGAACCACCCGGCGCCCCGCACTGCTTCGTCCGGTGGCCCCCGGCGGGCTGCGTGTGCTCAGTCATTCAGTGCTCTTCCCGTCCGGGGCGGCGCGTCGTGCGGGCCAGGGGCCGTCCTCCAGGCCCTCGAGGCGCCTGCCGTCCGGGCTCCTGCCGGTCCCGCCTGCTCACGCTCGACCCGCCGGCCGCCTCGGCCGTCTGAGCCGGCGCATCGGTGACGGCGTCCCAACCGGCCAGCGCCACGGACTCCCAGTCGGCTGAGTCGTGCACCCGCGCCACGATCCGGGTGAGGACGTCCGCGTCAGTGGCCGGCGGAACCCCGTGCCCCAGGTTGACCACGTGCCCCGGCGCCGCGCGCCCGGCAGCCAGCACCGCGTCGACCTCCTCAGCCACCAGCGGCCACGGCGCCGCCAGCAGCGCCGGGTCGAGGTTGCCCTGGACCGGGCAGGCCCCCGCCTGCGGGTCGGCCCCGGCCAGCGCCTCGATCGCCTCACCCAGGTCGATCCGCTCGTCCACGCCGACGGCGTCGGCCCCCGCCTGCCGCATGAGCCCCAGCAGCCGGGCGGTCCCGGTCCCGAAGTGGATGAGCGGCGGAGCCTGGCCGGTGGTGGGGGATATGGCACCCCGGGCCGCATCCAGCGCGAGCGCCGAGTAGGGGGCCACGCGCTCGCGGTAGGCGCGCGGGGACAGCGAGCCCGCCCAGGAGTCGAAGAGCTGGGCCGCGGCCGCCCCGGCGCGCACCTGGGTGGCGATGAACTCGCCGGTCAGGCGCGCGCACCACGTCATGAGCCGGTCCCAGGAGTCGGGGTCGGCGCGCATGAGCGTGCGCGCTGCCAGGTGGTCGCGGCTGGGTCGGCCCTCCACCAGGTAGGCCGCCAGCGTGAAGGGCGCCCCGCCGAAGGCGAGTACCGGCGTCCAC
>NZ_JASPEP010000059.1:0-963 GCF_031292835.1 Actinomyces stomatis
GGTGAGGTCGCGGATTCCTGCGCGGCGGGGGCCGGGGCGGCGCGGCGTCCGGCGGAATCGGTGTGCTGAGCGGGGACAGTGGGCTCATCGGCACCGACGTACCCGGAGTCCTCAGCATAGGGATCGGCGCCCCAGTCGTCCTCGGGCGGGGGCTCGAAGATCGGGGAGCCGTCGTCCCAGGTGGTGGAGGCGGGCCGGTGCGCCTCGGGTCGGCCGGTCGGCTCGACGTCGGTCGGCCGCGCGGGTGCTGCAGCGGCCGACTGTACCGCTGGGCCCTGCGCGGGCCGACCGGTGTCGGCAGCACTGGTGCGGTCATGGGTTGTCAGCGCCCGGGGCGCGGGAGCGGATGAGGCGACCGGGGCCGCCGCATCCTCGACCGAGCCCTGGCCACCGGCGTGCGTCCCGGCGCCGTTGACGTCCTCCGCCTCGCCGCCGGCAGCCGAACCGGCCGAATCGAAGACTCTCGCTTGCGGGACGGCTCCGCCCGGGCCGGCGTCGGGGGCGCCGCCGTAGGAGCCCTGCGGCCCGCCGTGGCCGGTGGCGTGGCCGACGTCGTAACCGGGAGCGCTCGCATCTCCTGCCCCAGTGGGCGCACCGCCAGGTCCTCCGGGACCGTGCGGGCCGCCGGAGCCACCTGGTCCCCCCGGCCCGTCGTCGCCGGCGACGATGGCGTGCACCTCGAGGCGCAGGCCGAGGGCCTGGTGGAGGGCCGCGGAGAAGATGGGGCCGTGTCCACCGTTCTCGAAGGCTCCCACGAGGCCGGGAGCGGCGAACAACAGGGTGAAGACGCCCCCGGAGACGGTGCCCGGTCGGGAGTTGGAGCCGACCAGTGCCCAGGTGGCGCGCCGCGAGCGCTTGGCCGCCTCGAGGACCTCCTCCCAGCGGGTGCGGATCATCTCCGCATCAGCCGCCTCGCCCCCGCCCGGGCCGCCGGTGGTGCCGGCGCCTCCCTGGGCAGCGGGT
>NZ_JASPEP010000060.1:0-802 GCF_031292835.1 Actinomyces stomatis
GGTGCGCAGCCGCAGGCGCGTCTGGGTGGCGGCGCGCGCCCGCTCGGCCACCCACAGGGCCAGGGCGATGACGCCGAGCTGGACGACGGACAGGACGGCGGCGCCCCGCAGGTCGAGGTACTGGGTGGTCAATCGGTAGATCTCGGTCTCGATGGTGCCGATCCCCACCCCGCCGAGCACGAGCACCACCCCGTAGGCGGTGGCGCAGAACAGGAAGGTCAGGGAGGCGGCCGAGGCGATGGCGGGGGCCAGCGCGGGCAGGGTGACGGTGGCGAAGGCCCGCATCGGCGAGGCCCCCAGCGCCCGGGCGGCCTCCACGGCGCGCGGGTCGAGCCGCGACCACATGGTGCCCACGGTGCGCACCACGAGCCCGTAGTTGAAGAAGGCCAGCGCGGCCACGACCGCGGTCAGCGTCCCGTCCAGGCTCAGGGCCTCCAGGGGCCCGCCGCGGGTGACCAGGGCGTGGAAGGCGACGCCGACGACGACGCTGGGCAGCACGAAGGGCACGGTCACCACCCCGCGCAGCAGGTCGCGGCCGGGGAAGCTGCGCCGGTAGAGGACGAGGGCCCCGGGGATGCCGAGGGCCACGCACACGGCGGTGCCGAGTACCGCCTGGGTGAGGGTCTGCGTGAGGATCCGCCAGGTGCGTTCGCGGGCCAGGACCTCACCGAAGCCGCTCAGGTCCAGGGCGCCGTCGGGGGCGAGGCCGCGACCCATGAGCGTGGCCACGGGCCAGGCGAAGAAGACCGCCAGGAAGGCCAGCGGGCCGGCGACGGCCAGGGCCCAGCCGGCACGCTCGCCC
>NZ_JASPEP010000061.1:0-516 GCF_031292835.1 Actinomyces stomatis
CCCGCGGCTACCAGGCGCGCCCCAGCGCCGCCCCCACCGCGCCTACGGACGCGGCGGTCCAGCCCGACTCCGAGGAGGACGCCGGCATCCTGGCCGAGTCCAGTGCCTGGGAGGCCGCCACCAATGCCCTGGACGTCGAGGAGATCAAGGCCCAGGGGGGCACTGACTGGGGTGTGGGGCGCGGCCCCGCCAAGGGACGCGGCCCCCGCCGCCCCTCCTCGGGCACCGACTGGGGTGTGGGGCGCGGAAGCGCCAAGAGCTCCAGTGCCAGGACCCGTTCCCCGTGGCCCGCAGCCGTGCGTCGTCAGCGCCTGGTCGGCGTGGCCTTCGCCCTGCTGGGGCTGGTCCTGGCCACTGCCTCGGCCATGAACCTGGCCCGCAACGCCGAGGCCGGTCACCCGTGGATCCCGCCGTGGCTCGTCGCGGTCCTCGGCGGGGCCGGGCTGGTGGCCGCCGCCGGCTACCTGGCCTGGGCCGGAGGCACCCCCGTGCGCCGGGAGGCCGAGCGCTGGAAGC
>NZ_JASPEP010000062.1:0-508 GCF_031292835.1 Actinomyces stomatis
GCCCTGGGGGCACCCCTGGCTGACATCCTCCAGACCGTGGCGGGCGGGGTCGCCGAGTCCGGTCACGCCGAGGCCTCCCGCCGGGCCGCCCTGGCCGGCCCCCGTACCACCGCGCGGCTCCTGGCCTGCCTGCCCGTGGTCGGCCTGGGACTGGGAATGCTCGTGGGTGCCGACCCCGCCGCCCTCCTGCTCGACGGCGGCGTCGGTAGCGCCGTGGGGGCGCTCGGCATCGTGCTCATGGTGGTGGGGCACCTGGTGACCAGGCGCCTGATACGCGCGGCGACGGCTGACGGCGACGTCGTCGACGAGGCCCTGGTCCTGGATCTGGCCGCCGCCGCCCTGAGTGCCGGGGCCTCGGTGCCCGGGGTGCTGACCGCCCTGGGCGAGGCCCTGGAGGAGGAGGGGGCCGGCGTCGTGGGGCGGGCCCTGCTGCTGGGCGCCCCGTGGGAGGAGGCCTGGCAGGCGCCCGACGACGATCAGTGGAGGGCGCGGCGCTCCCGCCTGGAGT
>NZ_JASPEP010000063.1:0-505 GCF_031292835.1 Actinomyces stomatis
GGCCGGGCCCACGCAGGGCCCACCCAGCCCGCTCACCCGGCCCGCCAGGTGCCGGCCTGCACCGCCCGGCACAGGCGCTGGGCCTCCTGAACCCCCGCGAGCACCGCCTCGGCCTGCCACACCACCCAGGCCACGACCCCGTCCATGGTGCCCGAGGCGTAGGCACTGGCGGCATCGGCGTAGGCCGCCGGCACCCGCCCGGGATAGAGATCGGTGACCGCCGTCCCCGTCGGCTCGAGCCCGTCACGCACCAGGAGGTGGCGCACGAGCAGCCGCCCCACTGCCGCGTTCCCGGCGGTGAAGGGCCGTGCTGCCAGCATCTCGGCGTGCACGACGGCCGCCCGCACCAGCGCCGGTGCCCGCTGCGCCTCAATGAGCTCAACCAGTCCCGCCAGCCTCACCGCCAGCTCCTCGCCCTGCGGCGCATCCCCCGGACCGCCCTCCCGGGCACGCACCTGCCCGGTGCGCGGCACGCCGACCTCCTCCAGCCCCACCCGACCGCCGG